>CP071184.1:5600238-5970476 GCA_017298655.1 Alicyclobacillus curvatus
GCAACGAGACGCCAAGCCCGCATCTACGCGGAAGTGATTGGATACGGGTCTTCATCAGATGCTTTTCACATGGTGGCCACAGAACCTGACGGGGCTGGAGCGGCACAAGCCATGAAGGCGGCCATTGACGATGCACGTATTGATATTAGGGACGTGAACTATATCAACGCCCACGCAACAAGCACACACGTTGGAGACCTGTCTGAGACCCGTGCAATTAAGCGGCTGTTCGGCACTCATGCGTACAATCTGGCTGTCAGTGCAAACAAATCCATGGTGGGCCATACACTCGGTGCCGCAGGTGGTGTTGAAGCTGTCGCACTTGCAAAGACCCTTCAGGAGAATGTAATTCCTCCGACCATCAATTTAGACACGCCCGATGCAGAATGTGACCTCGACTATGTTCCGTTCGAAGCTAGATTCGCAGACATCAACATCGGGTTGTCCAATGCCTTCGGATTTGGGGGACACAACGCTGTGCTGGTATTTCGGAAGATGAGTTGACTTGCGCGATAACCCCCACGGGCCATCCGCCGGATACCATCCCGCCGCATGTCGTGCCCGGGATGCCTTGTTGATGTCTTGCATGGGATGACAGGCGGATGTCATTCATGTGGAGTCTTCCCGGCGCTGGGAGCTCCTTATTTAACCCGGGTAATATTGACTTTTGTTTTATCCGGATATAATATGGATTGCAGTTGAAATACGAGGGGGTAGAACATGACAAACCATCCCACCAACCTCACCTGCACAGCGTTTCTTGGCCAACGTGCGGTGGCATCCGGCACCTTACAACAAGTCGTTTCGCAAGTGAAAGACACAGTCGCTGATGGTGAGCTCTCGCAAGTCCTGATTTTCGATAACGGCACCAGTAAAGTTATCGAGGTTGATTTTCGTGGGACGCAAAACGACGTCTTGGAACGGTTGACACAGGGTCCAGTAGCACATGAATCAGTGCCTGAGCCTGATGCTGATGTTCCGCGTCACGTTGGACGGCCGAAACTCGGTGTGATTGCTGGAGAGGTTACGCTACTACCGCGTCATTGGGAGTGGCTCAAGAGCCAGCCGGGAGGCGCATCGGTCACGTTGCGCAAACTTGTGGATGAAGCACGACGTCAGCGCGAGCGACAGAGCAACGTGCGAGAGGCCCAGGAAACGACCTATCGCTTTATGACAGCGATGTCGGGGAATTTCCCACATTATGAAGATGCCCTTCGGGCTCTTTTTGCGGGAGATTCACGGCGTTTCCATGAGTGCATCCAAGCTTGGCCGCCAGACATCAATCGCCATATCAAGAGACTGGCCGCAAAAGCATTTACAGAAGGCCGTGTAGACGACGAGTTTGCTAAAACAGGTGACATCGCGCAGCACACGCGAAACTCTCAGAGAGAACAATAGGGAGGGGGAGAGAGGGTTGGATAGGCGAAAAGAGCTGCGAATGAAATGGAACGAGCAGAAAACTGTAGCGGGTGTGTTTCAAATCAAAAACGTTAAGAACCACAAGATTTTCGTGGACAGCACCCGGAACATTAATACAGTCAATGGACAAAAGTTCATGCTGGAGCACCATTCACACCCGAACAAGTCCCTTCAAACGGAGTGGGATGAATTCGGAGCTGATGCCTTTGCATTCGAAATCCTGGAGACACTCGAGAAAACACCAGATGAGTATTATGACGTAAAGGATGTCTTAAAGAAACTAAAGCAAAAATGGATGGAGCAGCTTCAACCCTTTGGGTCTCATGGATATCATCCGGTCAAACTTTGTGATTGATGGTAGGATGAACATACCAGATAGGGTAGGGCGCTTGATGGTGCAGCATTTAAGATGACAATGATGTTTTAGATGGAGGCAGTTCACTCTCGTCAGTACACGAATGTGTAACGGACGGTGAAGGTGATACTGACCTCTCTTTATATTTTGTACTCGGCTGATGACAAATCAGATGAAGAAGTGGACGAAAACTGCTCCTAACCAGTGCTGACGTACACCTCCTGACGTACACCTCCTGGCGGACCCCTCCTAGCGGACCCCTATTGTCCCTTTGTGTCCTCACACTCCCCCCGGTCTCCGAAGCACCAGAAAGCCATTGCCTGACAACCCTAGATGAGAGGGCAAGATTCCGAAAGCACAGCCCCAGCGGATTCGATATAACAATGACAAACATATCGAACCTAGCGTTAGCACAACGCCAGTGGTCTTGGAGGAAAAAGGCGATGATGTCTACAGGCAGGAGAGTACATTTTGGGTTGCTGTTAGCGTCGTTATTAGGTGGTACGTTCATGGGGAACGTGGACATCGCGATAGTCAACATTGCCATGCCATTGATTCGCGTGACAATGCATGCCACGGGCAGTGAGTTGGTATTAATTGCGTCAGGATATACGCTCGTCTATGCGCTGATGTTGATTCCCAGTGCGCGGTTCGGGGAAATGGTCGGGTACAGACGTATCTTCTTATGGGGAATCGGTGTGTTTACCATCTCTTCGCTGGTGCTGTCTTTGGCCCCAAACGTCATTGTGATGGTCGTTATGCGTGCTGTTCAGGGTGCAGGCGCCGCTCTGATGGCGGCACAAGTTCTTACTGGCATCCAATTGAATTTCGAAGGCCGTGAACGAACTCGTGCCATCGGATGGTACACAGCCGTGTTATCCGGGAGTGCGGTCATCGGGCAGGTGCTCGGCGGGGTGCTCATTGCCGTCAATCTGTTTGGTACGCAGTGGCGATCCGTCTTTCTCATCAACGTCCCCATCGGTTTCGTCGTGCTGTTGGCTGGTGCGAGGTATCTGCCTGCCGACACAGGGCGGCCTATGCAACCGCTCGATGTCAGGGGTGTGGTCGTGCTCTCGATATCCTTAACCCTGTTGCTCTTTCCGCTCATGCTTGGACCAGATGATGGCTGGCCGACATGGGGTTGGGTGTCCATGGCAGCCAGCATTCCCACACTGATTCTGTTTGTAAGCCGGCAGTTGCGATTGCGAAGACAAGGTGGTTTTCCGCTGCTGAATCTTCAAATCCTGACTCAACCATCAATTTCTTGGGGAATATCTTCGCAAGGGCTGACCCGGAGCACCTATGCCGCTATCTTGTTTGTTCTGGCCCTCTATTTGCAACAGGGGTTGGGGAAGAGTCCCTTGTATTCCGGGCTTGCTCTGGTGTCCTGGGTCGCTGCCTTTGGTGTCGTCGGTCCGCTGCTTGGCCGAATTCGTACACGGGATGTGGCATGGGCCGGACCTGCGGGGGCCATGTTGCTCGCGGTCAGCTTCGCAGGAATCGGAATCATCTTGAATAACGGCATCGACAGTGGTCCTCTGTTAATGATTATGCTTGGATTCGGGGGTCTCGGGCTGGGCGCAGCTTTTAGTGGGATGCTCAATCACCTCAGCCATTCGGTGGGCAAAGACAACGCAGCGGATATGAGCGGTCTGCTCAATACAGTCTCACAGGTCAGTGCGGTGCTGGGCGTGGCGGTATTTGGCACAGCCTATCTAGGATTTGTCCCGACTGCCACTCATCAGGCAGCAGTTCATGGGTTCACCATCATCAATTTCATTCTGTCCGCGACAGCGCTTGTGGCCGCGCTGATGGCATTCTTCTCCGTACGTTTCAAGACTCACGCTTAGAAAGGGCACACAAGGCAAAGCACAAGGCAAAGCACAAGGCAAAGCCAAAGCGATGCTCACTTAGCCAAGCAGGAGCTCCTGTCCGCATCATGATGGTTTAAGCAACGATCATTCAGCCAAGCCGGAGCTCCCTTACGTATCCACATTTTCCAAGATTCCATCGCACCCTCTGGCTCTTGCCACGTTGGGTCGCCCATAGCGAGCTCAGAACGCGCTATTCACCCTAGCCGAAACACGTTTAAATGGAAATAACGCGCACGTGGCGCGTTATTTGCTGAGACGGGTCAAAATAACGCGTTCACACGTCGCTATTGACTCAAGGTGCAAACATAGCGCTTCCACAGCTCGCTATTTCTTGTCAGCACCATAGATTCAATCGGAAATAACGCGCTCGTGGCGTGTTATTACAAATTACTGAGCATAACCAGGACCATGCCTTGTATGCTTACGCACCTACGATGCGTAGCAATACGAGTGAATCGATAGTCTTTGTCTGGGCACTAAAGGGTTTAGAGGATGGATTTCGTCAACCAATAGGTGTTTGTTCAACGTCTTCATTGCCGCAAAAGCACATCTTTACCCCAGTCGTGATGACGCCGCTTTTTTCCAGAGTTCCACGTAAGACGAACTTCTCCCCACAAACATTGCAGGTGATGCGTACTAAAGGATTTCCTGTCTTTTTAACTTCGATGTCGTAGTCGATAGACACTGTATTCACCCCTCTGGGCAATAAAAATACGACGCGCATCGCCAAGTTTCCTTGATGGAACCTTCCGACAACTGCACTGATTGAAACGAAAAAGGGCCATGGTGTCGGATAACCTCATCCGTCGCACCAAGAGAGGTCTGTGAGTTTTATATATTTTTCGACACTATGAATGATAATTTACAATATAGGAATTATATGTATTTCGTAGAAATCGGTATATGCAGTACAAAAATTCTGAGGAGGAATACATTATGGGTCAGTTTGTTTCAGCTCTTGCGAAAGACATCGAGGCAGTATCAGGGAGCATCGCCAAGTTGGTGACAGACGCAGGGCAAGCAGTTGCCCAACTCGGGACAATGACGGCCGGTTTTGCTGGCCCGGTTCCGCAGACACCGGAGGACGGCACGGTGATGACCATCTTGTTTGCTGCCGGCGATGATGTTCAGACTGCTCTGAAGGCTGCATTGACCAGCGCAGAAAAGGCTTCATCATCTTTGTTCAGCAAGAGGTTTGGGGATGTTGATCCGGCAGGTACCGACAAGGGAGTGGTGAACGGCTATAAGCCTGATGGTGATATGTCGACGGTGTTCAGTCAGATGAAGCAGGATTTTGAGAACTGGAATCTGGCCGTTGATGACAAGATCATGAATCAGATGGCAAACACAATTGCTCAGCAAGTGAAGGCTCAAATGGGACTAGCCGGCACGTCGTATGGTTCGGTATACCTTAATCTGAATCAGAAGATTGATTGGACGGTTGCATATGGCATGTTTCAGGTTACGCCGAGCTCGCAGGGCTTAGTTTACGCATTTTCTGCTGCACTGGATGGCGGCTGGTAATCGCAGAATGAACGAAAGGTGGGAATCAGATTGATCATTGTCGTATCAACAGACGATAAGAAGCTCAAAACTGTCGCAGAGAATCTTTCTAAGACACAGTCTGCCGTGTATGGAAGCTGTTACCAAGCTTGGGGAGGGACCGCCATCCCACAGCTTGGGGTCAATGAGAACTTGTTCGTCACCGCGCACGGGGCATATGAGGGGGACGACAATAACCCCGTAATTGGCGATGGAAAAAAGGCTCATTATGTGAATGCCGTTGATTTTTACAATAATATTAAAAGTATTTTCCCGCAGAACTATGCGGGAGCGGTTTACATCTCTGCATGTGAAGCGGCCGACCACTCTGACGAAGACTTCAGCTTTGCTGAAGCTTTTAGAAATCAGATTGATGTTCACCATAACGTCCGCGTATTCGGCCAAAAAGGTTCGGTTGGCTACACGATTCCACTTCCCTCAAGTAGTCAGTGGGTAGAGGCAACCATTTAACGACACGTAGTTCATTGCAAAACTGTGTGCCGCCCCGGGATGTTATCCTGGGGCGGCATTTGTCGTTGTTAGAACCGGATCCTATGGAGGGGAAGGAATTGAATAGACGCTTTAATCATAATGTTTTGCTCAGCAAATGCACGATAATATAGTACTGTTTCTCGCAAATATTGCATGGCCTTGTCATGCTCCTCAACTTGTTGGTGGAGGAAAGACAAGCTTTCACAGGCCAGAGCACTAAGAAGATAGTTCTGTGTCGTCATGGCCTTTTGTAACGCGGATTTTGCGTGAGTCAGCTTTTGGGATATATCAGTATGCAGTGCAGACAAGTTGAGGTGTGACCAACTGATGCACCAGCCATCACCAGATTCGAGGGCATACGTAAGCGACTTTTCCGCGTATTCCACAGCTAGCAACCGAACGCCCGCATTCATGTACAATCGCGACTGGATTCTTAGAGCAGCCGCCACAGCGGTTGGATGGACCGTTGCCGGTGAAGAGAGAGCATCTTGGAGCATATCTTGGGCTTTCTCATAGTCTCCTTCTGACTCATAGATGTCCGCTAAATTGATTTGTATCAACGGCAAATCAGGTGTGTTATCGGTTGCCCATCGGATTAGGGTGTTGTATGCAGTCTGCAGTGAATATTTGGCGTTTTTTGTCTGACCTATGCGGCTTTGGGCTGTTCCGAGTAAAATCCTGGCCCTTGCACTTTCAAGAATCGTCTCGGGTGTCGCGAACTCCATGACAGCCAGATTTGCATACACCACGGTCATGCCCAGGTAATTTAAATGTTGATATCCGTATGCCAAATTGTAGAACAGTCTGCCACGGATATCAGGACTAAGACTGGTTTTGTATTCTTCGCTGTTCAAGAGCCAGTCGATGGCATCCTCGTATTGGGTGTCCCGGAGCAGTACACTCCCATAGTAGAAGCAGGCTGTGCTGTATACACCGGGTCGATCATGCGGTTTGTCCATGTTCAGCAGTATCGTATCTGCCACATCTTTGGCAAGCGCGTATTCGGCTTGGGTGTAATAGTGTTCACAGAGAGTGATGGCCGTGTTGTAGTGAATCTGATTCCACTTCCCTTGGTGCGAATATAAGGCATGTACCAGCGTTTCCGGATCAATAACTGGAATGTTTACTAAATTCAGGTCTTGTTGTACGATTTCAGTATATTCCATAAGGATTGGATCATTGAGGCGATGGGCTATCAGTTCAAGAACATCGGGTAATGGCAGTTGATATCCGTTTTCAATCATGCTCATCATTGATTGTCCTATGATACCTTTCGCCAGTTCACTTTGTGCCATGTGTTTCTGTTTGCGTAGTGAACGCACACGGTAACCAATTAGGAATGCAAGCATCTCACGTTTCTCAAGACTCAGCATAAGTTCCCCCATCTCACGGAATTGGTGGTGATACTGTTTGAAGAAGATTGCATTTCTGCTGTTTGTTTGTCTGGGCGTGTTCGTAGTCGCCACAGCCCAACCCCAAGGGGTCGACAACGTCCCTCCCGAACCAATGGCGTCTGTACTGCAAGTACTGTAAGAACTGTGGGTAAGAGATGCACCGGAAGTACAGGAAGCATCGGAAGCACTTTAGAGTGAATTGATGGGATTTGACAATAACAAACAGGCCCCCCACATGGTGGAGGGCCTCAGGCTGTCTATTATATTCGTTGTGCTATCCACGGTCGCTATAACGACGTGGGGAGATTATGAGCATCTCGTTGGCCCGGGCCTTCATGAGCCGCATCGGATCGGCGGCAACAACGACGAAAAGATAAGCGCAGGACCAAATCACCCTGGGCAAATCACCCTGGGCAAATTACGTGCACCAAATAACGCGTACCGGTCATTTCACACACTTTCTTCGCCATCCTGTCACCTCGCTGTGATATCTCTCGTCTTAGGTCTTTAGGAGGTATTCGAGATGATTTCACTTGCGGAGATCGAAGAGCGGTATGAACACATCATGCATTCCCTGAAAGGCAAGCACAGAAATCGGGCACTTGCCCAGTTAATGACCATAATGGAACAAGAGTACAAGATTCCAACCGTGCATGACCCTGAATGGGAAAGCAAGAACAAAACTGTGATTGCAATGTACCGGAAGATAAGTATCAGTCAGACAAAAGTGTAAGGGGCTTTCGGGGCGTTTATAGAAGGACAACGCAAAAACCGCCTCAGCACATTGGCTGGGCGGTCACTCTGTCTGCACTATACTAGCCCCATAAAACGTAGTACGCTGTGAATAATCATAGCTGTTAATGAAAAATTATGCAACTAGTGGAACGAAAGTTAGTTGCTGAGACTGCAGAACTTGTCGATCCGTTATGGCGCGGCTGTGATGTTCGCGATGGCGAGGTGCGGTGGAGAGCCTCGATAGAGAGCCTCGATAGAGAGCCTCGATGGAGAGTTGCGATGGCGCTACTTCACACCGGCATTGTTGAGTGCTGTGGCAATAGCGCGCTGGCGACGCGCTATTCAATTTTGCCTGAGCCCGGTTGAGTGGAAATAACGCGCCCGTAACGCGTTATCAAATATGGCGGAGGTGAATAGTGCTTCCACCCAATGCTATTTACCGAAGTAGAGAACTTAACGCTTTCACAACGCGCTATTCGTCTTCCGGCAACGTGGGGGGAGTGGAAATAGCACGCTGGCAGCGCGTTATTGTACATTGGTCACGAATGATTCGCCGAAACGTAGAGGAAACGTAGAGAACAACGCCAAAGCGAAGTCCGAGACAACACTTCGTAATGATTCCGGCAACTGTAAGAGATTGCGACGAATGTCGCCGGTGTCAACTTGATTGACGTTTTGAGAACGTGGGAGGAACAAGTAATGACGGAAGAAATTGCAGAAATGCAGCTTAGCACAGACAGGCTCGTTATCAGACCCTACGTGATTGGCGATGTACAAGAAGCGTGGGAACTGATGCAGGACCCTGAGTTGTTTACCTATTTGCACATGGAAGCGATGTCTTTGGATGAGTATCAAGAATTATTCCAATGGTTGATTGACAGTTATGACACGCCGTATGACGAGGATTTTAAGTATTCTTTTGCCGTCACCCTGAAGGAATCGGGTGACATGGTTGGATGGTGTGGTGTTGGGCGATTGGATCTCAATCCGTCGGATAAAGAAATCTACTACTTAATTGGACGAAGGTACTGGGGAAATGGGTATGCCTCGGAAGCTGTGACAGCGCTCATCGATTATTGCTTTAACGTGATAAGATTACCCAGAATCGTAGCCAAGGTAGACCCGAAAAATGTGACCTCAAAGACGATTCTTGAGAAAAATGGGTTTACCTTCGAGCATATTCTAACGGGTCTCACTGGGGAATTCAATGATTGTAACGGGGAGCTATACTATTCCTTGATTCCTTGATTCCTCGACGCACGCAGAGATGATGGACTCATGAATCGGATGCAATGACTTGAAAATGCATCTCGCCTAACCTGTGCCGTGTTGAAACGAGAACGTACGTTCTATATAATTGATTAGAAAATTCAAAACAATCATGGGGTGTGAGCTCGTCGATGATGCACTTTGCGCTGAAAATGTACGACTACCATGCCTGGGCAAATCAAACTCTGTTAAATCGGTTGAAGGAGTTGCCGCAGGAAGTTTACGAGCGACAACTTCAGAGCGTCTTTCCCTCCATATCGCATGTCATCTCGCATATGTACGTGGTAGATCAACTATGGTTTTACATTGTCTCTGGCATGGACATGCCAGAAGCTTTGGCAATTGAAAAGAATAGCGGAGAAGGTAAGAATGCCAACGAAATGGACAGATTGTTTCGGGATTTAGCCGAAACCTATAAGGCATTTTTAAGTCAACAAGAAGACCTGGATAAGTCGCGGCTTCTTCATATCCCATGGGAAGGGGAACGAGAAACAAGCTTCTCTGAGATGGTGATGCACATTGTCACTCACGGATCGTATCACCGTGGAAATGTGACGGCTATGTTGCGTCAAATGGGATATCCCTCAGTTACCACGGATGCCACTGTGTATTGGTATGCTGAAGAAAGCGGTCAGGCTGCCATCTGATCAAAGTCATCTGGTTTACGTGGACATGGCCTAGGTCTAGTTGATCGTCCTCGGTTATTTGTCGTAACACGCCCTGAACGCGTTATTTCCGAATGCATGCACAGTGCTGGCAAAAAATAACGTGCTGTGGAAGTGCTAAGTTCTACCTTGAGTCAATAACGACGTGTGGACGCGTAAGAGAGTCCTTATTCACCCGTTTCGGAGCTTACGCTTCGTGGATGTGCAAGGGAATCCGCATTGCCTTAAGTGGGCGTGGTACTCGATTATGCGGTGAGATTTCGCTTGCACCTTACGTTACGTCATCTTTTATAGTTGGGCTAGCGGTAACCGGTTAGCGCTAACGAAGGAGTTATTATGATACGACACTGGAAGGTGGGGGACCTTGCTCAACTGACCGGACTCACGGTAAGGACTTTGCGCTTTTACGATCAAATCGGCTTGTTTTCTCCCTCGGCGTACTCCGATTCGGGACACAGGCTCTACACGGAGGCCGACCTATCAAGATTGCAGCAGATTTTGTCCTTAAAAGGGCTTGGATTGTCGCTCGATGAGGTGAAGTCGGTCGTAAAGGGTGAGCACTTTAGCGCACTTGACATCGTTTCATGGCAAATCGCGCGGCTGAAAGAGAATATTCGGATAGAGCAAAACCTGTTATCCGAATTGGTGCACGTGTCCAACCTCATGCAGTGGAAGCAGCCCGTGACGGTCGAGGAATTTACGAAACTGCTAAGTATCATGAAAAAGAGTCATGAAAAATATGTCAAGGACCGTCGCATGACCTGGGAACGCCGCCTCGATCTGCTGGGCGACTTTGTAGACGGAGATTGCGACGATCCGACTTAAGGGAGATGACCTTCATGAATGATCGATTTGTTCTACACAGCACCTTCGTCATCGAACGGGTGTATCAAGCCTCGCCTGCGCGAGTATTTGCCACCTGGGCGGACAAGAATCAGAAAGAGCAGTGGTTCACGAAACCGGATGAGTTCGACTTTCGGGTGGGAGGCGAGGAGAGAAGTCAAGGAGGTCCGCCGGGAGGACCTATATATAGCTTCCATGCGGTGTATCATGACATCGTGCAGAACGAACGGATTGTCTACGCCTACACTTTGGACATGGACAAAACGCGGATGTCGAGTTCCTTGACCACTGTCGAATTCAAGCTTGAGGGTACCGGTACGAAACTGATTTATACCGAACAAGGCGCCTTCTTCGATGGCCATGATACGCCGGTTCAGCGTGAACAGGGTACGAACGAGATGCTCGACAAAATCGGCAAGGTTTTGGAGAAGATGTAGACGTTTCTATCGTGCTTGTGACAAGCACTCATCGACAGTTGGATTACTTGAGATGACAGCAACAGACACCCAAGCAGTACCTAGTACCTAAAGTCTCATACAGATTCATGCCGGCCGAACTCACAAGGCCGGTTTCGTTACGTTGTGCAGTTCTGTCTGCGAAATACACCAACGAGATCAGCTAGAGAGCATCATGAGACGGGACCCGAGGAAGCGGTTCCCGAGTAGTTGTCGTTCCGGATTAGGCTAGGGTTTGCCACTTCGTTTCAAAATGTTCCACCGTACTCATGTTCCACCGTACTAACGCTACATCATACTGTTGGTGATTTTTTGTGCAAGCATATCCAATGTCCCCATGGTCCCTTCGTCTTCGAGATTCGGCATCTCGCCAGGGACGAAAATCTGGTGGACACGCATCCGATAATAATCCGTCAACGCCTGTCTGCAGGCCAGATTTCGGGCGGCGAGTGCTGCCGGATCGGAAAGCTTCGCCAGCGTTAATTCATCCTGCATAATCAGGAGTTCCACGTTAGACCGCACAAAGATGCCTGCATCCATACCTCGCTCATAGAACTCACGCAGAATCTCCGTTCTCCGCAACCAGGCGACGTGAAGCCGCTCCATCAAATCGGGGTACAATGCTCGCAGGTCTCGTAAAAATATGTCGGACCCGTAGTTCGCACTAACCAGCATCTTACGAATCACAACCTGGTAACGCTCTTGATAACTGCCGGAGGTCTCGTCCAAAACAGATGACATGTCAAAGAGGCTAATAAACAAATCAACGAAACTCGTGATGATGTCGTCTTTGGACTCAAAATATTTATACAGAGTGGCTTTGGACAAATCCAAGTACCTGGCAATGTCATCCGTTCTCAAACTGGCAATGCCATGTTTTTTAATGGGAACGAACAGCTTTGCTATCAGTTTTGATTTCGTTTCCTCGTCACTGTACCGGAAACCCGGATGGTCTGCACCCAAAGCCAGGACCCCCTTCCACCCACATTGATTATAGTGCACATCCTGTTTGCTCGCAAACAATGTGAACTAAATAAACTAATTTATATATTTTAGTTTACATCGTATAGACTGCGTGCTATGATGTTCGCATTGAACGGAAGGAAGGTGTTCCCATGTCAAATCTGTCCAACCCCACGCGCTCTGAGACAACGCTGCCGTCGATGAGGCAAATCCTCGGACCGCTGACAGCCATCATTGTCGGCATGTTTATGGTCGTGCTGGACAATAGTGCCTTAAACGTGGTGGTCCCGCATTTACGCCAAGACTTTTCTGCGTCCTACCATACTGTTCAGTGGGCAATCACGGGCTATGCCTTGGCGCAAGCCGCTGTGATTCCTTTGTCAGGCTGGATTTCTGACCGCATCGGTGCCAAGCGGGTGTTCCTCGCCTCAGTCGCCATGTTTTCACTGGGGTCGTTGCTTTGTGCACTGGCAAACAATATTGACACGCTTGTGATTTTTCGCATCCTCCAGGGGCTGGGTGGAGGCATGGTTGCTCCCATTGGATTTGCTTTCACGTTCCGTCTGAGTCCACCGAGTAAAGTGGGGACAGTGATGAGCATCATGAGCATTCCCATTTTGCTTGCACCAGCACTTGGACCCGTTCTCTCCGGTTGGTTGGTCGACTATATTTCTTGGCACTGGATATTTTTCATCAACGTTCCTGTGGGGATTGTCGGTGTGTTGATTGGCCTGCGTACTTTGCCGAATCTTGAACGGCAATCCGGAGCGCCACTAGACGTGGTCGGGATGGTGCTGGCCCCACTCGGTTTTGTGAGTTTGTCTTACGGTGTAACAGAGGGAAGCATGAGTTGGACGTCGTTGCCGACCATCGGGGGACTAAGTGTTGGCATCATCGCAATGGTGCTGTTTGTGGTTACCCAGTTGCGACACCAATATCCCTTGATGGAAATTCGTGCTTTCCGGTCAGGAAGCTTCACGCGAGGAATTGTGGTGCTGTGGATTACACAGTTTGCCTTCTTCGGGACCATATTTTTGATTCCGCAGTATCTCCAAACTGTGAAGGATTACAGTGCATTTTATGCCGGATTATGCATGCTGCCGTACGCGTTAACCACTGCCGTGTTGAATCAAATCTCAGGCAGGTTATTCGACAGGTTTGGCGCCAGATGGCTTGCAGTAATTGGAATCGCGTGCCTTGCTGCTGCGGCATTTCTCTTCTCGCGCGTGCCGCCACACGCAGGATTTGGGGCTATTGTAGTTCCGATAGTGTTACTAGGAGCCAGTCTTGGTTTATCCATCATGCCCATCACGTCACACGTTCTCAAGGCAGCACCGCAGCATCTGATTGGCCGCGTCACGTCGCTGACAAGTGCCATGCAGCAGGTGATGGTGTCGTTTTCGGTGGCGGGGTTAACAACTGCGTTGACGACAAAAGACCACGTGTTCTCCGTTGTCTTTCCCGCATCCCCTGCAACAGCGTGGTCGGATGCGTTTCGAGCGACTTTCCTGATTATCGTAGGCATTGCACTCGCAGGTTTTATCCTCAGTTTCATGTTGGGGCGGACAAACACGGATGGCGTCAGACCCGCAGGCATGAACGGTGCGTTTGAATAAAGCAACGCCCATCGATAGACCATCTGCAGGTTCACTCGCTTTTCGCCTCTTTGGAGGGCATTCCTCGCACTGTTACCGTTTTACCCAGACACGGTAAGTACGCTTGTGTTCGTCAAAATCTGCATAGATGTGCCAGTTGGTTGCAGTGGCCAAAGTTGCCAGACCACCCGCTATCGCGTCGCACAGAGCCTTATTTGGTGTGGTGTAACCATCATACTTATCGGCCCTGATTTCAGCAGTCACTTCTGGGGCAAGGATGCGAATTTCGTTTGCGTCAAGTGCCAGTGCGTCGAGTATCAACCTTTCAGATCCGGTAAAACGAATATCATCCATCCGCATCATTCGTTCCCCCTTATCATTCGAGAAGGGCACAGGAGCACAAGCTGCGCCCTTCGGGGGCGGGTCGTTGTCGTTAAAATCTCCCAGGGGAGATTATCGTACCCGTTCTCTGGATTAGTCAACGGAGACACAAAATGTTAGTAGCACTTAAACAAATTCATTAGCTCACACTGACAGACGTGTGGGTACGAAGGTTGTGTATATAAGGCAGCTTTAGTTGCATCGTTCGATATCGTTCATGATTTGGAGCAAGGTCTGCGTCAAGTCATCGAACTGCTGTTGTCCAACGAGTTGGGTAAACTCTTCATTGATCTCGTTCATCACTTTCCGGAATGTGTGCTCACGGCGGACCCGCGAAGGCGGATGGGGCTACAAAAGCTGACAGTCGAACATCGAGCGTCGAAAGCGGATCGGCCGAAAAACCAACCGGAACATATCGACGCACGTGAAATCACATGAACGTCGGAAACCTCTCTTTCGTGCAGAAGTGTCCGACCTATGTACTTTACAGGTGTGGAAATTTCAATCAAAAGACATCACAGTTGATGTTGGAAATGGTGCTGCGATAATGTGGGTCAGTACCGCTACGCATCGGTCCCTTGACTCGAGTACCAAGAAGAGTGTGTATTTTCTATTGTAACTACTAGTACGTACAATACGCGGTGAGTACAGTATCGAGTATGTACAATGTTCCCGGGCGTGATGAGGCTATCGAGTTCGTTTCGGCTGAAGACGGGCATCCCGCTATTTACATACAACCTGACACTCGGGTAACGGCTTGTGCTGCCTTATCGTCAAAAACAATATCTAAAGGAGAGTCGAGACAACATGTTGCCAATCCAGACACCGATTACCGGACAGGAATTGAAGACAGGGCGCTCATTGCCGTATGATGCACTGGTCGATTTTTATGCCGCATTTAACAAGAAAGACATGGACCTTATGGCTCGCAATTGGGCTCAGACAGATGATGTGTCTATGGACAATCCGCTCGGGGGCATTAAAAGAGGGTGGAACGAAATCCAGGAAGTCTATGCGAACATCTTCAACGGGCCTGCCGATGTCCAGGTGGAGTTCCACGACTATACGCTGCATGAAGCCGGGGGGATGTTCTTGGCCGTCGGCCGCGAACGCGGACTGTGTCATGTTGGGGGAGAGGACATCCTATTGGCCATCAGAACAAGCCGGACCTACCAGTTCGTTGATGGTCGCTGGCAACAGGTCCATCATCACGGCTCCATTGATGATGCAGCATTGCTGCGGACCTATCAAGCAGCTGTCTTTCGCAAGTGAGGGAACATGCAGACCCATCTTATCCAGTGGGTCATCTCTGACAGGTTACATCGATTGAAGTTGCCACATGAGTTCCAGCGACGGGCCCTCGTTGTCACATCGGGGACTTAGCGCCGAAGGCGTATGAACAGATGGTGAAAACAGCTGTGGCGTGCCAATGGGCACGCCACTTGTGCGCCTGTGCGCCTGTGCGCTTGTGCGCTTGTGCGCTTGTCGCTGTCAGCGCCGTAAGTCGAGCAGAACACTTGAACAACCTGTATTGTTTACCGCTCCCTAGTCGTGTTTCGCACGCAGGGGCCACAGTGCCCGTTTACCAAGGAGTGCCGTGATGGATGGAACCAAGAAAGGGCGAACGATGAACGTGTCAATCAAAACCCCAATGGCGGTCACAAGGCCAAACTGAAGCAGCATCTGCAGCGGCAAGCCAGTGAGTGCTACGAATGTCGCTGCCAGAATCAACCCGGCCGAAGTAATAACACTGCTAGTCTGGCTGGTTCCGTAAGCAATGGCGTCCTTCATGGGCATCCGGTTCTTGGCTTCCCAGATTCGGGAAATGACAAAGATGTTGTAGTCCTCACCAAGGGCGACAAGGAACACGAACGCGTAGAGCGGGATGGCACCGGCGATAGCAGACACGCCCATCAGGTAGTGGAGGACGACCCAGCCGATGCCAAGTGCAGCAAAGTAGGACAACAGGACCGTGGCCAAGAGGTACAGGGTGGCGACAACGGATCGGAGATACACAAGCAAGAGCAGGGCAATGACGCCGATGACAAGTGGGATGATGGTACGGGTATCCCGATTCGTATAGGCCATCGTGTCATACTGCGTGGCGGTCAGGCCCCCTACCCAAACCTGGCTCTTCATGGCTCCGGCGGCCGGGCTGCTGCCGTCGTTTGTAAGTGCCTGTTGCGCTGTCTTGAGCAAAGCCGGAATGTCATTCATGGCCGCACTGGAGTACGGATTGTCTTTCAGTGTGACCGACAGCAATTTGTCCGTAGGGCGCACAGTACTCGCCGCTGGGCTGCCCACCGCATCGACAAAACTGAGCTGCTGCAGCGCGTGCTGAACAACTGTGCCGTCGGACGATGAATGTACGATGACTTGGACCGGGGCAAGTGCACCTGGAGAGAAGTGCTTTGCGAGCAGATCATATCCTTGGCGCGATGGCATCGACTTCGGAAATGATGTCAAAAGGTTGTAGGTCGGTTTCACTTGGCCCGCGAAGATGGACAGAACGCTGAGTACCACTACGGTGATTAATACAATGGGCCATGGACGTCGCGTGACAGCGCGCCCGATGAATTCGCCGAACCTGCCTGACTGGTTGGCGGCGCGGCGCGGTTTCTTGCCCGTCTTCTTGGACGAGGCGTCCCACATGCGCTCGGTACGGGGGACGAATGGAAAGAACGATGTTCGTCCGAAGATTGCGAGCAGAGCAGGGACCAGGGTGAGCGCTGCCAGCACCATCCCCAGAATCGACAGGCTAAAGGGAACGGCGAACCGTTCGTCAGATCCGTATTTCGCAAACAGCAGTGTCAACAGCGACAAAGCAACGGTGAGTCCGCTCATGCCAATTGCACCGGCAGCACCGCCGAGTGCTTTCCTAATGGCGACGTGTTTGTCGTTTTCGCTGTGCAAAAAGTCGCGATAGCGGGCGACGAGGAACAGTGAGTAGTCTGTACCGGCGCCAAACAGCAGCACCGTCATGATAGATACACTTTGCGCGTCCACGACGATGACGCCAGCCTTGGCCAGCCACCCGAGAATCGGAGCGATGACCCCATACGCGAATCCCACACCGATGAGGGGCACCAAGGCGAGTATTGGGGAGCGGTAAAGGAGAATGAGCAGCACCAACACCAGTAGCATCGTGGCCATTAATAGCTTGACGTCAGCGTTCTTGAAAAGTCCCTGCGCGTCTGCCGTGATGCCGACTGGGCCAGTCACACGAACGTGCAATCCAGACGCGTCGATGGCAGATGACAAGGCTGACGGTCCAGCCACACTCGCAATGCGGGCATTGAGCGCATCGACCGTCTTCTGCAGAACGGTCGGGTCTGCGCCTTGATTGAAAGCAATCGGCAGTTCAAGGGTACTTCCGTCTTTGGACGTGAATGCCTTCAGGGTCTGGGCAGGCATGTTCTGCAGCGGCGGCAGTCCTGACTGCTCCTGCAGAGGATGGTTCGTTAGATTGGCTGCAAGTTGCTTCACCTGAGCGATGTCACCAGATGTGAGTCCGCCCTGCCGATACCACACAATGATTGCAGTGTCTCGGTTCTCGTTCGGGAACGACTGTTTGATGCGTTTCTCGGCCTGTACGCTTTGTGCAGATGGGGGTAAGGTCGCTGCGTTGTTGTTTTCTTGCTGATTGAGGTTCGGGCCGATGGCCGATAACAGCGCAGCAGCAAGCACCCACACGATGAGCGTGACCCACTTGGTCACGCGCCCTGCGACGATGTGGCCCCACTTCGTAAATAGCGATTCCATACATCCACTCCCTTTTCTCCCACTCTCGCCCTCCACGCCCTGACCCTGGCTTGGTCAGGGTCAGGACCGCACGCGGGATGGACGAGCTTACGACTGGGCTGGCAGAGTGCCGGCGTTACTGGCGGATCGGCGTCGGTACATACCTGCCAACAGGATGAATACGATGCTGACCACAGCGATGACGAAGGCTGCCCAGTACAGGTGGCCAAAGCCCCGGCTTGACACGTCGTGTAATGCCTTCAAAATCGCATTCTGAATGGGCACGTTCGGAATCTGGTGAATCTGACCTGCCAAATCACCGAAACTTTGGACCCCCTGCATCCGCGCCAGTTCGGATGAAGGGACCTGCGATGGAGAAATCCCGATGGCGCCAAGGTTCTTGACAATTTCTTGCGGGAACTGGGACATGGAGCGCGTTAGGAATCCTGAGAAGATGGTGGGTCCGAGGGTCAGTCCCACTTCGCGAACGAGAGACAGGATGCCAAGCGCCGTCGATTTGTTGTCTGGTACGCGCTCTGTAATCATAAAGTTCAGTGGTGCGCCAAGCGTAATGCCGATACCGAGGCCTACCAAGCTGCTGGCAATGACCATCTGCCAGGTGGTGGTGACCCAAAGTGGGAACAGCGCCGATCCGATAGCCGCCGTTACAAATCCGAACATGAGCGTTGTAATGGGGCCACGTTTATCCATGAAGGCTCCGCCGCCCATGGCGCCCACACCGGAGAACAGTGCCATCGGGGTATACCAGTAACCGGCTTGACTCGCAGGCCAGCCGAGGAACATCTGAACAAACGCCGGCAGAAAGATGACCGAGGACAGCAGCAGTCCTGAGGCGAGGCCAATCGCGAGTGTCCACCGTAATTCCGGCCGCAAGAGTGACATCGGGATGAGGGGGTCGTCTCCCCTCTGGTCAATGGCGCTCTCGTACCACAGGAAGATGATAAGCAGGACGACCCCAGCTGCAACAAAGCCGTAGACCTGCGGTGTGACGAGACTGGTGAGAAGGTTGGTTCCCTTCAGGTTGGTGAGCCCGTACATCAGTCCAAGCATACCAACGGATAGGAGGATAATCCCGAGCGTGTCGAGTCGGCCCTTGGTCGGTGCTTTGCTTTCGGGAATTGAGCGTGCTCCGAATATCACAAGTAACAAGGCAATCGGCACGTTAATCCAGAACAGCCAGTGCCAGTCATTGGTGAGGCCCAAAAGTAAGGAACCGATATTTGGACCGAGAATGGCCGCAATACCGTTCATTCCGCCAATCATACCGAGTGCACGACCTTGCCGCTCCACCGGGACCGTGGCAACGACATAGCCGTTGGCGATGGGGAAGATTCCGCCGCCGCCGAGGGATTGCAGAACTCGGCTAATGAGCAGTAGTGTAAAGTTGTGGCTGAGCGCTACACTCATCGAACCGAGCCCAAACAGCACAACGCTGATGAGAAACATTCGTTTGCGTCCGTAACGGTCAGACAGTTTTGCCATAATTGGTACACTGACCGCGAGACCGAGGGTGTAGATGGTGATCATCCAGGCACCCCAACTGGCGGATACGTTGAACGAGTGAATGAGTGTCGTCAGTGCTGAACTCATGATGCCATTGTCGAGACCACCCATAAAGACACCGATTGCGAGAATGGTAAGGGCCGCACTTGAACCCTGTCTACCTGCCTTGGACACCTTGACTGTCCCCTCTTCCATTTATAATCATATTTAATTAGTCATGATTGACTAATTGCCAATATTGTAGATCCGTTTGACCATAATAGTCAATCATGACTATAATGTTTGTGAACGAATGAAATCATGGAATTGAAGGAGTGCGGTGGAGTGGATGAGCGAGCGCTCTTGCTGCTTGGCATACTCATGGTACACAGCCAACATGGCTACCAGATTAACGAGTTTATCGAGATGAACCTCAGCCGCGTCACGGATATGAAAAAGCCGACGGCGTACGCAACTCTCGATAGGCTCGCAGATGCAGGCTATGTTGAGGTCCATGCTGAACAAGCAGGCAAGCGCCCGGTGCGCAAGGTGTATGCCATTACGGACAAGGGCCGAGAACATTTCCTCAACCTTCTGCGTGAGAATCTAGCGGAACCCGATGAAATGAAATTCTCGAGTGACATCGGCATGATGTTCTTAGACCACATCCCCTTTGAAGAATCACTTCCCCTTCTAGAAGACAGACTACGGAAGCTGAAGACACAGATTCAGATTCACGAATCTGCCCCTCAACACGGTTTTGGTTTCGGAGTCGACCTCGCCATGGAGCACCACCTAGTACATCTTAAGGCAGATTACGATTGGCTCATGATGGCGGTTCAACGCCTGCGTGCGTCCCGCGTAGATGAGAACTCTTGAAAAATAAGGAGGATTTACCATGTTTATTGCAGCCAACACGATTGATGTACCGAAAGAACATAGCGGGCGGATGGTGGAAAATTTCCGCAAAAACGCACCTGACCTGAAACAATTTGAAGGCTTCATTGGATTTGAAATGTGGGTCGAAGAGTCAGGGAAGCTGCTAGCCGTATCGAAATGGGAGTCACGCGCACATTTTGAAAAGTATATTCACAGTGAGGCATTTCGAGCACACCATGGCGGTCATAATGCAGAGCAGACGCAGCAAACGCACGGACAGGCACAGGTTTCTTACTACGAAGGGGAAACCTTGGTATAAGGGCTGCAGCGTCCTGCCGAGTCTCAAGGAGTCTCAACGCTCCGCGACGAGTTCCGAATCATCTCAAACAGTCGTCAAAGAATCGCCAAAGAGTCCAGGCCAACGCCTTGGGCTCTTTTTGTTTGTTCAGCTTTCGTTTTTGTTCCTCGCGGGAATCGTCACTATTTTGTGTCTTGCTGTCGCGTTCAATACAGCGCTTACAAATCGCTTGTGAGACAAAGCTGTGTCAACACTGGAGCAAGCAGGATGAAGCAGATTGTGGTGTGGCCAGCGAGAAGGAACAAGAAGGAAAATTGAGAATATACTGACATGAAAAATGTGACAGGGAGAAGGGTTCGTCATGTGGCGGGTGCAGGTATGGAAAGAGAATAAAATCATCGAGGCCTTCCTTCACGATACGCAAGAAGAGTGTGAGACAATGAAGCAGGAGCTAGAAACGCGATATCCTTCAGCCGAATACGAAGTGCGTGCCGATGAGTATCAGCTCAGGAATTTCAACCTCTTTGACCCGAAAAACGCGCCGCTCCTCGAGCTCTTGGCACAATTGGTCAATCCCCTGAATTACATCCGGTAGTTGTGAGGAGAGGTGTCAGTGGAAACAACCGTACACCAAATTGAACTGAATGGGCTGAGTCTTCAATACCGTGAGACGGGCAACCTTTCTGGACCGCCACTTGTTGCGTTACATGCTCTCGGGCGAAATGCAGAGTCGTGGGACCCGGTTGCAGTTGTTCTTGGAAGAAAATATCGGGTCCTGGCCTTGGACCTGCGCGGTCACGGAGGCAGCGCAAGACCAGGTCAGTATTCGTTCGAACTCATGAGTGAAGATGTACATTCGTTTTCAAGTGTCCTCGGTTTGGACCGTTTTACGTTGCTCGGTCACTCGATGGGCGGCACGGTATCCTACATCTACGCCGAAACGTATCCCTCAAGAGTCGACCACCTCGTGGTTGAAGACACTCCTCCGCCTTTTGTTGATAAGCCTCTCGATATACCCGCGGAGCCATCGGAACCGCTGCCGTTTGATTACTTGGTGGTCCCTTCTATATTGGGGCAATTGAACGATCCGAATCCTGAATGGTGGACACGTTTGTCGATGATTTCCGCGCCAACACTGCTTCTAGGTGGTGGCTCAACCAGCCACATTCCCCAGCAGAAGTTGAAAGAGGCTTCTGAGAAGATTCCCAATTGCCAGTTGAAGACGATTGAGGGCGCCGGACACGGCATGCACTTCGCGAATCTGCAAGCCGTATTAAACGCGGTAACAGAGTTCTTGGACGTGTAATTGAGTATTCATCTTATATCGAGATGTAGCCCTCTTTGTTGCGGGGGAGCTAGGGCGTGTGTCTACGACACACTGGCATACATGAACGACTGAACGACTGAGCCGTCAGGCACCTGCCCTATTCGCGGGTGTCTGTTTCTCTTTGGTACAATGTGGGTGACGCGGTAGCTGGTTGTACGGCGGCCAGACTAATTTGAACAACGAGCAGCAAAGACATAAAGCCGGGGCCTGAGCAGTAAACAACGGCGCAGCAAAAGCCGAGGTTTGAGCACTCAACAACGGAGCTGCAAATGCCGAGGTTTGAGCACTCAATAACGGAGCTGCAAAGAAGCGAGCAGTAAAAAACACAGGGGGTCTCTTGGTGGACGAGCATTATCACGAAAACGCCGAGCACATCCATATTGTCGAGGATGACGACAAGGTGGCGGCTCTCCTCGGTGGTCAGTTAGAACGGTTTGGATACCGAGTGACTCGGACGGAAAAGTGGAATGACATCGCCGCCGAAGTTCAGAGATTTGACCCAGACTTGATTTTGCTCGATATTAATTTGCCGTACTATGATGGGTTTTACTGGTGTCGCCAGATGCGTCGATTTTCCAGAGTGCCTATTATCTTCATCTCTGCTCGGAACAGCGGTATGGATCAAGTCATGGCAATTGAAAGTGGCGGCGACGACTACATTACCAAGCCATTTATGGCAGAAGTCGTGTTGGCAAAAGTGCGTGCGCTCTTGCGACGAACCTATGGAGATTATGCAAGGGGCAACAGCGATGGGGTACACAATGAGACACGGGGACTGCCTGGGGCGGGGCGTGACACAGCGTTAGATTCAGGGCGTGACACAACGCTAGATACAGCCGAGGATACGACGCATCATGTAACGCATGATACAACCCATGATGCCACGCGTGTTCATCTTGTGGGCTACGTCGGCGAGTTAACCATCGGTCGGCTGCATCTGGACCTGCGACGCGCCACCGTCACAGTACTCCCGGAACGGGACTCCGCCTCTGTAACTAAAACGGAACTTGCACTCCTCGGAGCTCTGATGGATGCACACGGCGCAGTTGTACGCCGTGAGGTCCTGCTCGATAGACTCTGGGATGACACTCAATTTGTGGATGACAACACCTTGACCGTCAATGTCACCCGAGTTCGCCGTAAACTGGCGGATTTAGGTCTTACGGACGCTGTCACGACCGTGCGCGGTCTCGGCTATCAGTTGAATCTGTCTGCTTTGGGGGCCAGGCCGTGAAACTGCGGTGGTTTCTGCGTGACCAGTGGCGTGTATTTGTCTTTTTTGCGGTTGGCTACCTGTTAATGTTTGCGGTTGTATGGCTCGCTTCAGAGTCGAAAGGATTTGACATTCGCCGTATTGATGCAGGTTATGCAATTATCCTTGGCGGTGTGGCTTTTGTCTCCTATCTACTGGTGGAGTACGCCGTTAAACGTCCCTTCTACGTCGAACTCGAGGCGCGTTTGCGCACAACGGATGTGTTGCACAGTGTGACGAATCAACCTGCACAGGCGGACGGGCGCCATCCTGAAGAATTCCAGCCATTCAGCGGCTCCCGTGGACTATCCTCGCACGGAGAGCTGCATATCTCGTCGACGTTGGCACAGGCCGCCACGTTTCAAGTCTATCGCAGCGAAGAGGAACGCCTGTTCCTCGAACTCCTGCACAATTACCACGACAGTTATCTGAAGTCGCTGCAAGCAATTCAGTCGCGCCAGGAGTTTTACGAGCAATTCACACTTCGCTTCGCTCACCAAATGAAGACACCCGTTACTGTACTGCAGTTGCTGGTGCAGGAGTTGGAGCCGGGGCAAGATTCACAGCAGGCGCGCGCGTTATCCGACGAGACTCTGCACCGTGCGCTCGAAGACATGCAGGAGGAACTGCGGCGTTTGGATGAATCACTTGGCACAATGATGCAAACTGCCCGGATGACGTCGTTTGAGTTTGATGCGCGGATGGAAGTCGTGGACGCAGTTGCGGTCATTCGCGACGTCATTAACGAACACAAGGTGCAGTGGATTCGACGCGGCATTTTTCCACGCATCCAGGCTCACGGACAAGTGTATGTCACGACGGACAAGAAGTGGTTTCAATTCATCGTCAATCAGATTGTGCGCAATGCTTTGCAGTACGGCTTCAAAACGGATAGCGCAGGAAACCCGCTTGCCGACCCTGGACCGTTTGTCGTGACGGTCAGGGTAGATGACCATCATCATGTTTGTATCGATTTCACTGACCATGGCATCGGCATCACAGAGCGAGACATTCGCCGCGTGTTCGATCCGTTTTACACAGGCTCCAATGGACGCACACATTCGCGCGCGACGGGAATGGGGCTGTACCTTGTGAGCGAGATCTGCCGCCGACTTGGTCATAAAGTCAGCATTGCATCGATTGAGGGAGATGGCACCACGGTGACCCTGGTGCTGCCGAGTCCCGATTATCATCGTCCCGTCAACGTGGATACGGTCGATTCGGTGGATACGGTCGATACGGTCGATTAGGTGGATTCGTGGATACGGTCGACTCCGTGCATTGGGTCGATTAGGTGGATTCCGCGATTCGGTTCAAATGTGACAAAATGGAAGGTGACAAAACTGTAAGGTTTCCGAGCCAATCCTGTAAGCTTGCGCGAGGGAACCACGAGGCTTCTCCTGCGATACTGAGTTTAGAAAAACAGGAAGGGCAGGGGCTGACCAGTGAATGTCTATCAAAATACAACTCCACTTGAACAGAAAAATGTGCTCACCGTCCGCGGGTTAACAAAGGTCTATGGCAGCAGATATGCGAGTTCAACAGCAAAGGCACTGAACGGACTCGATTTGGATGTAGCCCCAGGCGAATTTGTCAGCATCATGGGGCCCTCCGGAAGTGGCAAGACGACGCTGCTCAACCTGCTTGCCGGTCTTGATAAGCCGACCAGTGGTGAACTTTTCATCTCCGGGCAGGACATGGGCCGCTTGAGGTCTGAGCAAATGGCTCTCTTTCGTCGCCAAAAACTGGGTTTTGTGTTCCAGGATTTCAATCTTCTTGACACACTGACCTTGGCTGAGAACGTCGCACTCCCACTTACCCTCGATGGCAGAAAGGGTGCGAGCGTGACGGGCAAGGTGGACGAGGTGCTTGAGGAACTTGGGATTCTCGAGATGCGCAATCGCTACCCCTACGAGGTCTCAGGCGGACAACAGCAGCGAACCGCTGTGGCACGTGCCGTCGTCCATGACCCGTCGCTGATTCTCGCGGACGAGCCGACGGGAAACCTCGACAGCGGATCGGCTGCAGCACTCCTTCAATTGCTCAGTCGACTCAATGTCGAACGGCTGGCGACGATTTTGATGGTCACTCACGATCCGTTTGCGGCCAGCCACAGTTCGAGAGTCGTCTTCATCAAAGACGGTCGCGTGTTTTCACGCCTCGACAGAGATGACAAACCGGAGACGCCTAATCTGCCGCATGAAAGCACGCTTCATGGGGGTGTTCGGCGGCAGTTCTTTCAGGAGATTTTGAACACGCTCGGCGTATTGGAGGCGAGTCGACAATGAGTTGGCGCAGTCTCGCTCTTAAAAACATGACGAAAAACGCACGCCGTTACTTCGGCTACCTCTTATCGAGCAGTGTCGCCGTCATGGTATTCTTCATGTTCTCAGCCTTCATTCTCAACCCAGGGATAGAGAACGGGCCGATGACGGGCACGGCGCGGGCTGTCTTTGCGGCATGCCAGTATGTAGTCATCGTCTTTGCGGTGTTCTTCATTTTCTTCTTTCACGCTGCACTACTCCGATTGCGAGGCCGTGAGATGGGGCTGTTTACGGTGCTTGGCATGACCCCGGCTCAACTGGGTCGATTGGTGTTCATGGAAAGTGTGCTTTTGGGTGCTGCTGCGCTTGTTGTCGGCGGGGGGCTCGGGGCGCTGTTCACGAAACTATTCTTGCTGGTAATGGGGCATGTGCTCCAGTTACAGATTTCAATTCCGTTTGTTATTCCTGTAAACGCCGTCTTGCGAACGCTGGTGTTGTTTGGTTTGGTGTTTGTGCTCGAAGCCTCGTGGGTGGCAGTTCGCACAATGTTGCGGACACCAAAAGCGTTGATTGTCGTCAACCGAGAGCGGCAGCGGCCGCCAAAGGCATCCGTCTGGTGGATGGCGCTAGGGCTCAGTTGTCTCTTGGTGGCGTATTTCTTGGCGGTGTTTTTGAGTACCAGCCTGTCCGCCACCGTACTTCCAATTCTCGGGCTAACAGTTGTTGGGACGTACCTTTTGTTCAGCCAGGTGTTGGTTGTGGTCCTAGGGTGGTTACGAAAGCGGAACTTAAAGGGTCTGAGCCTCCTTGTCGTCAGCAGGCTTACCCATCGCTTAAAGGACAATGCACGTGTGCTCACAGTTGTGACAATCCTGACTGCGATGGTGCTTTCCGGAATGGGATCGGTCTTCGGCATGAAGTCGATTGTCAGTCAAAACGCTCAGTATCTAGATCCGGTTCCGCTTCAACTCGTCACCAGCCCTACGCAACCGATTGCTGTGACCCCAGACGAGGTCCGAGCTGAATTGACCAAGAACCACGTTAAAGTAACGGGGGAGCTGAGCTTTCCATTCTTAAACGGACATATCTACTCGGCGGGGCGAAAGATCAATTACGCCACCACAATCATGTCAGAGTCGACGTTTGAGCATGTGAGGCAGCAGTTGTTGAAGGCGGAGCCACAGTTGTCTGATATGCTAGCCAAAGTGAGCCACGTCGAACCCGGACACGCGATATTTGTGGTGCCGTACCCTTTGACGATGAACACGGTGTTCGTAAACCCTGCCGCCACTGTCAGCGTGGGTAACGGTGCCGCCTCTGTGCAGTTACCTGTGCTCATTGACAGTCAGGCGAAGACACGAGTGCTTAACAAGTTGCAAGGAGTGCCGGGATTCATGGTCATCGTCACTGACGCGGATTACAGTCGACTGGCAGTGGCAGGCTCGACAGCAGGCTCGACAGCGGGCTCGACAGCGGGGCAGTGGACCGCGCATGGGTTCTTTGTCGACAACTGGCTTCAGACCGGGAGCACGGCGCAGTGGGTCAACAGTCGATTACCGAAGTCTCAGCAAGGATGGTTTGAAGCGGCCATCACATCGCAGACGGAGACCCAGCAATTGCTGTCCATCATGCTGTTTGCAGGCTTCTTTATCAGCATTCTCTTCTTTTTGGCGGCCGGCACCTCGCTTTACTTCCGGCTGCAAGTGCAACAGGAAGCCGACAAGCGGCAGTTTATGGGTCTTAAACGGATCGGGGTGCAAAAAGGTGAAATTGGTCGCTTGCTGACGGTGGAATTCCTGCTGTTCTTCGGAGTACCCATTGGAGCGGCCCTGGTGCACAGCACGTTTGCCATGATTGACTTCTCCCACCTCGTAAACCTGAAGGGCACGGCGTGGCCAGTGTTCTGGGGCGTCGTCGGCATCTACATCGCATCGATGGCGGTCTACTTCGCGGTCGCTCGTGTGCGCTACATGCGCGCGGTATCCTAAGCGTTTCGGATGGTGCGGATGGTGTGGCCCGGTCGCGCTGGGCCGCCTGGGCGGCAAGGGTAGTGTGGGTGGAACGGCCTTGGGGCGACCGGGCGTCGTGAGCGGTGTCTGTGTGGGTGGCGCGCCCCGGGCGCGCTGGTGGGCCCGCTGTCTTTGGCTCCGCTGGGAGTTGGGCCGCCGATAGCGAGCCGGGAACGCGTTATTCACCCTACTCGAAACACGTTCAATTGGAAATAACGCGCTCGTGGCGCGTTATTAACTGAAACGGGGCAAAATAACGCGTCCACACGTCGTTATGGACTCGAGGTGCGAGCATAGTGCTTCCACAGCACGCTATTTCTTACCGGCACTATAGATTCGATTGGAAATAACGCGATCAGAGCGCGCTATTACAAATTACTGCGCAAAACCAAGGCCATGTCCACGAGGGCTTACGCACCGACGGTGCGTAAGCACGGCCCAAGCCGGCGACTCCCCACTCCCTTACGCACCCACTTTTCAAAGGACATCCATCGGGCTGGGGTAGTGTCAAGAAGTTTGTGTAATTCGCTTTAAGTAGGGTTATCCATCGGAGATGGATAACATCATTATTGATTTGTTTTAAGGTTGGTGGGGGGTACCCCCCACCGGAATTTCCCTTTTATTTCCTGTTTGTTTGAATTTTCAGAGCAAGTTGTCGTCGTTGTTGTAAACGTGATTGTTCAAGTTGTTGGATATTTATTCCTGCGCAGAGACTTCTGACATGCTTGGGTAGCGTTCCTCATACATTCGCTTCAGCTCTGTCTTCGTTTCCGCATCCCCGAAGCCACGGATGACTCTTGTGCTCCATTTCTCGTTATAAGTCGTGACTTCAAGATAGATGATTTTCTCAGCTGCATCCATGTTCGTTAAGCTGTTCATCGGTCGAAACCTCTTGCGTAGCTCTTTGTTCGTCCGCTCGATTGCGTTGGATGTGTAGATGGACCCGCGAATCAGCTTTGGAAATTTGTAAAACGTCAGTAGCGTTGAAAGTTGGTCTTCCCACGATTGAATTTCTTTCGGATAGGTTTTACTCCACTTGCTCTTGACCGTATCGAACGCTGCCAAGGCTAAGTCCCTATCCAATGCGGTATAAATCGTTTTGAGGTCGCCGATAAACTCAACCTTGTCCTTGACTCGAATTTTCGGGAACGTACTGCGCACCTTGTGTACGATGCAGTGTTGAACGTCTGCCCTTGGGTACGTTTCTCGAAACGCTTCTTCCAGGCCAGGTAACCCGTCAAATACCCCCAGCAAGACCTCCTTCGCTCCGCGACGATACAGGTCCTTGAGCACATCCCTCCAGCCATTGGCGCTTTCTTTTCCGCCAACGTAGAAGCCGAGGATCTGTCGATATCCATCTTCGTTGATGCCCATCGCCAGATAGATGACTTCACTGCTCACCGTGTTGCGCTTAAGTTTGATATAGATGCCGTCCAAATAAATCACGGAATAGCGTTTATCTAATGGACGTTGCTGCCATGCTTCGATATCTTCCAAGACGGTACTCGTGATGTTACTGATGGTCGTTGGGGAGTACTGCGTGCCAAACATGCCTTCGATGAATTTTGCGATGTCGCGGGTACTCATCCCACCCTTATACATGTGAATGACAGCCTCTTCTAACCAGCCCTCTCGACGCTGGTATGGCGCAAACACTCGAGTTTGAAAGGCGTCCTTACGGTCTCGGGGAACCCGCAAATTCTCTATTTTTCCAAACCGTGTTTCTAGGGAGCGACCATAGGTTCCGTTTCGGCTGGGACGCTTGCCCTCATATTCAACCTTTAGAAAATTGTCGATCTCCTCACGCATGATCAACTCAAGTTTTTCCTTGACGAAGTCCTTCACGAGAATTTCCATTAGATCCGACGTGCCAAGTTCGTGTACACTAGTCATTGGTAGGGCTCCTTTTTTGGTGATGTCGCAATCCCAAGGATACCCTACTTTTTTACTATCCGCGAATATCCAAATCCTGCTACACAAACTACTTTACTTCATCCGGGCTGGCATACCCTTTTTTTGTCACGAGTTGTCCGGTGCATGACCAGATTGGCTTAGAACTGTCTTGTCGACTCAAATGCAAGTACCCCCACGCCTTCGTAGTGTATTCTTAGAAGAATAGTGGATCTCGATGGGTTCCGACACATAGATTGAACGAAGGATAGAGATGGGTTAAACGATGCGGCAACATTACAATTCCCTGAACAACGAAGCTTGGGTCTTGTCACATCCATGTCGGTGCACACGTCTTAGTTAGTGTACCGGGAAGTATCGCGGACAACGAAGGACTCGCCTCGAACGTAGACTGACAACTTCAATGAGAGGATGTTCATGATGAAGCGATACCTCTGGTTGGCTATCCCCGCATGCCTACTTGTGACCGCTTGCGCACCATCTACACCTGGCCAAAGTGCAAACGGCGCGGCGGCAAATAACTCCAGTGCCAATAACCCTGCTGCAATCGGTTCGGCTGCAAGCAACACAACGACAAACACAACTTCGAACGTTGCCGCCGCAAACGGGACTCCCACGAACGGCGCCACGAACGGCGCCACGAACGGTGGCACAAGTGGTGCAACGAACAGCATCGCCACAGGGGCTGGCGGAGAGAATGGGAATGCCTCTTCTGCGCCGATTACATGGGTGAACAGAGTTGTCGTGACCGCACACACCTACAAGGCATCGTCTCAAGATGTGGTATACCCGCAACTGAGCGGATTGCCAAACGCGCAGGTGCAAACAAATATCAATTCATTACTGAAGAAAAACTCGCTCTATACGCCATCGGAGGGATATACGAATCCGGCCACCTACACATATACGGCTTCGTACAATGTTGTGTTTCAGCAGGGGGACATCATGAATTTCATGATATCCACTTACTTTTCCCCAAAGGGTGCTGCCCACGGCATGCCCTCTCGAACTTCGCTCATTGTGAACGTCAAGACAGGCCAGGTATATCAGCTTAAAGATCTGTTTCAGCTTGGCAGCAACTATTTGCCCAAGGTCAGCCAAGTCGTTGCAAACGAGGACACGACCCACGCATTAGACACCTTCGCAAAGTTTACCGGTGTTACAAACAAGGACACGATATATTTGCGATCCGGTGGCTTCGTCGTCGACTTCGCCCCTTACGAATGGGCGTCTTACGCGCAAGGGTTCCTCGACTACCCTGTATCGTTCGCGAGTGTGGATGGCATTATCAACAAGAGCGGATCGTTCTGGCAGGCACTGACTGATAAGACAGGGTTCTCGGCCGACAACCATCGTACCGAGGAGCAAGCAAAGATAACATCCCTCGGCTATAAAGCTTCGCTTGAACCCGAAGATTCGACGAACGTTCAGGTTGGTCAAGGAAATACACTCTCTGCCTGGGTAGGGACGAAGGACGCGAACAACGGGTTCACGACGGCGACTACGTATGTTTTCTTCTTCTTGAATGGCAAGTATCTTGGGACAGATACAGCGAAACCACACGATTATACCCGTTGGATGGCGCCAAGCGGCAACGGAACCATCTCTGTTTCGTATCAGAATTATGTCGGCAACGTATGGGCTAATCCGTTCACGATTCACTATTCCTGGAACGGATCGAAACTCATCGCGCAAGGCACGTTCCCACACGGGTTCGGCCAAGGCACGGGCTGATGTGAGATCTATTGAGTGCTTGCCATGACGACCATACCGCGCATTTCATCTGCCAATAGGGGCACAAAGGTCCATCTATCCGCCTTCGCGTCCACAGGACCCATCAGTCCGCCCTCGCCGTCACAGGCCCCATAAACCTGCCGCGGCGGTCATAGGATGGAAGATCATCAGGCTGCACAGGATGGAAGCTCATCAGCAGCCATAGGATGCAAGATCAACAATTGTTGCTCACGCCAGCTTACTCCTTGGTTTCGGCCTTGCTTTGGACACGACGTTGGGCGATGGCATGTGACTCAATTATCAATTGCTTCGTTTTTTCAACATTGTCGTCGAATGGATTCAAGATGCACACAAAGTGCTGACGTGAATACTGGGGATGTGGCAGAAATACGTTGAGCATCGAATAGTCGACGCTTTCATCGACCACGTCTCCGCACAAATGACGGAATGTCTCTTTACTGACACCGATATTCAGGCGAAATACCCCTTCACGATTCAGATTCGACACGTCGTCATATTCATTGTCCGAATCTGCGATGGTGAAGAAGGGAAGACGGTGATCGGTACCGACAAAAAAGAATGAATACCCGAAGTTCTCCTCTCGCTGCACTTCCGGCAACCCCATCACAAATGCCTCAAAATTGCCCTGATTCATCACTCTTCCACCAGCCTTTCGGATAGAAACGCGTATTTACCCGCTTGAACATGCTCCAATATCCGTGTTGTCGTAGCAGCTTCGTTCTCGACATAACTCACCCAGATGCCGACCAATTCCGGGTGCTTTGAAGGGTCCACAGTGACATCTTCGATCGGCAAACTCCTTAAGAACTGAGCGGATCTTTTAAGTTCAGCACGACGCTGCTGCAAAATTGCGATGACCTTGTTACGCGAAAGCATGTCCATGAACGCAATACCCGCCGAAAACTGCTGAATATCGCTGCTGACAAGGGTGAGCTCAAGGAGCGTTCGAAATTGGGTGTCTCCTTCATGCGTGATGGTGTATTCCTTTCGCGATGGGCCGAGCTTTACATGATGCGGCGAATCGCATGCCTTTATGAGTCCCTCTGATTCGAGCTTGTCGAGTGCGTGGTAGATAGATCCAGGTTTTACGCTGGTCCAAGAGTCGGCATGCCATGAGGTGATGTCACTATACACTGCGTATCCATGACCGATGCCTCGACGCAGAATTGAGCCCAACACAAGCAATCTCACTGTAGACACGGACTTTGTCATTCCTCCAGGGAAACGAGTTACAAATCAAATTTGAATAGTGTGTGCAATGAGTGTAACAGACAAATCCTCAGCTAGGCAAACTTGAATAGGTAGAGATGGAGAGCATTACGACTCGGCAGTCGGACAGGCAGTCGGACAGGCAGTCGGACAGGCAGTCGGACAGGCAGTCGGACAGGCAGTCGGACAGGCAGTCGGACAGGCAGTCGGACAGGGGTTGACAATTTTTACAAATACATCTTTACTGAAGGATGTTCCTACTGTAATCTATTCCTCAGAGAGGTGAAAACAAATGGGGCATTACTTACGGGTGCAAGAGGCGGCTTCGTTACTGGGCGTCGCTCCCACGACTGTTCGTTGGTATTGTACACAGGACTGGCTGCCAACTTACTGGGTCGGTCGCGGACAGGTCGGACATCGTCGGTTTTTATATTCCGACGTGGAAGCCTTGGGAAAACGCTTGGGGCGTGTCATTCCACCCGAAAAGGATTGGAGTGTGCAATCCGAGTGGGATGTATCTGCGTTGTCTGAGTACCTTGGACTGTCTACGAAATTTCTGACCAGTATTGGCGTGGCCCAACCAGGTATGAAGTTTACGCGGGATGAAGTGCAGCAGGTGGAAAGTGAGATTTACGGACGCACAGAGGAGAGTTATGGAAAGACAGAGGACAAAGAAGAAGAGAGGGAACTACAGATGGAAACGGATGGTGGCATGATGGGAGCTCGTAAACACGGTCGAAGGGAGCACAACCATGGCGGGCGAGAACATCGTGGCGGTCCTGGTTTTTCTCATCATGGTCCGTGGGGGTTCGGTCCAAATCGCGATCCCAGATTGAACCCTCAGTTTGGGTTTGCGCCGGATCGGCGTGTGGTTCCTGGTTGGGGTGCAGCTCAAGATTGGTTGGATAACCTTGACGCGACCAACTTGCTTGCTCTAAAACAGAGTCTACGTCACTTGGAGGCTCAGAAACTCGACTTGGAAGATGTCATCGCGGAATTGAAAAAGAAGATTGAAATGCATCCGGATTACGAGGAAAACTGAGTTAAGAACATCAGGAAAAGCACTAGTGAATGCAAGAGGGAAGCACTAGGCAAGCACTAGGCAAGCACTAGGCAAGCACCAAGGAAGCACCAAGGAAGCACCAAGGAAGCACCAAGGAAGCACCAAGGAAGCACCAAGGAAGCACCAAGGAAGCACCCCAGCACGGAAACCGGCAGCATCAAGGAGCCAACCCTAATTGCTGCCGGTTTCTTCGATGCGTCATCGCAAATGCAAAAGTCGGCAATGTGACCCATATCGGTGACCTACACTTGCGACCCACATTAGTGACGTACATTAGTGACGTACATTAGTGACTTACACTAACGACCTACATGTGACAGCACTCATTATACAGTCACACAGGGGACAGCTCAGCGTTCGTGGCAACCTCGGCTTTCGGACGACGCGAGCGCCCATAGAATGTACTCCGACTTAAGTCGGACAGGAACAGGTACCTAAGTACGATGTGTTTTTCATTATCATGAACGACAATAGGGGCAATGGATTTCCAGTGACGTACAGCAACAGATGGAATCCTGTGTGAAAGTCGGTCGTCCGGAAGAAAGTGTGTTTCACGCTGTTCATGCTCCGTTCACAAACATCCGCTATCTTTGGGTTCAGCTTCCGAAGCACGGCTGGGAAGCAAGTTTTTTGGAAAACAGGCTTCGGAAGCTAGCCTCGGAAGCAAGGTTTGGCTGTAGATGTCAGGAGCACCGCTGAACAGTGGGTTCTTTGAAGTGAGTTTTCGTCGTATAGGAGGGTTTGACATTGAACACAGTGACTCCAAACGCAGCAAATGTGACACATTCAGAGTGGGCCGTCGAGGCTCGCGGACTTGTTAAGCAATTTGGCACGAACAAAGCAGTGGACGGGGTAGATTTAAAGGTTCCCACGGGTTCCATTTACGGCGTGCTTGGGCCAAACGGCGCGGGCAAGACGACAACGATTCGTATGTTGGCAACGCTCTTGCGACCGGATGCGGGGTCTGCGACCATTTTTGGCCACGACGTGGTTCGTGAACCGCATGTCGTTCGGCAACTCATCGGTGTAACGGGACAGTACGCATCCGTGGATGAGACCTTGAGTGCTACGGAAAACCTGGTGTTGTTCTCCAGGTTGCTCGGCCTCGGAAGGGCTGAGGCCAAACGAAAAGCCGAAGAGCTGTTAGAGGAGTTTGGTTTGTCGGAAGCTGCAAAGCGCCCAATCAAAAAATTCTCCGGAGGGATGCGCAGGCGTCTCGACCTCGCGGCAAGCCTGATTGCGCAACCGCCTCTCATCTTCTTGGATGAACCGACGACGGGGCTTGATCCACGGACACGGTCCCAAATGTGGGTCACGATTCGGAGATTGGTGAAAACCGGATCGACCGTGGTGCTCACAACCCAGTACCTCGACGAAGCCGATCAATTGGCTGACCGCATCGCCGTCATCGACCGCGGACTCGTGGTGGCGGAAGGTACTGTTGACGAATTGAAAGCGTCGGTGGGTACATCATCCTTGCATCTGCGTGTCCAAGACACGAGCGACATTCAAATTGCACGCCACGTGGTCGAACAAGTGCTTGGCGCAAAGGCCATTGTTTCGCCGGAGGCCACAAAGTTGACCGCACCGATGGCTGATGCTGATAGGGTGACCGATTTGCTCATTACGCTGCGCAACAATGGGATTCACCTGGCAGAGATGAGTGTGCAGAAACCGACGCTCGATGAAGTGTTTCTCACCATCACTGGTCATGGTGTCGGTTCAGAGGCTGAGGGAGATAGCGACGAATCTAGTGAAGAGGAGGCCCTGCGAGCATGAGTACTTTGCCTATTACCCCCGGGGCACAGCGACAACTGAAAAGCCGCGCGAGCCTCGGTCAATCGATACAGCATTCGTTGACAATGGCATACCGAGGTCTTCTCAAGATCCGTCGGACGCCAGAACAGTTGTTTGACGTCACATTTCAACCTATCATCTTTACCCTCATGTTCACGTACATTTTTGGCGGCGCCATTTCGGGGAATGTGCACAGTTACTTGCCGGTCATCATTCCAGGCATCCTTGTACAGACGGTCATCACGACTTCTATCGTCACTGGCGTTCAACTGCGCGAGGACATGGACAAAGGCGTGTTCGACAGGTTCAAGTCGCTGCCCATTGCCAGAATTGCTCCGCTGGCCGGGGCACTGCTGGCGGACACTGTGCGCTATACGATTGCTACGGTGTTGACCTTCGTCATGGGTTACATCATGGGATATCGGCCAAGCGGCGGCCTGGGCGATGTGGTGATTGCAGGAATTCTCGTCATTGCGTGTTCGTGGGCGATGAGTTGGATTTTCGCGTTCTTTGGCGTCATTGCACGCACAGCTTCCAGCGTGCAGGGAATTTCCATGATCATCTTGTTTCCGCTCACATTTCTCTCGAATGCCTACGTACCCGTGAACACGATGCCGCATTGGCTGCAGTGGTTCGTCAACATCAACCCGATTTCACACCTAGTGAGCGCTGTGCGACAGCTTGCAAGCAGCGGGAGTGTCGGCAGTGACCTCATCATTTCATTGCTCGGGGCAGCTGTCATCGTCGCCGTTTTCGCACCACTCACGGTGCGAGCGTACATGCGTCGCACGTAACCGGGATTAGAGCGGCGGACAATCGCGATTGTCGCGTGTAGCGCAGTCATCGGGATCAGTGGGGTCACCGGGATCAGCGGGATCAGCGGAATAACGAGTTGCCAACGCGCTATTCAGCCGACCTGAGTCAGGTTCAGCGAAAATAGCGCGTCCTTGACGCGCTATAGCTGGAGGCACCCGGAATAACACGTTCAGACGGCGCTATTTTCTCAAGTCGCGGTCTTAACGCTTATACAACACACTATTTTTCGTGCGCACATCTGACACTAGTCAAATAGCGCGTTCCTGGCGCGTTATCCTTCTTCTTATCGGCACGTGCTTACGCATCCACGATGCGCAAGCACGTGCCAAACGGGCGATTTCTGCCCACACCGCTCAGTCCACGCCCACACAGCGTGCTCTTGTGGTCGCACCGCGTGGTGGAAAGGCTTGCATGCCCCGTCGCAGTGAACAGAAGTATCGCTGTGACGGAAAACGGCAGGGTATAGGTCGAGATCTAGGATACAGAATGATAGTTACGGGCTAACAGTGGGGGGGTATCTCACCGGGATGCAGGGTACAAAAGTATACTTAGCATACCCCTGTATTGGCGAATAAGGATACGCAAGGTAGCGCTATTTCACGCAAATACCCAGTAGGGTATGTGCACAAGTATCAAATTGTATCCTGTGTTTTCACACATACCCCACCCCCTATACAGTCTAATGATAATCTAGCGATAATCTTGTATCTTACGCCGCTCAGCCCACGCCGCTCAGCCCACGCCCCTCCGTCCACGCCCCTCCGTCCACGCCCACACCGCGTGATGCGCTTCTGCTGGCAGCATACCGGCTGGTCCATAGAGTTGCATGCCCCGGCACAGCGAACAGAAGTATCGCTGCGACGGAAAACGGCAGGGTATAGGCCGAGATCTAGGATACAGAATGATAGCTACGGGCTAACAGTGGGGGGTATCTCACCGGGATGCAGGGTACAAAAGTATACTTAGCACACCCCTGTATTGACGAATAAGGATACGCAAGGTAGCGCTATTTCACGAAAATACCCGGTAGGGTATGTGCACAAGTATCAAATTGTATCCTGTGTTTTCACACATACCCCACCCCCTATACAGTCTAATGATAATCTAGCGATAATCTTGTATCTTACGCTGCTCAGCCCACGCCGCTCAGCCCACGCCCCTTCGCCCATACCCACACCGCGTGATGCGCTTCTGCTGGCAGCATACCGGCTGGTGTATAGAGTTGCACGACCCGCCACAGCGAACAGAAGTATCGCTGCGACGGAAACCCGCTCGGTAGACGTAGACGTAGACGTAGACGTAGACGTAGACGTAGAGGTCATCTCGCTCTCCGTTACGCGTCCCCTTACGCATCCCCCTTACGCATCCCCCTTACGCATCCCCGTTACGCATCCCCGTTACGCATCCAGGATGGGATGTGCAGCCGCCAACCCAACAGGTGGCCCCCCAGAATCTATAATGCAGCTCTCTTAGGCATCCACGTTGCCTCGCGTTGTCACAGGGTGCAAATTCGGGGATGCGGCAGTGCTTGTCGGTAAGGAGACGGTGAAGGTCGATCCGACGCCAGGAGCACTATCCACCTCAATCGTCCCTTCATGTAATTCGAGGATCTTCTTGACAATGGATAACCCGAGCCCTGCACCACTAACGCCTCGGGTGCGTGCTTTGTCCGCCTTGTAGAAGCGTTCGAAGATACGGTCACCGTCTGTTTCCGAAAGCCCGATGCCAGAATCCGCAATTCGGACCACCACCTGTTCATCCGAGACCTCGGCAGAAATGCTGATGCATCCTTGATGCGGTGTAAATTTAATCGCGTTCGTCAGTATGTTGACCCAAACCTGATTGATGAGGTCTTTGTCGGCGTAGAACGAGATGATAGGGACTGCGATATCGAGTTGAATCAATTTTCCCGCCCACACGGGCTCAAGTGCCAATACACAGTCGCGAAGCTGTCTGTCGAGTCTGTAGGTTTCCGGTCGAAACGGGTGATAGCCGGATTCAAGAGATGTAAGTTTCAAGAGGTTGTCGCTGAGCCTCGATAGCCGCAGGCTCTCACTCTCAATAATATCCAAATATCGTTGTCGCTGTTCTTCGGGGACGTCATCATGCTTGAGTGCAGATGCAAAGCCTGTGATTGAAGTGAGCGGGGATTGAATTTCATGCGAGACGTTCGAGATGAATTCTTGCCGCATCCGTTCCAATTGGCCGAGTTCTTGAGCCATGTCGTTAATGCTGTGAACAAGCACACGAAACGGATGCTGCTCGCCTCCCGGCTCACGTATCATGTCAACGTCGAGATGAACGTCAAAGTTGCCTTGTGCCATGCGGCGGAAGGCGTCAGTAACAGATTGCCACAGCGCGTGTTGCCTCGGTGCCACGATTCGACCTGCGATGGTGCCAGCAACGATAAGCAACACAAGACCTAGAGCCACGGTCGTCATGTGGCTAAGATATTGGCCCCAGTAAGAACGAACGCGCCAGCCAATGGGCCATCCAAACCGCGATGCAAGCCACGTCTGAATCAAGTATGACAACGTGAACGCGGCACCGACGCCAGCGATACCAAGGACAACGCGGTATGTCACTCGCCATCCTGAGCGCCAGTCTTTTGCCTTACCGTAACGTCTCATGACACTATCTCCAAGCGGTAGCCGAGCCCCCGTACCGTAACGATGCGAAATGAGCACTCGTCTTCCACAAACTTGTCGCGCAGACGTTTGATGTGAACGTCCACTGTCCGTTCATCGCCGTCAAAGTCATATCCCCAAACCTCTTCAATCAGTTGGTCACGTGACAACGTGCGATTGGGGTAACTCGCCAACTTGAACAACAAGTCAAATTCCTTTGGGGGCAGTGCAATAGAATTGTCCCCATATTTTGTGCCGCGTGAGTTCCCATCGAGGAGCAAACGACCAACCGAGATCACCTGATCTGTCGCGATTTGATATCGTCGCAACAGCGCGTACACTCTCGCGATGAACTCTGCCGGTTCAAAGGGTTTTACCATGTAATCGTCTGCGCCTAGGCGCAAACCTTTGACCTTGTCCATGGTCTGCCCCTTCGCCGTTAGCATCAAGATGGGCACAGAGCGGCTCTTTCGGATCCGGTGACACAGTTCAAAGCCGTCCGTGTGTGGCATCATGATGTCGAGGACGACGAGGTCGATCTTTTCATCATCGATAATGGCTTTCGCCTTGAGTCCATCCTCTGCCTCCAGCGTTTTAAACCCTTCGCGCTGAAGGTAATGGTTTACTAACTCTCGGATGTGAGCATCGTCGTCGACAACCAGAATGACAGCCATTATCTTATCGCCCTCCACACACTGTCGGACAAACCCAACTGCGACAAGCCTATGCCGCATCAGCGCACTGCTGGACAAACCCTACTGTGACAAACTTATGCCGCACAAGCGCACTGTCGGACAAACCGTACTGCGACGAACCAGGTAGCTCTTTCCTCAGGTGACGCGTCGTCATCTTTACGAGTGACATTTTACCAATATTGATGCGGTCTCCGTCCAGTCTACAGCTGTAATATGAACGGAATTTGAACAAACAACCATAAGTGAATCCATCTCCTATTCCTTGCTCGACCCGAGGAAGATCCCCTTGACGAAATACTTTTGAACAAATGGATATGCCAGAATGAGCGGCAGGATGGCAATGATAATTCCGGCCATTTTGACGTTTGTGGTGATGAGGTTGCCGCTTGACGTCGAGGAGCCGTGATTGACGAGTCCATTGAGCGCAACCTGAAGCGTGTCTTTGGAGGAATCGTTGATGAGCAGTACGGTTGACAGAAGGTTATTCCAACGGCCGACGAACTCAAATAATGCTACCGTGGCCAACCCCGCCTTCGAGAGCGGCATGCAGATCCGCCACATGGACCAAAAGTGGCCGGCACCATCTACTTTTGCTGCCTCCAAAATGTCTCCGGGAATCGAGCGAAAGAAATTTCGCATCAGTAAGATACTAAATCCAGACACAGCACCTGAGAGGATGAGGGCCATTAGCGTGTTCAGTAACCCTAACTCTTGCATTGTTACGTAAAACGGGATCATGATGGCCTCAAACGGAATCATCATCGAAACGAGAACGAGACCCGTCACGATGCGTCGCCCTGGAAAGTTAGGCTGAGCTAAGGCATATCCGGCGAATGCGGACAACAGGACGTGCACAGCGGTGCCAAAGACTGAGACTATGACGCTGTTTTCAAAGGGCTGCCACAAATCAAGGACGTTCCAGATTGTTTGGTAACCAATCACACTGAAGCCTTGGGGCCACATTTGAATACCAGGTTGCATCGAGCCGAGGTTTGAGCTCAAGGAAACAACGACGGCGTTCCACAGGGGAACAATCATTGTGGCGGCAATCAGTGCGAGAAATAAGAGATTGAGGGCGGTAAACGCCGCTCTACTGCTCGTCATTCTCTCCCGCATCAGGGTCACTCCCGTTCAGTGATGTTTGTCTCGTAGAGTGCTTGACTGGCCTGTAGTTACGGCTTCATGACGGTGTTCGCATGGCCCGTCCCATACTCACATGGCGTCAAATTGAACGAGGCGGCGTGTAAACAAGGTCAGCAGCAGGGTTGCAAGTAAGATGAGGAGCGCGCTGGCAGTGGCCTGCCCGATGTTCATTTGTGTAAATCCTTGGTCGTAGACATAGGTCATCAACACGTCGACTTTCGGCTCAATAACGGCGTTACGCATCACGTAAATTTGGTCAAACAAGCGCAGCACTCCCATGATAGAGAGCAGTGCCACAACCTGCATGGTCCGCGTGAGCGAGGGAAGGGTCACATGCCAGACCTCATGCCAGCGGTTTGCGCCATCCACACGGGCAGCGTTGTAGAGCTCTGGATTAATGCCAACAATGGCAGCCAAGTAGAGCACGGTATTAAACCCGACGTCCTTCCAAACACTCACCAAAATGATGACCCAACGTGCAAGGTTCGGGTCAGACATGAATTGCACCGGACGGAGACCAAAAACGTGCAGCACGGCATTCACGAGGCCTCCGTCTGGATTGAGACGTTGAATCCAGAGTCCTCCGACGACCACCCAAGAAAACAGGTGGGGGATATAAATCACCATTTGCAGCGTGCGTTTCATCCATTGCTGCAGAACTTCGTTCAGTGACAGGGCGATGATGATGGGTGCCACAAACCCAATCACTAAAATGCTGCCCCCGAGCACCAATGTGTTGCGAAAGGACGTCCAGAAATTTGGGTCGGAGAGGACATTTCGATAATTTTGCAGGCCAACAAACGGACGATTGCCAATCAGGTTAAAATTCTGCATGCTGATAAGCACGGAATGTACCAGCGGGTAGTAGGTGAGAATCAAAAAATATGCGATGGTCGGCAACAACATCATGTACAGGGGCACTGCGCGCCTCCACTTGCTGAGGCTTGCAGCAAGTGGTTGGCGCCGAGCCGTGATTGTCTGTGACCGGAGAAGTTCCATACTCGACAAGATGACACTCCTCTCGTGAGTCTATGAGCGGATGAATGGGTACAAATCATTCATCGATGTAGTGAAGTTTTAACAACGCTGCATGCATTTGTGACACGGCGGCTTCAGGAGACAGTTTTCCGAGAATCGCGTCATCGCCGTATTGCCAGATGATTTTCTGTGCGTTCGACCAATTGGCGTCGATGAGTGGCTGATATCCCTCTTGCTCTCCAATCTGCCTTGCGTTGGCATATCCTTTTTGCAGTTGTGGGAAGGGGTTTTTCCAGTACGAACTAATGGGTTCGGGGTCGCCGTGATCCATGTTTTCCGAGTTACCGACCTGCGTCAATTGGTACTTGCCGTTGGTAACGGTGTAATCGATACCGGGCACGCCAAGGGAGCCAAGGATTTCACCTGGCTGTGTATTCCACCACTCGAGGAACTTAAACGCGAGTGCTTTATCGGGAGCATTCGTAGGAATTGCGAATACGCTCGTGTCGCCCATAGAAACCAGGCGGTTGCCGTTTGCGTCAGCGGCGGCAGGGAGGGCTTCGGCATCAAATGAGGTACCCAGACCTTGTGTCTTCGCCAAATTGTTCAGCATCGGGACCCAGGCATCCCAGTAGACAAACATTCCGGCCCGTCCGGTCAATAACAGGTTACGCTCGTCAGAGGTCGCATTGGTGACAAAATTCGGATCGAGCAACCCGTTGGCATACAGTTTGTGCAACCAAGCATACACGGGGGTTGCCGCCGGCGTGGCGTAGGGGATGGTTCGCTTGCCGTTTTGCATGACATATCCGTTCTTGACACCAACTGCACTCATAAACGGTTCGATGTCGTATAGCGAGGATAAGGTCAGGCCGTAGGCACCTTTCTTTTGTTTAAAGGTTTGGAAGATGTGATAGTAGTCGTTCAGTGTTTTGGGCTGTTGCAGTCCCAACTCTTTCATCCAGTCTTCGCGAACAATCGGCATCAGAGCTCCTTGGTATTTGACAGGGACGCCATAGATGCCTTGTCCGTTTGGGCTAGATAGCTTGATGTCGTTCCATTCATACTGCGGTACAACCTTTGCATCGTTCAGTACTGACGACTGTTGTATCTCACTTTGCAGGTTTGTCACTTCACCAGCCTTGGCTAGTTCGGAGAGCGTGCTTCCCTCTGTGTACACAACATCGATTTTCTGACCCGAAGCCAGCATGGCCATCAGCTTCTGGTCGTAGCTGCCGCCGCTCATGCTGATTAGCTTTACGTTACAGTGCAGGGCTTGTCCGATGGCGTTAGCAAAGGCGGTGTTTTCCTGTGGGCTTTTTCCGCCAATAACACCGGTGGCAATAGTCAGTGTTGGTTCATTTGTACTCGCTTGACGACCGGAAGCAGAGGTGCCGGAGCTATGGGCGGCGCCCGTCCCACATCCGGCCAGTGCCGAGAGGGCTGCAATTGATGTGGATAAAGTCATGAGTACACGGCGTCGTTTTGACTTCATGTTCATTTTCTCCTCCTTAGTTAGTCCGTCTCATGCCACGGTCGACACGAATCACGAATGACGAGCGTCGATGGCACCATCTCGTTGACGCATGAACTTGAATCGTCATGTATTCTCTGCATCAGTAACTCAACAGCTGCTCGTCCAAGTTCTTCTGCGTTCAGCGAAACTCCGGACAGTGGTGGGTGGAATTCCGGCGCAAACACCGAATCATCACTAAAGGCGAACACGGACAGGTCACTCGGTATGGTAAGGCCAAGTTCACTTGCCGCCCGATATACGCCGAGGGCGACTTTGTCTGTATCTGTAATCACCGCTGAAAACGAAATGTGGTTCTCAATCGAGTCTTTAATGCTTTGATACCCGTAGTCTACGGAAGGGGTGACAAGGTCCTTAAAGACATGCAACTGAGGTTTGAGCCTTATGCCTGCGCGTGACAAGGCGTTTTCATACCCTCGCTGCCGATCTGCAGAAACAGTTCTTTCCTTGGCCGCATTCAAAAACAAAATGTCTTGATGTCCGAGTTCAATGAGATATTCGGTTACTCGTGCGGCGGTGGCTTCGTTATCGTTGTCCACGTAACAAAGTTTTGAGCGAAAGGGCTCTGGGGGTCGCCCGACCACTACAATCGGCGGATCGGAGTTCAGGTGCTGCTCCAGGCGCGCGTCTTTCTCCTCGGGATCGAGGAAAATCTCTCCGTCAACAGGGTTGGTGGTGACATATTTCGATGCCTGACGATAGTCAGAAGCAAGTGTGTTGACCAGCAGTCGGTACCCATGCTCATAGCAACCTTGGAGAACACCGTTGATGAGCGACAGGTGAAACTGGCTAAACTTCGTTTTCTCCGCAGGTATGCTCAAACCAATAATGTTTGTCTTCTTAATCGACAATGTCCTCGCAAAATAATTGGGCTTGAAATTCAACTCCTGTGCTACCTGCAGTACGCGTGCCGCGACCTCCTTTCGAACGGGACGTTTTTGCGTAAATACGTTTGATACCGTTCCTTTTGAAACACCAGCGAGACGAGCGACATCACTGATATTGGCCATGGGCAATTCCCCTGTTCGAAGTCATATTAAACCGGTTTAATTAAGAGACGTTGAAATTTCTGTAAAAGATTTTTTAAGAATCTATTTCAATTTTTAAAACGCAGGAACGTCCTCTTCGTCGTGTCTCGAGTTACGTTGGGGAGGGTTGTGTCAATCCGTGAATCAGTACTTGCGCCACCTCGGGCCGGGTTAGTTTGGGAGAGGGACATCGCCCCATCCGCAGAATTTCTCGAACTTTCGTGCCAGACAGGGTGTGCCGATGGTCGTCACTGTGCGGGCAAGTTTTTTCAGAGGCCATGCCGTCACACTTGTCGCAGTAAAAACTGTTTTCAAAAAACAAAGGCTGAATTCCAAGTTCGTCTTTGGAGAATTGTTCGAAAATTTTTTGTGAGTCGTAAGGACCGTAATAGTTTCCGACTCCTGCGTGGTCTCGTCCGACAATGAAGTGCGAACAGCCAAAGTTTTTGCGCACCAATGCATGGAGGACGGCCTCACGCGGCCCCGCATATCTCATCGCAGCAGGATACACCGCCAGTAATACGCGATGCGCCGGGTAATAATGCTCCAGCAGGACTTGGTAGCTTCGCATCCGCACGTCGGCTGGAATATCGTCCGATTTTGTTTCCCCGACGAGCGGATTTAAAAACAGCCCATCGACCACTTCCAGGGCCGTCTTTTGAATGTATTCGTGCGCTCGATGTACGGGATTTCTCGTCTGAAACCCGACGATGGTTTTCCATCCAAGTCTTTCAAACTCTACACGTACTTGGGACGGATCCATGCAATGCTCTGCAAACTGGGGTTGAGACTTGCGATGAAGCAACCACACGGGTCCGGCGGCGTAAAAGTTTGGCTGCCGATACAATTTTGCCACTCCAGGATGCTTTTCATCTGTGGTGCCGTAGACCGCCTGGGCCTCTTTACATTTGTCGTACGGGTAGACTTCACTGACTTCTAAGATGCCATAAACATCACCGCTCGCTGACACTAATGCAACTCTATGGTTTTGCTTGAGTGCTCGAGCAGTTTCTTCGTCAATCGGCAAGGTAATCGGAATGCTCCAGACCTCGCCGTTTGCCAGGCGCAGGTTGTCGAGAACGCTCTCATAATCACGTTTGCCCATGAAACCCGTCAGTGGGGAAAAGGCGCCCGTGCTGATGAGTTCCAAGTCAGAGTAGGACCAGTCCGACAGCTTAATCTTTACCATTTTGGCAACTTCGTCAAGTGCAGTTTGCCGTTGTCGACCAGTCAAGGTACGGTCGATGAGTGCACCACCGTGGGGAGCTATCAACGCTGCTTCGTTTTTGATGTGGCTGTCGCTGCTGACGGTAAGTGCACTCATGTTCTGTCCACACCGCCCCGTTTCGTCCCACTGAGCACAGGTTCCAAGGTTGTGCCCCGCAGCTCGCATGCCTTTGTCGACGCTAACAATCCACGCGCTGTGAGGTACGATATCACTTGCTCCGTGCACGCATCGACAGATAACTGGTCCGTAGGAATGACGAGCTCGGGGTTCGTTGGTTCCTCGTAAGGGGAGTCAAATCCCGTAAAGTTCTTGATGGTCCCAGCCATAACTTTTTTGTACAGTCCTTTGGGATCTCGCTCTACACACACGTCAAGCGGACACTGGACGTACACCTCGACGAATTCATCAGTGCCCATGATTTGTCGCACTAAGTTACGATCGCGTTGGTAAGGCGAAATGAGAGCGACGATGACAACAACGCCGGCCTCGACTAACACTTTCGCGAGTTCTCCAGCTCTACGAATGTTCTCTTGTCGGTGCTGTTCGGAAAATCCCAAGTCAGAGTTCATGCCCATGCGCAGGTTGTCGCCGTCGAGAAGATAGGTGTGAATGCCCGAATCAAAGAGATGTTTTTCGAGTTGAGAGCCTATTGTCGATTTTCCGGACCCCGACAGGCCGGTGAGCCAAATGACAAAACTGCCATGTCCGTTGGCAACGCGTCGCACCTGTTTGTCCACCGCTGTATGATGCCACGTTAGGTGATTATCCTTCATGCTTCCTCCCAATTTCACCGGGTTTGTCATGGTGGTGTACAACGCACAGGAACGCCGGAATGGACGTGTGTCCTTCCTTCAGCCCTGGAGTCGCACCCTAGTTTCATTATGCAGGAGTCAGGTTTCACGTTTGTTAGGTGATTGTTAAAGTTGTTTAAAGTATTTCTAAATTGCATGAATTGATATGCTCGCGCAGACAGAAGTGTTTTTATGTCGATGGATTCGATTTGTTTGCAAATTCTTAACATTAGCTAGACCAGACCTAAACAAATCATTGTTATTCTTTTCCTAAGCTGAATCCACCTGAGGAACAGGGGGACCATTTCGCCAATGCCAAGAATATTAATTGTGGAAGATGAACGACATACAGCCGACACGATTGCTTTGTATTTGGAAGAACAAGGGTTTGAATGTCTGAAAGCGTATGACGGACAAATGGGGATTAGCTACTTACTTCAAAATATGGTTGATGTGGTTGTGTTGGACTGGTTGTTACCCGGCCTTTCAGGAATTGAAGTATGCCAAGTGGCGAAATCATTAGGAAAAATTAAAGTCATCATGTTGAGTGCACGAGCGAGTGTTGGGGACAAGGTAATGGGTCTCGATGCTGGGGCGGATGACTATCTCAGCAAACCTTTTAGCCTTCGTGAACTCGGTGCGAGAATCCGCATGCTTCTCAAGACCAACGACTCAATGGGTGCTGCCTTCGCTCAACCGGTCGTAATCGAACTCAAGACTCGTGTGGGTGATGGCGTGCTCACCTTGAATAAGGACGATCTCGTGGCTCGGTTTAATGACGTTGACCTGGAGTTGACATTGAGCCAATTTCGAATCCTCTATCTGCTTGCAGAACGCGCCGGACAAGTGCTGACAAAAGAGGAAATTGCGCGTCAGCTTTATGGGTCGGAAGCCATCGGTGACCTTCACACCATCACGGTCCACTTAAGTAACCTCAGAATCAAGCTGCGAGCATCGACAAAATCATCGATGATAAAAACTGTTTACGGAATTGGGTACAAACTGGACTGCGCAGTCAGCCTCAAATCCAGACGGTCATGAAACCCCTCCAACTCTGGCCAAAACACTCCTTGCGTCGACGCGTCATGACATTGGTCAGCTTTGTGATGTTCGCCATGGCTGGACTAGACTTGGTTGCTGCGCACATGAGTCTACAGCGGTCGCTGTTCACCTACGCAAAGCACAATCAGGCCGACCAGGCTGCCGATTGGGCACAATTGATAGGTGTTCTCTATGATGAATTTGGTTCGTGGAGTCGAGTTCAGAAACACCTTGCGGATGAATCGGCACTTCAGATTGATGGGCACCGGCTTGGCCAAATCAGCGCAGTTATCTTGACCAACACCCAAGTTGTGATTCGCACAAAGACTGACGCAATCCCAACCCCTCACTGGAAAACCGCACCGATTCTATTCCACGGCCGACAAATCGGTGTCCTGCGGATGCAGGGATATGTCCCTTCACAGGTCGAACGGCTAAAGCAACGCATCACAAGGAACTTTGACGAGGCGCAGTTCGTTGTGCTTGCCGTTATCTCATTCTTGGCATTTGTGTTTATCACCATTTCCATTCGCAGCTTTTTGAAACCGTTGCAGCAGCTAGCTGTGTCGGCGGCGGCGATGACCGCTGGCGATTTTGATGCCCGATTGCCTAAGACTGCCGATGAGGAAATTCAACAGGTGGTGCAGGCTTTTTCCGTGACACGACACAGGCTTCAAGAAGCAGGAGAAATCCGCAAAAAGGTATTAGCGGATATTCATCACGAACTGCGGACACCTCTAAATGTCATCTCCAATCGCTTGGAAGCCATTCACCTCGGGCTGTTTTATTGGGATGGACAAACCGCGCTGCTGTTGCAAGAAGAACTGGAACGAATACAAACCATTGTTGACGAACTTGAACAACTGAACGATGTCGAAGCAGGTGTTCACAAATTGGACTGTAGTTGGGTTATAGTTCAGGAATGGCTGCCAAAACTGATGAACCTGTTTGCAGCGGAAGCAAATCAGCGTTCAGTCTGCCTCAAACTGTCTCTGCCAGCAGACCCTCTCTCCATTTGGGTAGATAAGAACAGGATGTCTCAAGTTGTCGTCAACCTCATCTCCAACGCTCTGCGGTATACACCGCCGGGGAAAAACATCGATGTGAATGTGAAATTTACAATTCAACAGGTTGTACTCGCGGTGCAGGACGAGGGTGTGGGAATTGGCCCCGAGCACTTGCCGTTTGTTTTTGAACGTCTTTACCGCGTCGAATCTTCTCGCAATCGTGAAACAGGAGGGGCAGGACTCGGCCTGGCCATTGTCAAGGAAGTTGTGAATGCGCACGGTGGGGATGTAACGGTACGTAGCAGGTTGGGTGAGGGGACCTGTTTTCAGATTCGACTACCAAGCCACGATGTGAACCTGCAAAATTGAGGTTTCATTCAAAAAAACTTAACGAGCCGTGGAGGTCATCTTCACGGCCTTTTTACGTTGGTCAAGTAAACTCCGAAACTGTGGGACCAGACAAATGACCCATTCGATAACCCGTTATGGGCATGCGATGAGGAGGAATAGAGTGTCTGTTCAACGAGAGATTCCTATCCGCAGCAGACCATTGAGTCAGTCGTACGTCGAAACGGTAAAGCGCAGAGGGCACAGGCGGTTTCAGGAGGCAGCGATTGGATGGTTATTCCTAAGCCCGACTGTGGCGGTTTTCGGCATTTTTACTTATTTGCCGATGGTACTGCTGTTTGTGATGGCTGCTTTTCATTGGAACATTACGTTTACACGCTCGCAGTTTGTCGGATTTGGCCACTTTAAGCTGCTGTTCCGGCAACCGTTGTTCTGGAGGTCATTACTCACCACTGCGTACTTTTCGTTCTTAATGGTGCCAGCACAAACCTTTTTAAGCCTCGCGTTGGCGATGCTCTTCCGTGAGGCAGCCCGTTCGAAGTGGCGTGGTTTTTTCCGTTCACTGGTGTTTTTGCCACACGTGACGCCCATCGTTGCAACCTCTATCGTCTGGGTATGGGTATTCAACCCTAGGTTTGGTTTAGCAAACTTTATCCTGTCATGGTTTCACATTCGCCCACTCAACTGGCTTCTGAGCACTACCTGGGCGCTGCCATCTGTGATGGTTTACAGCACATGGCACTCGCTCGGACTATACGTCATTTTGTTTCTCGCGGGTCTCGCCAACATCTCGCGCGATCCGATTGAGTCCGCCATGGTAGACGGCGCAGGAAACGGCACAATTTTCCGCAAAATCATCTGGCCGCTTATCTCGCCAACCACTTTTCTGGTTGTCTTGTTCGCTACCATGAACGCACTGCAGGCATTTTCACAGATTTACACCATGACTGGCGGCCCGCGCGGAGGCGGGGGAGGTCCAGCTTATGCCACGACGACCGATGCGCTGCTCATTTATCAAACTGGGTTTCAGTTTTACCACTATGGTCTAGCAGCAGCGATGAGTGTCATCTTGTTCTTCGTGATTTTGATTTTGACCGTTTTTCAAAAATGGGTGAGTAACAGACTTGTATTCTATCGCTAACTGAAGGGGGTGGGCGTTGTGAGCCGACGTCGTGGTGTTGTCCTTTCGTGGTTATTTCAGGCAGGTATCGGCATCTTGTTTGGATTTCCGCTCTACTGGGTCGTAGTCACGGCACTGAACAGTCCACAGGATGTATACAAAATGCCCCCTGTATTGATTCCGCAACTTGATTTTAGGCCCTTACTGAGTGTGCTTCAGCAAGCGAACTGGGGTATGTACATTTTTAATACGGTGATGATTTCAGTGGTCACGGTCGTCCTCGTGTTGATGACCTCTGCTCTGGGTGGCTACGCCCTTGCGGATATGAGATTTCGCGGTCAAAATCTCATATTGTTGTTCATTCTCGGAACCATGATGATTCCCGGTCAAGCGATTCTCATTCCTCAGTACGTTGTGATGTCGAAGTTACATCTGCTCAATACTTATGCCGTCGAAATTGTTCCGTTTGCTGCGAGTGCCTTTGGTGTCTTTATGTTTCGGCAGTTCTTCAAAACGTTACCTAAAGCCTACTGGGAAGCCGTCACAATCGAAGGGGGAAATCATCTGTTCTACCTCCGACGGGTTGCCATTCCGCTCGCAAAACCCGCCGTGATTACGACTGCACTGCTTACTTTTATTGGGGCCTGGAACATGTTTCAATGGCCTCTGATTATGACCAATAGCCGCAGTATTCAACCCCTCGAAGTCGTATTAGCCCATTACATGACCTATTACCAAGGAAATATCCCGAAGATGACCGCAGCTGTGATGATTGCTCTGTTGCCGATTGCAGTTGTGTTCTTTATTGCCCAACGTCACATTGTTGCAGGCGTGGCGGGTCGAGACGCGGGCATTAAAGGTTGACCATAGACAAATCCAACAGACCAGGGAGTGTGGAGAGTGAATAACAAGCTTGTGATAACGGGGTTACTAAGTGCAGCAACGATAGTCATGGCAGGGTGTGGAACTGCAAATTCCAACTCTACCGCTGGCACCGCGTCTGTGGGCAATCCGGCAAACGAGACGCGTTCGAACACGACGTCGGGTTCTCATGCTGTGGCATCGAGTACTCCCGTGACGATTCAGTTATGGGAGTCACATTCGAGCGGTCCCGTCGCCAAGACGGAGCGGGCACTGGTAAATCAGTTTAACGCCGCTCACGCGCATGTCAAAGTGAATCTAAACATCACGCATGCTTCAACGAAAGCACTTGCTGCGGTCACTGCTGGCCAGCCACCGGTGTTGGCGGAAATCAGCCACTATATCGGTAAATACGTCAGTGCAAATGCGCTGCTCGACCTACATTCCCTGGCCTCCACCAATCCGCAGACGTTTTGGCCGGGCGTCGAGAAAAACACGACGTGGGGCGGTAAGGTCTATCGTTATCCCGCAGACGTGAAAGTGGAGGAGTTCTACTACAACAAAGGCCTGTTTGCAAAGGCAGGAATTACGTCGGTCCCTGCCACATGGACCGAACTCGCGTCTGATTTACAAAAATTGAAGTCCGTTGGGGTTATTCCACTGGGCTTTAAAGATTCTTCTGCACACATTCTTTCGGCGTTTATTTCCAATGGAGGGCAACTCTTTGCGAATACTCGTCAAACGAAGGTTCAGTTTAACAATACAGCGGGTCAGGCCACTTTTACGTACTTCAGAAACCTGTTTCATCAAAAAGACATGGTGTTCGGGCATGGTAACACCATGCGCGCCGATTTTGCGGCAGAAAAGATGGCCATTGTAGACGGGACGTCTGCTGGTTACCAAAAGATTCTTGCAGCAACCGGTGGCAAGTTCCAAATGGGTGCGTTTGCATTCCCAGCAGGTATCTCTGGACACAGCGGAGGTATCGTTCAGGGAGTCGGTTTTGTACTTTTTAACGGCGTGACCCAGGCAGATCAGCAGGCCGCCTGGACCTTTGTCCATTGGTTTAATGAGCCGAAACAACAAGCGTATTGGTCCATGCACAGTGGTTTTGCGCCGACGACTCCAAACGGTGCAAAGGCCATTCCGACCGGTTGGTTAAAGACAAACCAAGCAGAGGCTGTATCCATTCAGGTTCTCAAGAGCTCGCACACGGTCGCCCGGCCTAACGCAGATGCTTATTCAGAAGTTCAAAGTGCTCTTGATGCAGCATTTTTCAACGCTGTTACAGGCAAGCAAAGCGTAGCCGCCGCTCTGGCAAAGCTCGATGGTCAGGCGAATCAATACCTGTCCGGGAAATCGGCTCTGTAAACGGGAGCGTGCATAAAACGGCCCTTTCGATGTGAAGGGGCCGTTGCTGTAGCAAGCATACATCAACAGCACATATTGAAAGCATGGATCAACAGCACACATTCAAAGCATTGCTTAACAGCACACATTGAAAGCATGGGTCTACAGCGCACATTGACACCGAAAACGTTTCCGGATAACATAAGTCCATAAAACAAGGCATAGAATTGTGGTCGAAACAACAGACTTATAGCCGAGACAGAAGTAGGTTGGGGATGAAATGACAGTCACAATACGGGATGTAGCCAAGGCTGCTGGGGTTTCAATCACAACGGTTTCACGTGCTCTAAACGGGTATGCAGACGTGAATCTCGACACAAAACGCAAGGTTTTGGAAGTGGCGGAGCGTTTGAATTATCATCCCAGCCAAGTCGCGAGAAGCCTAGTAATGAGACGCACACGCACGATTGGACTGTTGATTTCAGACTTCAACCGTGAGCCAGGCGGTCAGTATTTTATGTTTGATGTTCTGGCTGGCATCCATGAACGCCTTTCAGCCGTAGGCTATGACTTGATGTTGGTTAGCACGACGACCGCTGAGCAGAGGTTGGTTTCATACCTGGATTTGTGTACAGAACGACGCTTTGAAGGCGTCATTGTGATGGGAATACGACTCGATGACCCGTATGTACATGAAGTGGTTGAAGCTCCGTTGCCAAGCGTCGTGATTGACTTGCCGCTTATCAGTAAACACTGTGCATACGTGATGACCGACAATGTAAACGGAGCGAGGTTTGCAGTTCGCCATTTAATGGAGAGAGGTCATCGCAAGATTGGGTTTGTTAATGGTCATCAGCAAGCTGCGGTCAGCCAAGAGCGCCGCAGGGGCTACGAAGAAGCTTGTCGCATCCACGGTATTCCTTTCACGGAAGACTGGATTTATGATGCGGATTTCACTTTGCAAGGCGGCATGCACGGATTACAGGAGTTGAAATCGCGGCACAAGGACATGACGGCCATATTCTTCGCGTCAGATTTAATGGCAATTGGTGCTTTGCAACATTGTCGTACACAGGGCATTCAGGTTCCGCAGGATGTGGCTATTATCGGGTTTGATAACATTGATTTAACACAGTTCGTAACTCCGACGATGTCTACAATCGGGCAACCGAGATACGAAATGGGGACGACTGCTGTCGAACTTCTTCTCGGAATGCTTGACGAGAACCGATTGCCGGAGGGAAGAATGTTGTCGCCGGAATTGATTGTGCGCGAGACATCTTGATAATTCTTCACTTGGAATGTATGCGCCTACAAAAAATGTATGGGCTAGATGAACCTTGCAGGATTTGCTTCGACAGAGTGCTTCGACAGAGTGCTTGGGTAGAGTTGGAGATTGAGCAAATTTTGGGGATTTCGTAGACCTGGAAACTTTGTAGACGCTGGACATGTCGTTTGGTGGGCTTGCATTGGAGTCAGGCGACCATCTCATTTTCACCGGAAACGTTTTGAGGACATCATGAACTGGCATGTGGAGGGACGACAGCATGGAGTTTCACGTGATCAAAGAGAATGACCTGTTTTATCTCTCAGATGTGGATGGACAGTTGCCTGAAGCAGACAAAAACAGCGATGGCTATGGACTGTTCTTGCACGATACTCGGGTCCTGTCGGAGTGGAGATGGCAAGTGTTGCCTGGGTACCTTCGTCGTATCGGATCGGATAGCGCACAGAACTTTGAGGCTGCGTTTTGGTATTCGAACACCGCGATGACCGGAGATGGCGGCGGCTTAGTGCAAGACCAGTCGGTGCTTGTCAAACGTCAGCAGTTTGTAAGCGGTGAGCATTTTTACGAGGAGTGCTCATTCGAGAATTTTAGCGATGAGTCATTAATCTTCCATTTTAAGTACACTGCTGCAGCGGACTATGCGGACATGTTTGATGTCCGGGGATACGCAGAACAAACCATTGCTCGGCAGATTGACGCATCGGCGGAAAAAAAGGGTTTAGTATTCTCTTATCGAGCGGTAGATGGACTTTTGTGTCGCACGCTTGTGACGCTCGATGCAGACGAGGAGGTCCATGTACAGTCTGCCGTCGAGGATGGACGTGGCGAGTTGACTTTCACCCTGCAAATCCCTGCCCAAAGCGTGCGGAGATGGGTCGTGACGGTCACGCCGACAATCGCGCTGGAGACTGATGGACAGGAATTGAAAGCTGACATGGCAGTTTTGGATGCACCTATCACCAAGACTTCTCTCGACGGCAAAAACCAAAACGTTTTGGGAGGAGTTCATCTTCAAAAGAAGCGGATTGAAGCCTCATACCAGGAGTGGTTCAATAGGGCCCCTCGCGTCACGGGAGAAGAGGTCTTCGAACGTTGGTATCAGCGCGGGCTAAGGGACCTTCGGATGCTGGCAACGGACATTGGACACGGGACATTTCCGGTTGCGGGCGTCCCGTGGTACTCGGTTCCGTTTGGACGAGACAGCCTCATTACGGCGCTGCAATCTCTGTCTGTCAATCAGGAAATGGCCCGGGGGACCCTCGCCACAATGGCTGCATTCCAGGGAACCGAAGTCAATCCTTCACGAGATGAACAGCCTGGGAAAATCATGCATGAACTTCGACCGGGGGAATTGACGAGAATTGGCCTGAAACCGTTTGGTCCATATTACGGAACCATTGATGCTACGCCGTTGTTCTTAAACCTGGCAGCAGACTACCTGGCGTGGACGGGTGACCTGGAGTTTATTCGCAGTCTCGAGGGCCACGTTGAGCGCGCCTTTCATTGGCTGGAGAATTACGGAGACCGCGACGGGGATGGATTCGTTGAATACAGGCGTGAGGCTGAAGGCGGAATTTCCAACCAAGGGTGGAAGGACTCTGGAGACTCCGTAATGCACAAGGATGGAAGGTTTGCAGAAGGCAGCATCGCCCTGTGTGAGGTCCAAGGATACGTGTACCGGGCTTACGCCAAATGGGCAGAAGTTTACCGTGTACTTGGACATGATGATTTGGCGAATGCGGTCAAACAGAAAGCAGAGAAGCTGCAACAGCTCTTTATCGATAAGTTCTGGATAGATGCAGAAAATACGTTAGCACTCGCGCTAGACGGAAATAAGGAACGCGTGACACCTGCGTCGTCAAACATGGGACAGGTGCTGTGGAGCCAAATCCTTCCGCATGACCTGGCAAACCGGCTGATTGATAGATTGCTTGAAGATGACATGGATAGTGGCTTTGGGATTCGCACGTTATCAACCAAAGAAGTTCGCTACAATCCCATTTCGTACCACAACGGATCCATCTGGCCGCACGATAACTCCATCATCATTGCGGGCATGGCTCTGTACGGGCGCCACGATGCCGTGGGGCGTGTGACAGAGGGACTTCTCAGAGCTAGTGAAGGTTTTGCACTCTGGCGGTTGCCTGAGTTATACGGGGGTCTGAGTGCAGATGCCGTACCAGCGCCCGTACCGTATCCTGTGTCCTGTTCGCCGCAGGCGTGGGCCGCAGCCACCCCGATGCTGGTCTTGCAGGCCATCTTGAATCTGCAACCAGATGTGCCAAACGAGCAGGTGTACATTGGGCCGGAACTGCCGAGTCATTTGACTCGATTATCCGTAGTGGGGATTCCAATTGGTAAGGGCATTCTTTCGCTCGAGTTGTCACGAGGAGCAAAGGGCCAGACGGATGTCATCATCACGGAAAATACGACGGGGCTCCAGCTCAGAGAGACATTCAAGGAGGTGGATAGGGTATCGCTATAAACCACTTCGCTTGATGGATAAACACCTGACTCACTCATGCTCTGCAAGTACTTTATTTCTGGGGAGGTCATTTAAAATGAGAAAGTGGCAAAAATGGTCCAGCGTAGCAGCGACAGCGGTCATGGGGGTCGGTCTCCTGGCTGGTTGTGGCTCTCAGAGCACAAGTAATTCCAGCACCAACGCGTCAGCGCAAAACCTAGGGACAGCTTCGAACCCGGTGAATCTGACAGTCGGCATTGCTTCCTCCGGACCTGCGGAAACCACTTTGGTGAACAATCAAGTCAAAGCGTTTGAGAAGCAATACCCGAACATTCACGTGACCGTAAAGCCGTTTTCCGGCAATGAACTCCAAGACTTGCAAGCTGAACTGGCAGCACACACTGCACCGGATATTTTCTATGTCGATTCATCGATTGCCCAACAACTTGAATCTTCCGGAGCGATTGCCCCGCTCGACAATTATATGAAACAGGACAACTTCCAGACGAGTGCTTACGAAACTTCCTTGATGAAGGCGTTCCAGTGGCAAGGAAAGCAGTACGGAATTCCGAAGGATGAGAACAGCCTGGCGCTCGAGTCGAACATGACACTGCTCAACAAGGCAGGCATTCAGACACCGCCAAAGACATGGTCAGAGTTTGAAACGGACGCCGCCAAACTGAAGGCAAAAGGCATTGCGCCACTTGCGTTTCCGATAGACGTCGCGCGCTACTATCCGTTTGTCTTGAACTTCGGCGGTAGTTACTACGACGCAGCCAGTAACAAGGTCACCTTCACGAACTCTGCGAACGATGCAGGCCTAAACTTCTTCCTGAAGAACGAACGCGAAGGATATCTCGTCAATCCGAGTAACCTCGGCGGCACTTGGGCTGGGGTACCATTTGCACAGGGTAAGGTAGCAATGGTTGCTGAAGGTGCGTGGTTAATTCCATCGATGCAGCAAACGGCACCAAACATGAAGTACACCATCACTGACTTCCCAACTCAAAACGGAAAGGCGAGCAACATGGTGTACACGGTTGCTTACGAGATGGCAGCAAGTTCGAAGAATCCAGCAGCGGCTGCAAAACTGTTGTTCTTCTTAACAGGCAATCAAGCGGAGCAAATGACCGCGAAGTCAGGTCTTGCGATTCCGTCTTATGTTCCAGATCAATCCGTGTTCCTAAAGTCCAATCCGTCCTACCAGGCGTTTGTTGACGGTGTGAAAAACGGTACGGCATACCAGTTTGGCCCGTCTGGCAACAATTTTGTGAATGCCATCAATGCAGCAACTCAAGCTGGCGTGTTAAAGAATTTGTCGCCTTCCGCAGTGCTGAGCCAAGCGCAGAGCACGTTCCAGTCCCAGAATCAACAGTAATCGTCATTCAAGGCAGGGTGCCCCCGAAAGGGGGCAGTCTCTCTTGCAGGAAAGGCGGAAGAAAATGAAACGACAAAGACCTCAAACAAGAAACAGGTTCGATCAGGCGATGGCCGGTTATTTGTTTTTGCTTCCGGCAATTGTATCCCTGTGTGTTTTCCTTATCGGACCGATTTTTTACGCCTTGTACATCAGTTTCTTTCATTTTTCATTCCTTGATCCGCAAAACAAACAGTTTATTGGAGTTCGGAACTACATCCATTTGTTTGCCGATCCGCTTTTCCTGCGAGCCTTATGGAATACAACCCTGTACGCAATTGTGGTTGTACCAGTACAGACGGCGATTGCCCTGTTCTTAGCGCTTATCGTCAACAATCTCAAGGGAAGAACGTTTTTCCGGATTGTTTACTACTTACCAACCGTCACTTCCACGGTGGCCACCAGTTTAATGTTTATGTTTATTTTCGAGCCCCAGGGGTTGGTAAACAACTTCTTGAAACTATTTGGCATTCATGGACCGAACTATTTCAACAGCCCGACATTCGCGCTTCCCTCGATTATGGCCATTGCCATTTGGTCCAGTGTAGGCCAGTACATGATTATTTACCTGGCCGGTTTACAGGACCTTCCCGCAGAAGTTTACGAAGCGGCAGCCTTGGACGGTGCCACTGGCTGGCGCTTGTTGAGATATATTACATTACCGCTGCTCAAGCGAACGACCTTCCTTAATGTGGTTTTATCACTGATTGGGACATTTCAGGTGTTTGACCAAATGGACGTCATTTCACAAGGCACCGGTGGGCCGCTTAACTCCACTTTGTCTGTTGTACTCGACCTGTTTAATCAAGCAATGTCGCAGAATATGGGTTATGCCTCGGCGATTGGCTTTGTCTTGTTTGTCATTATTTTGCTACTCACGTTCATTCAAAAATTCTTTTTTGAACGCAACGACGAGGCGGGGGTGTAAGCATGCAAAGGAGAGTCTCACCTGCATTTTATGTGGTTGCCATCCTGTATTCGCTGGTTTCGCTGGTGCCTTTTGTGTGGTCAATCTACACCTCCTTCAAACCAACTGCTGGTGTATATGACACCTGGGTTCCGCTTAGTAAGCTGACACTGCAGAGCTACAAGTACCTTTTGACGTCGCCGCAAGTTTCCTTCATGCAGTGGCTGTTAAACAGTGTCATTGTTGCAGTGATTGTGACCATCGGAAACCTGATTGTGAATACGCTCGCTGGCTACGCCTTTGCTCGTTTTCGATTTCCGGCAAAAGGACCACTGTTTATGGTGTTTTTGGCCGTCATGATGATTCCGGGTCAAGTAGTGCTGGTACCCATGTATATTCTGCTTGCGCATCTGGGATGGATTAATACGTATCAAGGATTGACCATCCCGTTCTTGATGAGTCCGTTTATGATTTTCTTGACTCGTCAGTTTTTCCTTGGTATGCCAAATGAGCTTGAAGAGGCGGCAAAAGTTGATGGGCTGGGACCTTGGGGCATCTTCTTCAAAATCTTTCTGCCGCTGTCCCGCCCGCTCATTGCAACACAGACCATCTTTACATTTCAGGGCAACTGGAATTCATTTTTGTGGACGTCGCTTTTGGAGAGCAGCCAGAACATGTACACGCTGCCCGTTGGTCTGAACAATTTATACGGACAGTACAACGCGTACTGGAATCAGGTTTTAGCTGGCGTACTTCTGCTGACGATTCCGATGATTATCATCTTTTTCATTTTCCAGCGACAGTTTGTACAAGGCATTTCCACAAGCGGAATCAAGTGAGAACGGCAACGCGACAGGGACGACCTGTCGCGTGTTTTCATGCCGTCGCCGTGTCATTTTGTCACTGCGTGATTGGTTTTGGCCTATACCCACCAATGCATCCCGTTGGCCAAGTTTAACGTGACGCCGTAAGTTAAGTAGAGCAGCCAAATACCGGTGAGCAACTGAAAAGCGCCTGTTGATTTTTCCCACATTTTGCTGTTTCGAAACCGCGCTGGAATTTCACAAATGTAGATGAGGGTCAGTCCAATAAACAAAATCATCGCTGGAACATCGCCCGCATTTCCGAAAGAAATCACGCCAAGCACACTGAGGCCGAGTAACGGAATGGCCATCCAGGCTTCTGGGCCGTGGTCACTGCCTGTATAGCGACGAAGACCAAGAACAATCCAATGGATGCCGTAAACGGTGAAGGCCACTGCTGCCATGTAGAGCGGCGGGGCATTTCTGTAAACGGGGAACCAGGAGAGACCCACCATCAGATAGATACCGGTTATCAACTGCCCAAACCCTCCGAGAAACATTCCCCACAAACCTACAGTGCGGTCAAACTTTGCCTTATCCTGGTTCCAGTTTGGGCCCGTTGCTAGAGTGGTGCCGCCCTGAACAAAGTAGTTAATGGATAGTGATAAGAACCCAATTGCAACTGGCCAGAATTGTGAAATCGGAACTGACATGGTTTTTCCTCCTCCACCTTAACCTCATCATTTGTTTCTAACGGTTTACTACAGCTTCGTCATTCAATGCCTTCGGAACTGTTGATATTGCCTTCTTTGCGAGTCTCTGCTCCCTTCATTGAGACTTGTACGTCGCGAATGCGAATGCAAATGTTGCCTGGCCGGGTTTGTTCAAGCGCCTGGAACACAAAAAGGCACAAAGGGGGCTCTTCTCAGGTGTCCCATCTTTGTGCTTGTGTCCATGTGCAAACGCATCCAGACAAACCCATCAGCAGATGCACTCGTAGTTCGCACACCGCATTCAATGCACCAACCACATGCATATTATATTTATTGTTTTATAATTATTTGTCTACTACTTACCATAATTGTGTAACTATATTTGTGCCGGGCGAATTGCTGCGCCAGGATTTCGAAACTGCGTGATTGGGTGCGGATTTCAGAAGAGTGAGCGCAACGCGATTTCACCAGACGTGTGCTGCAAAAGAAGGACTTTGTTCACCTTTTCTTTACTCGAAATAGGGGCCTCGCGATGAAGACTGCAAACACCGCTAACGTGATACCGGCCACCAAGGGGCTAGGCAAACCGCCGCGAATGGTCCAATGATTCCATGAGGCTGATACTGGCATCATCACAATTGCCGCGATGAGGCCAACAACTAAGGCCGCAATGTTCAGGCCAACACGCCCGTTACGGCCAGGGACATGGTAGCCCTTTCGATTTGTCAAATCACTGGCTACGCGGCGCGGTACATTGCGGATATGCGCATAGACATGAACGGTGACAACCGGAATCCACAAAGCGACACTTGCCGCATGGACATCAAAGAAGATGCCCATGTGCGCTGGCCCTACAAATGCGAGTGCAAACCCACTGACAAACACGAGCACTGTAAGGAGGACGAGGAATGGAGCTGCAAGCCGAAGCAGCCAGTGCGGGCGACCCTTCTCTTGAAACACGGGGGAACCCGTATAGTAGCGCACAAACTTGTACCCAGTACTGGCCATTTTTACGACCAGTGGCCCCGCCAAAAGCACGCCGACAAATATATGTACAGAGAGTAAGCTGTGGAGGTTGGCCGTTATGACAAGTTCGACGAGGATTAAGACAAAAAGCACCGCGCCTGCGATAGATGTCAGTCGTTCGTTGCGTAAAATCGTGAATTGTCTCCGAGTATAGGAATCATGGTGGATATAGCTGTTTCGTTCATTCAGCACTGTTCCTCGCTCCGCCTCTCATTGATGGTTTGTCCTGAAATGCAGGATACCATGGCAATGTCGAAGAGGAGTTGAAAAGTCATCGAGAAGACATGGAGATTTGTGTGAATCTTACACACTGAATCTCGCCATCGCGGAGATTTGTGCGTCAGATTACGACGGGTTCAGGACAAGCGGTGCAGGGACTAGGTTTTGCTGCTTGCAAATTGCAAGAACCTGTTGAATTTGATTGTAGAGTCCGGGTTGCCAATGCAGCAGAACGATATCTCCAGGGCCAAGTGGTTTCCCGTTCCAGGTCTCCAGTCCAGCAGACGGTTTGTTCGGGTTAAATTCAGCACTCCACATAACCACGGCTTGCAGACCGGAATCGTGGGCTGACACCAGTACGTTCTTATCCACTGCACCGTATGGCGGGCGTCCGAGTGTCGGTGTTTGCCCAAACCACTTTGGGAACGTTTGCAGAGGGCCTTGCCACTGGCTAAGGTCTGTTTTGTAGGACACGTTGGTGAGCCATGGATGACTGACTGTGTGGTCTTGAATCACGCCACCAGCTGTCACGAATGCCTTCCAATAACTTAGATTTTCTGCGGCAGCCTGTTGAATCAGAAAGGCAGTAATTGGCACGTGTTGCTGCTGCATGAGGCTTAGAACACGCTGACTTGGCTGCCATCCATCGTCCACCGTGATATAAATTCGACGCCCTGTCGACGGGCCAAAGTAGATAAGTTTTGCCGACTTACCAGCATGAACCGGAATCACGGGTTTGGTAGTGTGACTAGAGTTTGACTGTGTGGTCCCGTTTGCTGCGTTCGATGATGCTACAGATGTGCTTACTCCGGACGACGTGTTGTTTCCACCGGTACTGGTATTTGATGCCTGATTGATTGTATTCGACGACTGACTTTGCGAGGATGACGTGCTCAGCGTCTGCGTGGAATTGCTCGAAGACAATGAGTCTGCCGTTGAATTGGTGGATTGGTTTGTCGCTGGCGCAATCTGCCCGGAGGCCTGCGGTACGTGGAGCGTGACGACCCTTTTCACACTGCTGCGGGTGCTTACAAGGGCAGTGATGACAACATTTGCCGACGGGCTGCGCTTGAAGGTGATGGAATTGGCTTCCTGGTTCACGAGCAGGGCTGCATCTCCAGACAGTATATGGACGTCTTGAATCGGTTGGTTAAACACGAAAGACACCTCAGAATTCGTCTGGGTAATGCGCGTGATGTCAATCGCCTGCGTTAGGGCACCCAAATTCCCTTGCCCTGTAGAATTACTGGGTTGAGCAGAATGATTCGGTAAAGATGGTGCAGCCTGATGGGGAGGCTGTGCAATCGGAAAGGTAGCACAGCCGGACAAGAGACTCACGAGCGAGATGATTGGCAACAGTGTGAGACGTGTCGATGTGCGCAAAGTTGGTCCCCCCTCATTATCGAATTGACCTAGTCACCCAAAGAGACGAATGACCGGGTGGAATTGTGACGACCAAAATCGACATATTTCAAGACCGACCTTAGCATCGCGGATGGAACGGTCACGAACGACTCGATATTCAAATTGAGCTTTTTGATACTGTTCAAAGACTGCTAATGACGGACGCTTGAAGACCACACGCTTGAAGACCACATGATAGCAAGAAGATGCACGCCCGTAATTTCATCTTGGGCAAAATAAAGATGTTATTTTGTGATGACATAGCGTATACTGTGATTGAGGAACTTGTAGTGATGTCATGATGACTTTGAGGTGGCTTTATGAGGACCAGCGTTCCGTTGTATCACCATCTGAAAAGCACACTCCTGAGCCGAATTGAGGAAGGGAAATGGTCAGCTGGAGAGTTGATTCCTTCTGAATCGGAACTGGCAGACGAGTTTCATGTCAGTCGGACAACGGTGCGACAGGCGGTTGGAGATTTAGTGTCGTCGGGATACCTGGTTCGACAACAAGGGAAAGGAACCTTTGTTGCGACGCGCAGTACCACTATGGCAACCTCTCCACTCTATGGATTTGCTGAAGAGTTAAGGATGCATCGCACAGATGTGCGAGTGAACGTACTCTCGATAGAACTGACGGCGTGTCCCGGAACAGTTGCAAAACGACTTGGCATCCTGACGGAACCCGTGATTCACGTTTCCCGCACGGCTCATTCAACCGACGCCTGTGTGTTTCACGAGTCGTCTTATCTCCTACCGCCAACCGAACTTTCGTCCGAGGAATTAGCGAAGAGACCAGACCTCTTCGACCACATATATGGATTCCTGGAACGGCATGGCGTCAAGATTGGTCTCGCGAGGCAAACCGTGACCGCTGAATTGGCCAGTGATGAGGATTTGCAGGTTTTGGGCCTAGCTAAAGGGGATGCTGTCTTGGTTATAAGGCGCGTGACCCAAGATATCACGGGTACACCAGTGGAGTTCTCTGAGGTCCGATATCCCGCCAGTGAGTACGAATACCAGGTCAATCTTCATCGCGAAGAGAGATAACGAGGGGGAATAAGTGTTGAGCCAGCTACAACGAGGACTGTTTGGCGCATTGCCCCTCAAGAGTGTGCGGGAGCGTCAAGGATATCACTGGTTTGTGGTCGGAACGGTATGTGTGGGTGCCTTTATGGCGGCGCTCGATGCGAGCATTATAAATATTGCGTTGCCGATTATGAAGCGCGATTACCATACCCATATGGTCATTATTGAATGGGTCAGTCTCGCGTACATTCTGACGCTTGCCGCATTGATTGTACCGTTTAGTCGTCTATCGGATATGTTTGGACGTCGATGGATGTACACAATGGGGTTTTCGGTATTTATTATCGGATCATTTCTGTGTGGATTTGCACCGTCACTTGTCTTTATGTTTCTCTCTCGTATCCTGCAAGCAGTGGGCGCGGCCATGCTGCAGGCAAATAGCGTCTCTATCATTACGGCTGCGACCCCGTCTCATGCGCGAGGGAAAGCAATCGGGATTCAGGCGAGCGCCCAAGGTGTTGGCCTCAGTCTCGGGCCCTTAATTGGTGGAGCATTAATCACACTTGTTGGTTGGCGGTGGATTTTCTACGTCAATGTCCCGGTTGGCATCGTCGGCACGATATTAGGAATTTTACTGCTTCCCGAAGACGTCAAGAAAGCTCACCGGGAGAAGTTTGACTTTCTGGGAGCTATATTTTTGGCCCCGACTCTGGTTGCGCTCGTGTACATCTTGAATTCGGGCACCCAGGCCAATTGGACGTCTCCCGTCGTCCTGACAAGCTTCATCGTCATGGTGGTTGGAGCGATAGCATTTTACGTCAATGAACGCAGAGTTTCGTCGCCAATGGTCGATTTATCCCTTTTTCGAAGCAAAATTTTTTCGCTCGGTAATTTGACGGGTCTCCTTTCCTTTGCGGTCATGTATGCTGTCATGTTTCTAGCTCCGTTTTTTCTCGACAATGTGCGAAGACTGGACGCTTTAACCTCCGGAATCTTTTTGACAGCCATTCCGATTGGAATGACGATATTCACGCCTATCTCCGGAGCCCTTGCCGATAGGTTCGGCCCAAAACGTCCGCTCGTCATCGGGATGCTCGCGGCGACGTTGGGAAGCGCCTTGCTCGCCGTAAATGCAGTTTGGTATTCGGTGCCTGTCACACTGCTAGGACTGCTGTTGGTTGGGGTGGGTATGGGTGTCTTTACGCCACCGAATAACAGCCAAGTAATGGGCAGCGTACCTACAAACAGACTCGGCATCACAGGTGGAATGTTGAACATGTCACGGACCCTCGGTATGGGGCTTGGAGTGACACTTGGCGGACTTTCTTATCAGCTCCTTCTGAGAGCACAGGGAGTTGTCGGTCAGAGCCGGGCTGCGGTGAGTCAAATGGTTCCCGCGTTTCGCGACTCGTACCTTATCATCGCTGTGATTGCGCTCTTAGTTTCAATACTGTCAGCCGTATATGCAGGGCAACGAAAAAAAGATATGAAGACATCAACGGAAACTCAGGGCTTTTCGCACGTTATCCCGAAATAAAGCATCCTCTAGAGCATCTAGACCCACTGGATTGTGCATCCCAGGGTGGCTTCAGCGTGAAGCCGGAGCCACCCGGTAGATTCATTTCTTCGTGTGGCTAGGCGCGTCCTCGCAATGCCTCTAGCACACGCTGTGCTTCATATCCAACTTGAAAGTCGCACAAGACCGCCGGCGTTCCATGAATGGCCCGTACCACATGATGCATCAAGGAGCGCGGCTGGTGTGTCGGTTCTACAGGCGTCAGTTCTTCCCCGAGTTTTCCGACAAAGAGGTTTCTCCACCCCTGAAGCGAAATGGTGCCTTCTGTGCCGTATGCGTTCAGCTCTACTCGCTCTTTCCCACCAGCTCCACTGAACCCGTTAAAGAGCACGTCTACGTTGCCAACGCTCTCATGCGCGATTTTTCCGGTCGCAAGTACGGCAATTTCTGAGGCGGTCTCATCCTCAGGGTAGGTCATGGTCCCAGCAATATCAGTAATCTTCCCGAAAACACGCTGTATTGATTGGATGAAATGAACACCGACTTCGAGCGTGAAGCCACCTTGCTTCCTTCTGCCCACCCACGCATTTTGCTGCCATGGGCGCGGCCACTGTGGGAACTGCATGACAACCTCTACCCGGCGCAATGCCCCGAGATATCCCGAATGAACCAAGTGTTCAAACTCATGCATGGCAGAGCTGTACTGGAGCGGGAAGTGCAGTGCGTTGACTTTACCGCTGGCTTTGGCAACCTCCACTAATTTCGCCGCCTCATCGAGGTCGTTCGCCAAGGGTTTCTCGCACAGGACGTGTTTTCCAGCTTGCATCGCGACCGTGACAATTTCTGCGTGCAGGGCGGGTGGGGTCGCAACGTACACGAGCTGAAGATGATTCAACTCAAGCAGCTTGCGGTAATCCAAAAATCCTGCAACTTCGTTGTGCTGGCGTACATAGCTTTGGACACGTTCCTCATCTACATCGCAGACTGCTGCCAGCGAAATTTCTGGGTGGTTCTTAAACTCCTCAATAATACGGTTTGAGACAATACCTAGTCCAATCACTCCTGCGTAAATTGTCACAGTGCCAACTCCTGCTCTTTAGTGTCACAATCAGTCGGTGATGGAAGGTATTCTAGCATGAAATAGCACACTTCGGGTTGCGAGTGTGTCTAGACGGTCAGGTCGACATGAGTCACAATATGTCCAAAAATACGAAACATTGCAGATAAACGTTTACGAGAATCATTTGTTTGCCTTATGATGGATGAATCTTGAGCTGGAGGTCGGCAGATGAAAAGGGCATATGCAAATCGCATGGATAAGGTGAGACCGTCCGCAGTCGGGGAACTGCTAACGCTTGGCGCTCAACCTGATATCATTTCATTCGGCGGTGGATATCCGGCCCCCGAAGTGTTTCCAGTTGACAAACTGAATTCAGTGTTTGTCGAGGTAATGAATCAGAATGGACCTCAAGCTCTCCAATATTCGACGCCCGAAGGTCTATTACAACTTAGAGAAAAGCTTGTCTCACGCATGTGCCGAAGTGGGATTTCCTGTGAGTTAGACAATCTGTTTATCATTCAAGGTGGACAGCAAGGGCTCGACTTAGTTGCAAAAATGTTGATTGATGAGGGCGACATCATTGTCACTGAGAGTCCGACGTTCGTAGGAGCTCTGATTGCTTTCAATCCCTATGAACCCGTGTATAAGACGGTTCCCATGGATGAAGACGGAATGAACATGGACGCTCTCGAAGAAATACTACGAACAAATGCCCGAGTAAAATTTATTTACACAATCCCTGAATTTCAAAATCCCACGGGCGTCACAATGAGTTTAGAGCGTCGAATGCGCTTGATAGAGCTGGCGAATAAATATGATGTGATGGTGCTGGAAGACAGCCCATATCGAGAGATCCGTTTTGAAGGCGAAGCCATTGCTCCTATCAAGAGTTTTGATACAGAGGGACGCGTCATTTACCTGGGGAGTTTTTCCAAGATTCTGTCTCCCGGACTTCGGCTCGGCTGGGTGGTTGCGGACAAGGAGATAGCCAACAAGCTCTGTCTGTTGAAAACGGCAGCAGATACCCAAAACAGTACATTGAATATGTACCTGGCAGACAGATTTATGGAAAAATACAATATGGATGAGCATATTCAATCCATTCGTGTCCTCTATAAGACAAAGAAAGAAACGATGATAGAGGCGATTCGCACCTACCTTCCTCAGAGTGTCACCTATACAAACCCCGAAGGCGGACTATTCACGTGGCTGACCTTTCCTGATGACGTCGACGCAACAACATTGATGAGGAAGCGATTGCTGCCAGAGGCGAAGGTTGCCTACGTGCCTGGTGCCACGTTCTTCCCGCTCAATGAAGAAGTCAATCATTGCCGCATGAACTATTCCGGTGCATCGCGGGAGAACATCGTTAAGGGCGTTGCTGCGCTTGGGACAATCCTTAAGGAGTATTGCTAGACAGCGGCAATTGAATCGATGACTGATAAGGGGACCGCGCGTGCATTCGTGCGGTTCCCTTTCGCGCCCTTGGGTTCACAAACGAATGATATCCATCATCTTGAAAATGTGTGAATCGTGTGTTTTTTGACAATCATGTAATTTACGACAATAGAAAGGGTGTGGTCGTATGTACGCCTGCCTTTTAAAGGTGGTTTTGGGACCGGATACCCGTGAGACAGCTCAGCGCATTGCCGATTTTTTTGATCCGCTCCTCCGCGAACTGCCTGGCTTTCAAGAGAACTACTTCACGGCAAACTACGAAACCGGTGAATATGCCTCGTTTAGTGTCTGGGACACGAAAGAACAGCTCATCGAAGCCTTACGTGTGACCTATCCGCTGTGCCAGAAGCTGATGTCATTTGAATACCAATGGGCACCTTCGTACGAGCTCTTTGAGGTCTATGACCCTGCCGCTGGCCCGTGATGCGCACACCTGATGAGACAAGTAATTGCCAGGCCATTCAATCGGATTGATACCGAAACGGTGAGCTGCTGTATTTTCATACGGAATGAGTTACGATTAATGCAGATTAAAAATGCGAATAATTATGAACGATTAAAATATACGAAACGAAGAAGGTGACGTCATGAACTGCACATCGTTCGCTATCATCGGCGGTGGGTTTCGAACGCAATCCTTCCTACGTGTCGCCAGCGAACTGAGCGAGCTGTTCGACGTTTGTGGAATGGTTGTTCGGGACCAAGGAAAAGGGCATGCCATCGAACAAAAATGGGGTGTCAAGACATATCGAACGCTCGACCAACTACTTGACGCAGCCTCACCTGACTTTATTGTCATTTCTGTCACGGCTCCTGCAAGTGAGCACTATATTGTCCAATTGGCGTCCCACGGCATACCTGTACTTGTGGAAACACCGCCATCAAGGGACCTTGAAGGCTTAATCGAGTTATATCGCACGATACCGCCGCACGCCAAGGTACAGGTTGCTGAGCAATACCAATTTCATCCGATGCACGCGGCGCGGATAACGTTGGTGCAATCAGGCGCTCTCGGATGCATCAGTCAGGCGAGTGTCTCCGTCTCGCACGGCTATCACGGAATGAGCCTGATGCGGAAGTTTCTTGGCGTCGGGTTTGAGAATGCGTCCATCCGCGCAATGAGCTTTGAATCACCCATTGTGGCAGGGCCGACTCGTGGGGGGCCGCCCACATATGAGTCCGTCGTCATGAATCGACGAGACATTGCGTGGTTTGAGTTTGAGCACAGCCTTGGCATCTACGATTTTGCCAAAGACCAACATCGTTCGTGGATACGTTCTTCGTACGTCTCCATTCGTGGTGAACGAGGAGAAATTCAAAATCACTCCGTCAACCGCCTGGCAGACTACGCTGTGCCACAACATCTCACGTTTCACCGCATTAATCGCGGTGAAGAAGAAAATGTCGAGGGCTACTTTCTAAGTGGCATTATGTTGGGAGACAAGTGGATCTATCAAAATCCATTTCCCTGTGCTCGACTCTATGACGACGAGATTGCTGTTGCCACATGCCTTGTAAAGATGGCAGCGTATGTTTGGGGTGGAGACAGTTTTTACGACCTGCGCGAGGCGGCGCAAGACCAATACTTAGCGCTGCTCATGGAAGAGGCCATTCAAAGTGGCAGCACAGTGATTTCCCAGTCCCAACCTTGGGCGTGACTACCCGCTGGTAAAAATGAGGTCATGTATCACCCTCACCTTCGTTCAACTAGGCAAGAGCGACCGGCTGGATGACAAAGGCCCTCCAACTAGAGCTGAGACAGGCATATTGCCTTTCTGATTTCGGTTGCTCCCAACCCTCTTCCTCTCTTCGTAATCCCTGTTTTATTCCAATTTGATGATTCGCGTATTCAGAAAGATTAATCGCGGATTAGACTCTGATTACAAGTCCCCAAAATCGGCCAATCTATCCTTATAATCACTTGCTCCATCCCGAATTGTGATGACAGGATACAGCGTACGATGCAAAACATCGGGGAGGACAACATGATAAACCATTGGTTGGCATTCGGGATGTCAGACGTGTCTACAACTGGGTTTCAGGACACGTCACGGTTAATGACGAGTGCTTTTGACGGAGATGTATGTTATGTGTCTCCTCCAAAGCCGTTTTCAGCGTGGAAGCGGCTGGACGGAAAGATATTGCGTTGGACAGTCGGCAAATCGGACAGTTGGAATGTGTTGACACCTCCTTTGCCGATACCTTCCAAAATCGACCTCGGAACGATGTTCTCCCGATTGAGGGTTCGCAATCTCGAGCAAAGATTGGTCCGTTTATGGGGCCGAGATTGGCGAGATACCACGGTCGTGTACGTAACCAACTGGACACCGTTTTATCATCAAATCCTTCTGCAACTGCAGCCGAAACATTTAGCCTTTGACTGCGTTGATGATGTTCTGGCGTTCCCTTATCGGTGGGACCAACGGCGAGTTCACGAATCTTGGCAGCGCATTGCAGATATCTCTACAGTCGTACTTGCAGTTTCGCCTTTGTTGAAAGAAAAGGTCGAGCAGTCCCTGCATGTGACAACTCATGTCCTGCCAAACGGAGTCGACGCAAAGCGATTTATGCAGGGCGAGGAAGAGGTCCCAAACGAGATCAGTCCCTATCGGCGCCGTGTGGGTTTTGCAGGGACGCTCAATCATTGGATTGACTTCGCAGCCATCAAGACGTTTGCACTCACTTACCCTGATGTCGATTTCTTTTTGATGGGCAAGGAAGGATACCTGCATGATTCGTATCAGCGGGATGCACAGGGACAAGTTCGTCAACTGCCGAATGTACATTATCTTGGGGCGATTGATTACGATGAACTGCCCCGTTATCTGCAGGCAATGGATGTATTGTTTTTACCGAGGATTCCATCTTCCGCGAGCCAGTCGTCAAATCCGCTGAAACTATACGAGTACCTGGCGACGGGCAAACCGATAGTGATGACAGGAGTGCCGATTCCAAGTGACGCGCAGCGGCTCATTCACACATCTTCGGCACATCTAACCCCTGCAGATGCGTTGTTAGCTGCGCTTGACGAGGCAGAGGGAAGGGCACCGAATATGAAACATGCGCGGCAAAATTATGCCCTCAGTCATACCTGGAAGCTTCGAATGCAAGCTGTTTTAGGTCTGATTGAGGCAGCCAGGGCATCACGTCACGAACCTGACCCTGGCGTTTGCGAACAGGAGACGGATTCTGTCGATGTCGTTCGGTAAGCAGGCGCCACAACGCCATCGAACAGTTTAGCGGGTGATAACCAATATCACGCGTGCAGAAAGGGAGGCAGCGAGACCCCGCATCGAGCGGCGCCTCACTGCCTCGCTTACAGTGTTTCTGTGTATCTGAGGGTTACCTGCATTTGAGGTGTCCCCGTATTTATGGTGTCCCGGTTACACTGGGTTGCGGATGAACGTCCACCGTAAAACGAACATTAACATCTCTCCATAGCGGCGTCATGAGCAAGATCTCATTGAGTTTCGCAAGCCCTGTTTCAACAGCTGCTGCTTGGGACGAAATTACAGCCTCAGTGGGGTGAATCACCGTGGTGTACTGCATCGTCAAAGATGCCAATACCATCGTGGATACAGCGGCACGTTTTGAGAACTTCATTTCATTGACCTCCTCTTCCGCATGGTAATTTGATTGACGATTGTACCGAATCGCGATTTCGGCAACCAATCAGGGAGAGACACAAGGGGTGTGACTTCAAAGTGGCCAGTTCCCTCGACACGTCACCCATCCGGATGGCCTGATGTGTCTGCTGCCCCTTTCTCCGTGCATTCAAAATTCTCCCTGAGAGCGCCTATTCCTGTTAGGTTGAATATGATGAATGTTCAGTCATTTACAGGAAACATTCCGCTGTGAGGAGGGGATATCGATGGCAAAGGCTTGGATTTTTCCACGGTTATGTGAACTTATGATTCATGAGAACGGCCAATGGGCAGGAGCTTGATGAGATGGCTGAACATGGAGTTTTGGTCGACGTAGCGTCGATAGCTGGACAATGCTGCTTGTTGGTGTTTTTTTGCATGTTCGGGTTCACCGATTCGTTCATACAGATATGCCGCGCATTCGGCAGCCAGCGCGTGTTCGATGAGCGAAGGCGTCTGCTCGGTGACATCGTACGCTCGCAGAGCTGCGGCCAATTGCTCGAGTTCCGACCCCAGATGACTAATCGAGAGAAGTTCACTGTAGGCAATGAGCGGGACGTCTCCGGTGCTGTAGGCACTCGACAGAAACTGTCCTCGTGCAACTTGCGCTTCTTCTACTTGATCCAACTTATTCAAAACGAGGCACGAGACCTGAAGCACAATGGTTTGTGCAATGGCGTCGCCGACCTCTGAAGCAGACTTTTGTGCTTGGTCTATCATCGTGATTGCTGCATCGAGATCGTTCAGAAGATAGTAGATAACGGTCAGACTTGCCTCTATTCGCGCACGGTCGTGGTAGTCTGCATTCCATTTCACAGAAATATCATAAGCAAGTTCAAGTGTCTTTCTAGCGTCCTCCTGACGTCCCATTCGGCCTTGGATGGCACCGAGGAGCCCGAGTGACTTTGCGTAGCGGGGAAAGTCCTGTAACCTGCGAAATTGATCGACAGCTCTGTTCGCGTGCCAGGCGGCGATACCTTGTATGTCCATCATGGTGTACAGATACCCGAGATTGTACCAGAGCCTCCCAAGGAACGCGTCGTCGAGCGTATCGGCATGGTCTTCGGCAAGTCTCAGCCAATATTCCGCACGACGTATGTCAGCCTCGATTAAGCCAGTACTGCCGTTATAAAAGCATGCACGCGTGTAATTGGGATGGCCCACCAGCGTGTGTTCAACTAATAACTGGCAGATCTGTTGGACTATTTTGGTTTCTCGACGCATATAAAAATACTCACACAGCCGGATGGCTAAACCGTGATGGATGTCATGCCAACGCCCTCGATGGGTGCGCAGGATATCTAGCAGCACCTCTTCGTTCGCGGTCGAGACGCTGTCCCAAGTGAGGTCATCTTCGTCTAGTAGTCGGGCGTACTTCTGTAGTGATTCATCATGGAGGCGATCCGCGATGAGACACAACACTTCCGGATAGGGTAGTTGGCGTCCGCTTTCGAGCAAACTTATCATCGATTGGCTCCCGATGCCGGCCGCCAACTCAGCCTGAGACATGTTTTGTTCAACGCGGACTTGGCGAATGCGGTGCCCTATCACAACGGCCAGCAATTCACGTTCTGACTCAGTCACTCTGCTATCACCTCAAAAAGGAGGAATCTGTGCATGAAAGCGCTCATTTTTCGCCTGGTGGGACTGCTTGCTGCACTGCTCATTACAGGGCTCTCATTGGCAACAACAGCCTACGCTGACAACGGCGGTGGGCCAACGCATCCTCCCACACCAATGTCTACCAGTTACTAGTGGCTGAAACTCAGTGAAGACAGAATGAACCTGGCGGCAGCGCCAGGTTCATTCTTGTACGCGCCATTTGTGCAACCTGGCAGCCGTAGCGTTCGCCGTAGGCCCATGGCTTTGCGTCCCCCAATTTCTTGAGGTTTGCCCGTTAGAGAGGTATTCGACTCGAAAGGTCTGCATTCCTTCCCATCGAAATTCTCTTGTGATGAAACACTTTTGCCCTCATAATCGTCAAATTCATATAGATTGACCGTTTCGACGGAGTGATGAGGTGAGCGCCACGTGCAGCGCAGGCAAAAACAATTGTCCATCTTAGGAATTTTGATAATACTCGGTGCCAGCCAAACGGGCTGCGCAGTGTTGAACGGCTTCAGTGCCTCTCAAGCCTCAACTCACACCGTTGCAGGGAACCACACGATAACAGAGGTGACATCGCCGCCGCCCTCCGTGAATAATCGCACGGGGTCTTCCTCACAGTCAAACCAGACGAATTCGGCAGCATCCACTCAAGCGACAGCGACGTATCCATCTTTTGGGCTCGCGGTGACAGGACCCGAAGTGCTCGCGCTCAACGAGCGTCTTGCTGAACTCGGGTATCTGCCCGTGACCGTGAATGCGGCGACGCCTCCTACCATCACTTTGTCCAATTTGAGTGCTCCGCCAAACGTCACTTTTGGCTGGCGCTACGGCAACATACCGGCCCAGGTGGCGGCACAGTGGATACCAGATACTTATACAGAGATGACAAGGGCAGCCGTAATCGCCGTGGAGCATGTCAATGGTCTCGCGATTGATGGCATTGTCGGACCTGCTGTGTGGAGTGCCATCCTTGCTCCGAATGCCCGTCCAAACCCGAATCCGTATACCTTTGTCCTCGTGACGAAAAATCCAGCTCCAGAAGGCATTCGCGTCTGGCAGAATGGCAAGTGGGTTTATCAGTCCGTTGCCAACACTGGGGTGGCTGCAGCGCCGTCAACCGATGGAACGTTCGCAGTGTATGAGCGTTTTCTGTCCCAGACCATGCGCGGTACGAATCCGAATGGTACGAAATACAGCGATCCCGGTGTGCCCTACGTCAACTACTATGACGGAAGTGAAGCGATTCACGGGTTTGTGCGGGCTTCTTACGGATACCCACAAAGCGTGGGTTGCGTTGAACTCCCTGTAAGCCACGCAAAGGTTGCATGGTCTCTGCTGCACTATGGAACGCTCGTGACTGTGCAAGGACATTACGTCGCTCCTGGCTCTACGACAACTGCTGCGAGTGGGTCTACCAGCACGGGACAGTCCGGATACAACCATTCTTCGGGAGCGGGCACTCGCAGTGGAAACAGTACTGGCGCAAACAGTGCAGGTAAGTCAGCTGGGGCAAGCCAGAAGTCCAGCGGCCAGACGGGAACGGGGTCAAACCCCAAAAATGTTGGGGGCTCTAAGACGCGTACAGGAAGTACACAGGGTTCCACGACTAACAATACGGCGAGTAACAGCACGGCCAACGGCGCAGGCAACGTTACTATCACGACAACCACAGCCAGTACCAATACGACCAGTACCAACACGGCCAGCACCAATACGACGAGTAACAACACAACGACGGCTACGAACACGAGCAACGCATCAAACTGAGAATTGTCACATAGATAGAATTGTCGTCGTCAAAATATGGTATATAAGGGTGGTTTTTCTTTGCGCGCAGACAAGTGGGAAGAGGGGATGTTTGGTGGCAGGAATTCGCCAGGTTATCAGCACACTGACGCAAGATGGGAAGGAATTATTGGGGCCGAATGTGCTAGCTTACCACTATCCGGACAACTCGATAATGAATGGTTCGCTGCTGACTGTGGAAAGCAATCATTTTGCAGTCCTGAAATCACGCGGAGCCATTATGGATGTTTACGATACGGGACAGTACACGATAAAGACACCGGATCGGCCGATTATTGGCACCTTTCAGCAGGCATTCTTCGGCGGCAACAGCCCGTGGCAATACGAGGTTATCTATATTAATCGCGCCAAACTGATTCTCGAAGTGGCAGGTATTGCGTACTCTCGGGAAATGGCCGAGATGGGGTACCATGTCAGTTGCTATGTACACGTCGACAGCAAGGAAGATGCATTAAAGTTAGTGCAGCACATGCCAATTTCGGGACACCATGTAACGATGCAAGAGGTCAATGCATACGCAGGACCGGTCATTGAACAGTCCATTAACAAGATTGTGCAGATCACGCAGTTGGAACGGGTCAACGAGAAAATGCCCGACATCATCGAATTGGTGAAAGACCATCTGCAAGACTTTCTCGCCGTCTATGGATTAACGTTAAATGATGTGAAGGCATTAGTCTTTCCGAAGGATGAACGAATGAAAGAACTCATTTCTCTGCGTGCCTTCGGCCTATCGGAAATCGACGCAGTGCGTTACTATACCGCGATGCTGATGGCTCAACGAGGCATCGTCTCTGCACCAAACATGGCAGTTGGTAAGCCGTATTACGTCGGGAACCCGGTAATGAGTATGGACGCTGCGGACGGTGGAAGCGATGGGTCGACTAAGTAAGTACGGCATCGCGCTGGCACCATCGGGGATGATTAGCGGTGTGCTCAAGGGGACGCTGGATGTCTGGAGTTACGACTATAAGAATCCAGCCAACGCGTTACGGGACCAGAGCGTCAAACTGCGAAACCTGTGCGACGATGCGATGGCGCAGTACACGGCACAGTTGCAATCAGAGCTGCATCGTCTCCGCCAAAGCTTGCCTTCGCCAACCCGTGAGAATCCGTATCCACCCATGGAAGGGCTCGAAGCAGTGAAGGCGATGGAAAGTTACATTCGAGAAATTGAGTCCCTTCGCGTGCAGATTCGCTCAGCAGTCAGTCCACCAAACGAGTTTGTGCGGCGTAGTCAGGCTGAGAATGAACAGTTTCTGGCCAGTCTTGTTCACATCGACCGTGAACTGATGCAGGCACTGTCTGTTATCGACGAAGATTCGATTCCCAATGTTCGTCGGTTGCTCCAAAAGAGAACTGACACCGTGCGAGCGTTCGAAGCCCGCTAGCGCGGCGTGTTTCGAATGTAGGCACTGTTGTCACCAATACGTAAAGCAAAGGCGTGGCGGCAGCCGCGTCTTTTTTATATGTATGACTGCGAGTCCATTGGCTTCCCTGCTGTGGATAACGTTTTACAGTTAACTCTATGACATCCACTCCGGGAGAGAGGATGTGCAGTCCTAACGAGAGTCTTAAAGAGAGATTTCACGAGACGGGTTACAGTCTTAAAACAAGTTCAAACGAGGGTGCATCAAACCGAGGACTTTCCTGATAAAATGAGGACAATCTTACCATCGGGAGGAGGATATCAATGTCGGCTCACGCAGGTTCTGGTTCGTCGGTTCCGGAAGAGCACTGGATAGGGACGGACAGTTGGTCGTTTTGGTCGTTCGGTCTCGGGATGCTTCTTGAGAACTACATCTTCAGCATGGCGAGCATCGCCACAGGTTGGGTGCAGATGCCGAAGTATCTGGAGTCTCTGCTCTTGGCCTGGTCCCCCATCTGGCTTATCATTGGCATCGCTGTCGCAGGTCCTCTAGCAGATTTGGTTGGACGAAAGAACACGTTCTACACGACCATGGCGATGTACGGCATTGGCGCAATCGGAATTGTTTTTAGTAACACGTACGTCCTCATCTTGGTATTTCTCGCCATTTTGCTGTTTGCAGCAGGAGGAGAAATGAATACTATTATGGCAGCTTCCCATGAGATGATGCCACACAAGCACCGCAGCAAGACGATGATGCTTGAGCTGAACTTTATCAATCTTGGGGGCGTCATCCTCGGTATTGTTTCGCTTTTTACAGCCTATCAGCATCATGGCTTTCAACGCGGTATGATTGGCATCACGCTCCTGATTGTTTTGATTATTATGCTCGCCGCCAGACGCAGGACGCCAGAGTCCATCCGCTGGTTGGAACGTCGGGGCATGCATGAACGCGCACAGCAAGAGATTGAAAAGTACTACGGTCGCGCGGAGTATGAGGCGAGACGGCTTGCCGCCAAAGCAGCAACCGAGAAGAGTGTTCTCTCCGGAGGACGGCGAAGAGCTGGGATTCCATTGAAGCTCTTTGTCACCATCACCACGGCTTTCGCTGGGTCGGCAGGGTTCGGTCTCATGACTTACGTGCTTGGTCCTCACTATTTTCCGAATCTGAACGCTGCCATCATCCTGGTGGCAACGGGGACAGGTTTTGTGTCTGGGTTCTTTGGATTCTGGGCGGATAGGTGGAGTCGAAAGATGCTCCTCTTTCTCGGGTACGGCGGTTCACTGCTCGTGACCGTCATCATCTGGTTGACGATTGGCGGGTGGACCAAAGACCTTGTCCTATTCTGGACTTTGTTTGTGCTTCTGAACGTATTTGTGAACATTGCCTATTTGACGGAGGATACCTTGAAAGGTGAGGTGTGGCCGACCAAGACTCGGGGTACATACACCGCCCTCGTCCGTTTTGTCAGCATCGGTTTGTATATCGCAACGATTTACATCACACAGGACTTTGGGCTAAATGCCTATACCTTGTTCAACTGCCTCATCTGGGCCATCGGGTTTGCGGGTGCGACTGCGTGGTACATCGGTGGCACAGAGACCGGCCGGGGGACAAGTCTGGATGTTGCATCTGGGGAAGCAGAGTAGTCACTTACGGAGTAGTCACTTACGAAGTATTCGCCTCCTCCCATGAATGTATACAACCGCTGCCAAAATGCCTGACATTGTCTGGGGATAAAGTGAGCGAACCGAGGCCTGTACCGACCTCGGTTCGCTGCTTTTTTTGTTGATTGGACTTGCTCTGTAGTTGAGAGGACAGTTTGCCCAAGTTGCGCGTAAAGCGTGTTTCTTAGTTGCCGAGCAGGCTGTTTGCCTGGCTTGCAGCTTGGTCCATTTCAGACTTCACGGATTTCCCTTCGTCGAAGATGCCCTGCAGACTTTGTTGTGCATACTTTAGGACATCGAGCAGGTGGGACGATGCGGGAGCCGCCTTTTGGAACTGCAGTTCGTCGATAGCTGTCTTGAACTGCGGGTTTTGTTGCAAATACGTCTGGTAAGAAGGATCCTGAACTGCTGCCTGCTGGACCGGAAGGTAACCGGTCATCTTGGACCACTCGAGAGTTTGTGTCGGTGCAGTCCACCATTCGATAAAGGTCTCTGCAGCCTTCACGTGGTCAGACGGTATGCCGTTCATAATGGCCATGTCTCCGCCACCAGGTGGAACGCCCAGCGTCTTATCGCTTGGGAGGTACGCAGTGCCCCACTGGAACTTCGAGCCTACACCTTGTTGTACTTGTGCTGCATCTCCGATGGAATCGATATCCATAGCAATTTTGCCCTTGATGAAGTCGGCTGTCATCAAGTTCCAGTAGTTTGACCCCGTCTCAACATACGCGTCTCCGCTCTTCACGAGGGATTGTTGCAAGCTCAGAACCCTGTCAAGTTCAGGCGTGTTGAAGGTGGCTTTCTGCATATCGCTGGATAGAATCTCACTACCGGATGACCAAACCATCGATTCCCATGGCCACCAGTCAACCAGCGGTCCGTAGCCGTACACCTTGGAACTTCCGCTTCCAGACGTCAATTTCTTTGCGTCTGCAGCCAACTCATCCCACGTTTTTGGCGGGTTTTGGATACCAGCTTTGGCAAACAGTGTTTTGTTGTAGAACAACACCGGTACGCTACGGTTGAGTGGTACACCGTAATACTTGCCATTCCATTCTGTGCTGACGAGCATACCCTTCAAAAAGTTATTAGGATTATCCACAGAACTCTGATTCATGAAGCTGGTTAGGTCCATCAACTTACCAGAGTTTGCGAACACGCCCATTGAGTTAACTTCTATCTGTGCGATGTCAGGAGGATTTCCGGCAGCTAGGGCCGCAAGCAGCTTTTGTTGCTCCGGACCTCCGCCTGAGTAACTGCCTTGGTAGGTCGCGGTTACGTGAACGTTGGGATGTGCCGCGTTGAACTGCTGTACCATCTTCTGTACGTCGTCACTCAGGTTCCCGCCAACACCATACCAAAAGTTAATGTTGACCACGTTGCTGCTGCCGGACGTTGATGCGGCACTATTGCCTGACGAAGCTGTGCCAGAAGTTTGATTTGTGCTTCCGCTCGAACTTCCATTGGTAGCAGCACCGCAGCCAGCGGTTGCTAAAACGCTGAGTGATGCCAACAAGATTGTGCCAGCTTTTACGTACTTCTTGTCCAACATTGGTTCCTCCTCGCGCTAACAGCGCATGTTTGTAAGTGTGACTGCTGTATGGTGAACAATTGCGTGAAACCGTTAGTGTGACGGGCATACTGACAAATGAATCGTTGCTGCTTGCGTGTTTTAGCCCTTAATCGCGCTGCCCATGATGCCTTTCACCATATAACGCTGGCCAATCAGGAACAGGGCAAGCACAGGCAAGATGGTGACAAGGTCGGCCGCCATTAAGAGATTCCACTGCAAGGTTTGTCCTGCTTCCTGGCTGAGGAAGTACGACAGGGCGACCGGCACCACACGCATGTTCGTGGTGTTTGTAGAAATCAGCGGCCAGAACAGGTCGTTGTAGTGGAAGACAAAGTTAAGCAGCACCAGCGTGATTATCATTGGCTTTGCGTTCGGGAGAACAATGGATGTTAGAATTCTCCATTCTGAAGCACCGTCGATGCGCGCAGCCTGTACCAAATCTTTTGGAATCGAGACAAATCCCTGGCGCAAGAGGAAGATTCCAAACGCGCTTCCTGCAAACGGGACAACCAAACCGACATAGGTGTTGATAAGGTGCACGCTGCTCAAGATGAGGTACACAGGGATAAACGTTGCCTGCATCGGGATCATCATTGCGAGCAGGATGGAGAAGAACCAGCTGCGCTTTTGCCGCATCGGAATGAACACCAGGGCATATGCGGCAAGACTCGAGGTAACTACCTGGACGATAACAATCAAGCTGCTCATGAGAAAACTGTTGAAAAAGAATCGTCCGAAAGGCTGCGCGTGCAGGGCTCTGCTGAAATTTCCTGGTTGAAAGTGAATCGGGAACCAGTGGATGGTCGATGACAGGATATCTGCGTTCGGTTCAAGCGCACTGACCGCCATCCAATATACGGGCAACAAAACCATGAGAGACGAGAGGATGAGCAATGCGTGCGCCGCGATGCGTTGCAGCCGAGTTGCTGCGGTCATTCTTCCACCACCCATCGTTGACTTACCCGCAGCTGAACAAATGTCAGGACAGCCAGGATTACGAGCAATACGACAGATGCAGCGGTTGCGGGACCGATATTGTACATACCAAAGCCTTGCTGGAAGATGTAGTACACAAGTGTCGTTGTCGATCCGTCTGGGCCGCCTTCAGTCATGATGTAAACTTGGTCAAAGGTCTGCAGAGACTGGATGATGCAGACCACGACAGCGAAGAAGATACTTGGAGAGAGTGCCGGCAGGGTAATGCTGCGAAAAACTCTCCATGTTCCGGCACCGTCCACTTTGGCGGCTTCCTTCAGCGCAGCGGGCACTCCTTGCAGTCCGCCAAGGAAAATCAGCATGTAGTACCCAGTAAACTGCCAAATCGTCACGACGATAACCGATATTAGCGCGTAAGGACTTGTACCAAGCCAATTGGGGCCCGTAATACCAAACAGATGAAGCACTGCATTGACAAGTCCCGTCGACCCATTAAACAGCAGAGACCAGATGAGTCCCGAAGCCACGAGTGGGATGACGTAAGGACTGAAGATGATGGTTCGGTAAATGCGTGTGCCGCGAAGGCCCAAGTCTGCCAAAGTTGCAAGCAAGAGCCCGATGGGGAGTGCGACAAACACCATGGCCGCGCTGACAATCCCCGAATTTAACAGCGCCATGTGGAAATTGCTGTCGTGCAGAAGATACAAGTAGTTCTTCAGTCCCACAAACTTTGGATGTGAACTGAGCAAGTTCCAATGCAGCAAACTCAGATACACGACATAGACAGCCGGTATGAATATGAAGACTGTAATGAAGAACATTGCTGGCGCGAGAAACCCGACATGTGTAAACCGGTAGAGTGATGATTTCTTGTGCTTCACGCGGTGCTGCTGCTGAAGTGATTGACTCAGAATTTCGTTCGTTGGATTGATGCTCTCGTTATTCGCTGGATTGATGCTCTCGTTAATCGAAGGAACCTCCCTCTGTACGTCCTCATCTGCATTCGCATCTCAACTGCAACCATCTTCGTTTGTGCGACTGACTCACGCGTGTAAGCTGCTTAGATTCAAGCCTGCAACCCCAACGAGAATCAGTAGAATGAACATCACCTGCTGCAGCGACAGAGACTCTTTAAAATAGAAGACATCAATTGACGAGATGATGATGATTCCAAGGCCGGACCAGATTGCATAGGCTATGCCGACAGGAATTCGCTTGAGCGTGATATTGAGAACAATCAAGCTTGCGGCATAGAGGACAAACATCACCACCGACGGGATTAAATTCGCAAATCCGTTCGACAGCTTCATGGCTGTAGTCCCACAGGACTCAAGAGCAATCGCGAGAAGTAGCATTAACCATTTCACTATTGATCTTCGCTTTCGTATCGATTTGCTGTTCGATGTGCTGTCGTTCGTTCAAATGGAATTGTACGTTCGAACTGTAAATCTTCGATGAACTTGTGTTAAAGACTTGTAAAGTGTTTGTAATAGTTTTGTAGAAAACAGAATTAGGAAAGGAATTTTCCTTTGATTGCAGAACTTATCGGCAGAACGAACGAGATAGCTGAGCGAGATACAAGGCCATACATGTCCGTTATTAGCGTTCAATTGGAATTGAACGCTGGAATGAGGATTTAAGAGACAGGAGGAACCACTTGATGAATACAGCCACGACGACAGGGGAAGTTCAAGAGTTACGACAGAAGATGATAGACGCGATTGCCAGCGTGATGGGTTGGTATGACCTCACGCATTCGGCAAGTGAGTTATATGCCTACATGTTCTTTGAAGATAGACCGCTGACCCTGGAGGACATGAAAAATGTAATGGGTATGAGCAAGAGCAGTATGAGTTATGCAGTGAGGTCGCTTATTGATGCCAAAATGATTTATAAACTGGATTACAAGATTGACCGTAAGGAGTTGTTTCGTGCAGACCCTGATTTTCTGTCATCGTTTCAAAAGTTCCTAACTTCTAAACTCGAGCACGAGATTGAGGTTGTGACCGGTGTTATCGAAGACGTGATACCGCGGCTCCGGCAAATTCTCGACAATCAGGATACAGAGGAAGAGACTCGTCAGGACGCCAATCATGACTTAAGCAAAGTCGTGCACGCCAGAAATTACTACGCATGGTTGCACCAGTTTGTAGAACGGTTGAAATGGGAAACACTCTAACGGGATACAGGTGGTCTGCAAGTGCATCGCTAGAATGAACTTACTCGTCAACTCATAGACTCCAATATCGGTATCAAGGAGGGAACTGAGTTGACGATGAATATTCCCGGTACTGTTCAAGACGCTGTGGACCAATACATGGAGCTTTATCAGGTATCCAAACAACTAGAGGAGAGAATGTCCACGCTGCGAAAAATCATTGAGCCATTCATGCGTGAATACGAGATTTCTGCCATTCGCGATAGGAATCGGACTGGGAAGGTACAGTTGACCGTCCAGGAACGAGCGAGGATGACGGCCCGCTATACAACGTATTACGCACAGGAGTTATCAAAACTGCTGGAACCGCACGTCATTCAGAGATGTCTGGTGGAGGTGGTTGACAAGGACAAAGTTGACGCCCTTTCTAAACTTGGAGAACTTCCGGCGGAAGTCTCCGAGTATCGAACAACTTCGCCGACGTATAGTCTGACAGTACGGTTTGAAAAGTGACCGTAGGAGACGCCAATTCTGACAAAGCTTCTGTCATCGAGATGGGAGGACAAAAAAGTGGCCGTCACGGTTTCGTGACGGCCCAAGTTATATTACAAGGGGGTCAAAACTGAATTCGTAGTGGCTGACTACAAACATCATGTTAGCGCGCGAATGTTGCAGTCAGGTGAACGACATGTTGGGTCTCTGTTAAGATTGTGTATAGAGTTCTCCACATTAGCTTACTTGTTGGGTGGGACAGCCAATGCGAATTTTTGTAGCCGGTGCCACGGGCGCAATAGGCCGATATTTGCTGCCGAAGTTGATAGAGCAAGGTCATGAAGTCACTGGGAGTACAAGACTTGAAGACCGCGTAAGGGAAATTGAATCGACAGGCGCCCGTGCCACTGTTGTGAATGCATTTGACCGGACAGGTATGATGGCAGCGGTTGCAGAATCACAGCCAGACGTTGTCATTCATCAACTGACGGCTCTTAGCAATCGGGACTTTGCCGAGACATCGAGAATCCGGGAGGAAGGCACTCGAAATCTCGTAGACGCAGCTCTTGCTGTGGGCGTACAACACATCATTGCACAGAGTATCGCCTTTGCGTATGAGCGAGGCGAGCTGCCTGCCACCGAAGCTGTTGAGCTTGACGTGCACGCGCAGATGCCGCGAAGGCGACTGGTGGAGGCCGTAAAAAGGTTGGAGGAGACTGTGGCAGAGATGCAGCATTACGTCGTTTTAAGGTATGGTGCATTTTACGGCCCGGGCACGTTTTATGCAAATGATGGGTTTATTGCGCATCAGATTCGTCAAGGGCAGATATCAGCGACGGATGCAGTCACGTCGTTTATACATATCGAAGACGCTGCGACTGCAACTGTGGCAGCACTTGGCTGGCCTGCCGGAGTGTATAACATTGTCGATGATGAACCTGTCCGTGGCTATGACTGGATTCCCGCCTATGCCAGAGCCCTTTGTGCTCCTGCACCGGGCGTTGAGGCGGGTCGTGAAGGATGGGAGCGCGGGGCGTCGAATGCGAAGGCGCGACAGCAAGGTTGGCACCCTGAACGTGATACGTGGAGATTTCTGTTGATGCAATGAAACTGCACCGACCAAGGCGGCGGAGGACAAACATGGCTCTAGACAAATGACAGCACACTACCGAAGGGAATCCGGTAGTGTGCTGTCAGGGTGCTACGCGACGATTAGACCCAGCCGCGCGCCTTCATCGCGTCTGCGACGCGCAATAGTGCTATCATATACGCGCCCTTACGCATGGTTGTGTGATACTCTTGCGCGATTTTGCTCACCTCGTGGTAACTCGGTACGAGAATCCCCGCCAGCTTTTCATTGACCTGTTCTGCCGACCAATAGGAATGCGTAAGGTTCTGCACCCACTCAAAATAGGATACCGTTACTCCTCCGGCGTTTGCCAACACATCGGGAATGACCTCGATGCCTCTCTCGAATAAAATCGCATCGGCGTCAGGTGTGATTGGCCCATTTGCAGCTTCCGCAATGATGCCTGCCTTGATTCGCACAGCGTTTTCGGACGTAATTACGTTTTCTAGTGCAGCAGGAATCAGGATGTCGACAGGCAGTTCAAGCAGAGACTCGTTCGCGATGTGGTCTGCATCCGAAAAGTTTCGAAACGATCCGCTATTTTTCACGTGTTCGAGTGCGGCAATGTTGATACCGTCCGGATTGTAAAGACCTCCTGTGGAGTCACTGACCGCCACAACCTTCATTCCTGCTTCACTCAGTAGTTTCGCTGCTGTTCGTCCTGCATTGCCAAAACCTTGGATTGCGGCGGTGGCCCCGTGCAGCGATTGTTTGCGACTTTTCATCGCTTCCTGTATCGTGAGCACGCAACCTCTTGCGGTGGCCTCGTCTCTTCCCTTGGATCCGCCAAGTGAGAGTGGCTTGCCCGTGATGGACGCTGGTGCGAACGAGCCTTGGAGCTTACTGAACGTGTCCATCATCCAGCCCATAATTTTGGCGTTGGTGTACACATCTGGAGCTGGGATATCCTTGTCCGGGCCAATAATCTGAGCAATGGCCTCGATAAATCCACGACTTACTCGCTCCAGTTCCCCTGCACTAAGGGTGCGAGGGTCGCACACGACGCCTCCTTTTGCCCCGCCATAGGGGAGCCCCACAACCTGACATTTGATGGTCATCCACATCGACAGCGCTTTCACTTCATCCATGGTTACCTGTGGGTGAAATCGAATTCCGCCTTTGCCTGGTCCCACGGCATCATTGTGTTGTGAACGGTACCCTTCGAAGACCCTTACTGAGCCGTCATCCATACGGACTGGGTAGGATACAGAGAGGACCCTCATCGGTCGTTTTAAAATCTCGATGAGGTGCGTCTCGAGACCAAGCAAGCTGCCAGCCTCTTCTATCTGCCGCTGTGCGATGAAATACGAGTTTAAAGATTCCACGTGGAGAGATTTTACCAATCGGACGACACGCCCCCTTCGAGAGTGAAGATTTTAAATTATCTTAAAACCAGTTCATCGTAGCAATATCGCTGTCGAAATGCCAGTCGGTCTGGGACGCACAGCCATGCAAAAGATACATGGGGGCATCGGTGCTCTAGACGAGGCTTTTCAGTGCCTGGGGAGTGTGACCGTCACGGTGGTCCCTTTGCCAACCTCACTGACAATTTCGAACGAACCGTTATGCGCATCAAGAATGCGTCGGGTCACCAACAGACCGAGTCCTGTTCCGTGGTCTTTAGTGGTATAAAATGGCTCACCGAGTCGTTGCAGTTGCTCGGGTGGTATGCCTTCTCCGTTATCTGTAAAGCTGGCCTGGACCATTCCATTTTTGAAGGTCACGTCCACTTGAAGTTCGCCACCTGAACTGATGGCTTCAAGGGCGTTTTTGACGATGTTGATAAAGACTTGCTTCAATTGGTTTTGCACGGCAGTGATTGAGGGAATATCTGGTGCAAAATCCACTTTGATGCGGACGTCGTGCAAAATTGCCTGGGGACTCATCAGAGTGACGACTTCCTGGAGAATCAAATCAACATGGACCAATGATTTGTTGACAACTTGCGGTTTTGCTAAGACAAGCAGCTCATCGAGAATCTGTTGGATACGAACAAGTTCACTGTTCATGATTTCGAAATAATGTCTTGTGTCTGGGGTCGCCTTCTGACGAAAAATTTGCGTAAATCCCTTGAGTGTCGTCAGCGGGTTACGGATTTCATGCGCAATTCCTGCTGCAAGTTGTCCGACTGCTGACAACTTCTCCGACTGGTCGAGTTTGTCCCGGTAGATGAGCAGTTCCATCTCTGCCTTCTTCCGTTCGGTAATGTCCTGCATGACACCAAAAAGACGAACCACTTGCTCGTTCTCAAAAATCGGCTCGGCTTTTGCATGCAGGGTCTTAATTTTGCCGGACGGGCAAACGATGCGGTAATCGCCTTCTTGTAAGATGCCGTTTACCACGTTCGTGAAGCGGGATTTGACATAAGCGAGATCGTCAGGATGAATCATCTGCATAAAAGCTTCAGATGCGATTTGCTGCGTGACCTGGAATCCTAGAATTCGGTATGCTTCGGCTGACCACTCAATCACTCCGGACGCCAGGTCCATCTCCCAGTGGCCCAGCCTTGCAAACTGTTCAGCTCGCTCGAGGTTTGCCTTACTTTGCTGCAACGCTTGCTCGGCACGAACAAGTTCAGTGATGTCCCGGACAATCGCGTAAGCACCCGATACCTGACCTTGAACCATGATGGGGACAGCCTTTACGGCCACAGCCAAGGGTCGTCCGTCTTTGTGCAGCATGTTTGCATTCATGACTTGCGTAGGTGCAATGTGGTGACCAGCGAACACCATTTTGTCGTTCGTCTCAAACGGGATGAACGAGTAGTGTTTGCCAATGAGGTCGTCCTCGGTATAGCCCGTTATCTGCGTGTAGGAAGCGTTAATGCCTGTGATGTATCCGTTCAAATCGAGTGAACATATGCCATCCGTGTTGTATTTGCTCAGCGATTCACAGCGCTCTTTGCTCTCTGCAAGCTGCCTCTCTGCGAGTTTCTCCTTCGTAATGTCTCGGATAACGCCCATGACTCTGCGGTCTCTTGTGCCTATCGATGGAACCGCTTGAGAATGAAGAATGCGGGTTTCCCCGCCAGGCAATGCCACGCGATAGGTTAGATCGTACGCATCATAGCGAAATCCACGAATTCTTACGAGGAACCGTTCTATATCGTCAGGATGAATCCGTGAAACCATTTCATCGACGGATACCGGCCCATTATGTGTGTCCAAACCGAATAATTCAAATGTCTCCTTCGACCAAAAGGACGCCATCGTATTAGGGTCATAATCCCAAAGGCCAATCCGTGACAATTGCAGCACATACGATATACGTGGGTCAAGGATGTGGAGGGGTGACAGTTCCGTGGAAATTGGGTCCATACACACGGCTCCTTACTGGCTGGAAAGCGCATAATCGAATAAATGGAAAAATGTAAATAATTTCGACAAGATTATAATACTTTTCCGAAAGAAATGGTTGTTCTATTTTAAAAAATAGTGCTCGCCTGTGAAGTGTCCTTCGAAGTACAAGGATTGGATGAGCATCTGTGCTTGGTAAGCAGCGGATTCCGGATGAAGGTTTTCTAGCTCGCCCTGCAGTTTCGTGACTGCCGCATTATCTCCGAGACCTGGCAGGTTTGTCTTGAGCGTGTCCTCGATGGCCTCCGCAACGCGCTCAAGCCACTGGCTCCAAGACTTACGAAGGTCAGCCGTCAAGTTCGATGCCTCTGCCGCGATTGCTTTCATTAGCGCCGCGTAATGGATAAACACGTGTTGCAGTCGATGAACGTCCACCTGAAGTCGATTCAGTTGTTGCCGGTTTGCGTAGAGGTTAAAGGGTATGCTTGTCCTTGCCAGGTTCGCCGTTTGTTGGACTTGCTCGATTGCCGTGAATAAACCATCAAGGGTCTCTGTGACATCAAAGCGCGTTGTATTGAAGTCGTTGAGGGTGATTGCAGCAGCCGCCCGCCGCAAGATGTCCGACATGTCTCTGGTGAGGGTCTGCAACTGTTTCTTTGCCTGATTCATTTCGTTTGGTGGAACCAGCACGATGACAAATATCAGTGCCACTGCAGCACCTACCAGCGTGTCCTTCACCCGGTCCCACGCGTATCCTGTCGATTGATTTTCGAAATACAGCACAAACAGGATGCTTAGTGCTGCTTGGTGGATTAACAAGTCATTGAACTTCAACATTTTCAAGATGGCTGTACAGACGAGGAGTGCCAATCCAAGTGCCCAGGCTGTAATGGGAATGTCGATTGCAAGCAGGCCTACCATCACGACGCCGAGCACGGTGCCGACGGTTCTGTAGAGCGCAAACCGCAGCGATTGGCCGATGGTGACTTGTAGACACAGAATGAGCGTTAGGGGAGCAAGATACGGGTGATTCGATCCGGTTAGTCGTGCCCCTTCCCACGCGATTACAGAACCGACAGCGGTTTTCCATACCACCGCCGTGCGGGCCAGGAACCCTTGACTTTTTTCATTTGTAGTCATCGACAAGAGGTTTTGATTCATCACAAACTCCTTTATTGCGTTTCACTCGTTGTTCCGCTCCACGCCCCGCGTCCTTAGCATGCCACGTTCCTGAACGGACATGCTCTGCAGCTTCGTCGATGGACAAAGTTGACGGCTTATTGCCAAATGCGTCTGAAATAGTCGAAATTATATTTATTTTTAGACGAATATCCCTGATACTAGAAAAGGGAGTTGTTCCATCCTTAAGAACGAGAGTTTTCCAGTCACCACAAAGGAAGGGAGTACGCGCGTTGAAGCAAAACAGACTTACGTTCTGGGTGCAAAACCGTGTGCATCACCGAATGTCGCCATCGTTTCGAGTCGTACTTTTATATATCGCGATTGGTATCGTGTGGTTGACTGTCTCGGTGCCTCTGATTTGGAAGTTTGGGTGGCGACCACAGATGCTGAAGATGTTGAGAATTTTGTATTTTGTGGTCTCAGGATTCATCCTCTATCTGATATTAAAGCGAGAACGGAAGCTTGCTGACAGCAGACATGACTACACCCGGTTGCTGAGTCACCTGCTGGAACCGGTGCTCATTCATCAGGACGGTTTGATTGTGAATGCAAATTTGCATGCGGTACAGGCGTTGGAAGCTAGTTGCGAGGACGAATTGGTTGGCATGCCGATTCTAGATGTTGTTCACCCTGATTATCGCGCTGTCGTACAAAAACGTATCCACGATTTAGAAACGGGAAGATCAACAAAACTCTTGGAGGAGAAATTTGTTACGCTCAAAGGTACTATCATGGACGTGGAGATATCTGGAATACCCATAACGTTTCGAGGTCAGCCTGCCATCATGGTGATTTTCCGCGATATTACGGAACGCAATCATCAACAAGCCATGAGTCATGCAAGCGAACGCCGACTGCGAACACTGATTGACGCAATGCCAGACCAAATCTGTTTTGTGGACGATGAGGGACGGTGGATAGAGGCCAACAGCATGATTCTTCGGTCAGTTGGGATTGACAGTGGAGTATTTCGGGGTAAGACAGCACAGGAGTTAGCGGAGGTTTGTGATCCCCGATATCGTGAGTTGTTCCTGCAGAACGCTGACTATGCGCCAGAGACGTACAAGACCGTCACACGGTTTGACTATGAATACACTCGACCAGACGGTGAACTTGCTGCCTTTGAAATCACACGGGTTCCAGTCGAAAGAGACGATGGTTCAACACTCGGTCTCGTTGTGATAGTACGGGATGTCACGGAATCACGGCTCTCCACCCTGCGACTTAAGGAGAGCGAACAGCGATACCGCTCATTATTCGAAAACGATGGCGACATGGTCGTCTCTCTAGGTATTGATGGCAGTATTTTGTCGGCAAATCCGTCCACAGAGCACACCCTCGGATACACGGCCAACGAGATTATCGGTATCCATTACCGAGAACTTGTGGCATCGGACTTTCGCGAGACCTCGTACGAGCGCTTTCTTCAAGGGATTCAGGGAGGCCCACAAGTAACGACGACTCGGCTAATTCACAAAGATGGGCGGCTCATTGACGTTCACGAGAAAAAGATCCCGATTGTTTTTGATGGCACAGTCGCTGGATTTTTCTGTATCGTCCGGGATGTTACCCGCCAGAAGGCAGCAGAGGAACTGCTGATTAAATCGGAACGCCTCTCGGCTGTTGGACAGATGGCTGCCGGCATCGCACATGAAATTCGTAACCCCCTGACCGTGCTGAAAGGTTTTGTCCAACTGATGCAGTCTCCGGGGTCGGGAAATGGATTTTATCTAGACGTTATGAAGGGTGAATTTGAGAGAATCGAAATGATTTTGAATGAACTCTTAGTGTTTGCCAAACCGACAGAGCGATTATTGGAGCGATACGACTGCGCACATCTGGTTGAAGACGTTATTCATCTGATGACTCCAGAGGCCAATCTGCGAAACATTGTCATTTCGCAATGGGTGACGTCTGGGTCGCACGATATCTTATGCGAAAAAAACCGCATTAAACAAGTCCTTGTGAATGTGGTAAAGAATGCCATTGAAGCGATGACGCAAGGTGGCGACATTGTTGTTGGCATTCGAATACAAAACGAGCAGACCGTCTCCATCTTTGTACGGGATAACGGTCCTGGAATTGCGGCTGATGAGATAATGCGTATTGGTGAGCCGTTTTATACGACCAAGGACACGGGGACTGGACTCGGTTTGATGGTGAGCCGAAAGATTGTGGAGGCCCATCAGGGTGTGTTGAACATCTACAGTACGCAAGGGAAAGGAACAGAGGTCGAAATTCTCATTCCGAGAGTGGCATATTCGGATGATGAAAAAAGTGCAGTTCTATGATGCAATAGATAAGCAAAGATGTGTGGCGGATAATCTAGACTTGGTTGTCGCATGGAGTGGTACATATGTCCCGGTTAAAGGCCGTTCAGTTTCATTGCGCGAAGTGCAACGAATGGCGTGTTGTCGAAACCGTCGGCACGGTCTTAAATGGACCATCTTGCCCCTCGTGTGGGAAACCGATGAAGCATGTGGTCATCGAGCAGGGCACACTAAAGCTGTTCGAGCCTCCGAGGAAGACCTGAGGCTGTCAAAACGGCATGCACATCCGCTGCGCTGACCGTGATTTCCAACGAGGTTGACTTCCCGTCAACACCGTCAACACCGTCAACACCGTCAATACCGTCAATACCCTGTTGCCGCCAAGCCACGTAGTGAAAGGTCAATGATACAATCAGCAAGTTCTGGAGCCACTACGCGATAGGCCAGTCTTCGCTGACCCGAAGCGTTCCGAAAGACGTCAATATGGGCGTCCGAAACATGCAATAAGTACCTGTACTCGCGGCGACCTCGGATAACTGTTACGCGGTAGCCGATGGCTTCATTTGGTGGCATTTGGTCCGTTTCGTAGAGGAACTCTGCCGCATTCCAACAATGAATAAACGTGTCTTGCTCGTTGCCCGTTAATTTGTTTGCGCTCAGATAAACGCTATCTCGCGTTGAAAGTCGTGTGTGTGTGGTAAACCTCGATGTAAACCAGTTCACGATGAACGTTGGCGGCGTGATAAGAAACGACAAGAGTGCCAGAACAATGAATACAGGAATGAACCACATCGGCATTGGCATCGCCAACAGCCTCCTTAAACAGCAGCCCGGTAGGGTTTTTCGCTGCCAGAACATTGTTGTACGATGGTAGTATCCGTTACCTGCAGTTCGTGTACTCGCGGGTGAGCTGGAGTATATTTTGGAGAACTCATCAGAAATCGGCAGACAGCGAAGGAGGAAAAATGATGAAACCTGGGCAGTGGTTGATGAAAGTGCGCGACACTCGTCCCTTAGTACATAACATCACAAATGTGGTGGTTACAAATGTGGCTGCCAACACACTCTTGGCGATTGGCGCTTCACCAGTGATGGCATATGCCCATGAAGAGGTTGCCGACATGGCCAAAATCGCACAAGCGCTCGCGCTCAACATGGGTACTCTGACACCCGATGTCATCACAGCGATGCGATTGGCGGGGACAGCGGCCAACGCGTCAGGAGTTCCAGTAGTGTTCGATCCCGTTGGCGTTGGCGCAACCCCTTACCGCAACGAGGCAGCGCAGACGATTGCGTCTTCTCTTCAACTGAGGGTCCTGCGCGGAAACTCGGGGGAGATTGGATTGATGCTAGGCAGCGGGGGTGAAGTGACCGGTGTTGACTCTGCCGGGGCCAGTGCAGATTTGCCGGCAGCCATGAAGACATACGCCAAACAGCATCAGACTGTGGTGGTGGCCACAGGTGAAGCGGACCTTGTCACGGACGGGTATACGCTCTGGCGATTGACCAATGGGCATCCGCTGCTCTCTGCCATTACAGGTTCAGGGTGCTCGCTGACCGCTCTCATTGGTGCATTTGTGGGCGTGGTCGATAAGGACAGTCCCTTAGAGACATACGCGGAGGCAGTTGTCGCAGCCATTACGTGCTTTAATGTGGCGGGTGAACGAGCGGCCCAAGTGGCGCAGGGCCCTGGCAGCTTTCAGTCAGCTCTGTTCGATGCCTTATATCAACTCACCGCAGACGCAGTCGACGGGGCCGCCAAAATTGAACAGATGGTCTGAGGTGATTTCAGGATGACTTCATTAGGACGAGCTACTGATATGTATCGCGGGAATGCGCTGAAAGATGCACTCGCCGTGTATTTGGTGACCGATGAGCGCTCAAGTATTAATGACTGCTTGCGCGTCGTCCGCCAGGCGCTCGAAGGTGGTGCAACAACCGTTCAACTGCGACGCAAGCACGACGATGGCCGCATTCTGGTCCAGATGGGGCAGGCCATCCGGGATATGACGAGAGAGTACCATGCCCTCTATATCGTGAATGACAGGGTGGACATCGCGCTCATCACGGACGCGGATGGTGTGCATGTGGGTCAATCCGACATCGCGTACGCAGATGTGCGAAGCCTTCTGGGAAAGGAGAAGGTCATCGGCGTTTCCGTCAGCACGATTGCGGAAGCAGACGAAGCACTTGCAAAAGGTGCTGATTACCTTGGTGTAGGGTCTGTGTTTCCTACCCGTTCGAAATCGGATGCGGACCTCTGCGGCATTGCTGGATTGCGTGAGATAGCAAACCTCGCTCGCAGGTATGGGACAAGGCGGACACCTACTGTGGCAATCGGCGGTATTACCGCCGCAAACGCATCCGAGGTCCTCGGCGCCGGAGCAGACGGACTGGCTGTCGTATCAGCCATCATGCAGGCAGACAATCCGGCAGATGCAGCACGCAACTTCCGCCAACTGTTTTCGTGAAACAGCGATGTCATCAGACAGCGATGTCATCAAACAGCGATGTCATCAAAAAGGTGGCCGTCACATGTTGTGACGGCCTCAGTTCTATACAAAGGGGGTCAAAAGTGAAGCGGTAGTGGCTTCCTGCTGAAAACAGCATAGCGCATCAATGTTGCAAATGTGTTGCAGAGATGTGCTGAGTTATTGCGAAAACGTTGAATGTCTGTGACATTTCCTGTTGGCCAAGAGAAAAGTTTTGCATTCGAACCTAGAGCTGATGGACGGTCGCCGTGGAGCCAACAGGACTTGGTATAATCCTGTTGAAGGAACGGAAGGACGGAGAGATATGTCGAAGTTATTTCGATTCTTACGACCCAGTCAATGGTCAATCATCATGACGCTCGTCTTCGTGTTTCTGCAGTCCCTTTCTACGCTCTACCTGCCGCGACTGATGTCTCAAATTGTCGACACGGGGATTGTCCGCGGCAACACGCCATACATCCTTCGCGTTGGCGGGTTCATGCTGGTTGTGGCCATCGCTGGGGTGTTATGTTCCGTTGCGGCGAGTTGGTTGGCATCGAGGGTCTCTGGCCAGTTTGGTCGAGCGCTGCGAAGCGTGGTTTTTGAACACGTCCAACGGTTCAGCTTACACGAATTTGATGTCCTCGGCACCGCATCTCTCATCACCCGCACAACCAACGACATCACGCAGGTTCAGATGCTGGTCAACATGATGCTGCGAATGATGGTGATGGCTCCTCTGATGGCGATTGGCGGCATCATCATGTCTGTCTTAACCGATGCGAAACTGTCCCTGGTGATTGTCGTTGTTGTGCCAGTACTGGGGCTGACGATATATCTGGTGATGAGCAAAGGTGTAGGATTGTTTCGGTCTATGCAGATGAAGATTGATGCCCTCAACAGGGTGCTTCGTGAGTATTTGACAGGAGTCCGCGTCATCCGGTCTTTTAATCGCATTGAATACGAGACAATGCGCTTTGATGCAGCTAACAAAGACTTGACCGATACCGCGGTTCGGGTCAATCAATTGATGGCAACCATGATGCCTGCAATGATGCTTATCGTCAACTTATCGACGATTGCCATCATCTGGTTTGGCAGTATTCGCATCAACAACGGCCATATGCAGGTGGGCAACCTAATGGCCTTTCTTCAGTATCTAATGCAGATTTTGTCCGCGGTGATGATGGTATCGATGATGTTTTTCATGATTCCCCGAGCGTCTGCGTCCGGAGCTCGGATACGTGAAGTGTTGGATACCGCACCGGAGATTGTCGACCCTCCTGCTTCGGTCCCAAATCGCCCTGCTTGTCAGCAGCGTGCACACAGTGGAGTTGAGTTTCGAGGTGTGACGTTTCGCTACCCAGGTGCCGAGAAACCTGCGTTACTCGATGTCTCGTTTACAGCACGCGCGGGGCGGGTGACGGCGATTATCGGTGGCACCGGATCGGGCAAGTCAACGCTTGTCAGTCTCATCCCGAGGTTTTACGACGTGGAAGCAGGCGAGGTTCTGGTCGACGGGATGGATGTCCGCCACATGGAACAAGAGACTCTACGGCTGAAGTTAGGGTTCGTCTCGCAGACTGCCGTCTTGTTTTCAGGATCGGTGGCAGACAACATCCGCTACGGAAAGCCGGATGCGTCTCTCGATGAAATCCGCCGTGCAGCCGAAATTGCCCAGGCAGACGAATTCATCGAAACGATGGACGGAGGGTACGATGCTTTACTGACACAAGGTGGAGGGAACTTGTCCGGAGGTCAGAAACAGCGATTGACGATAGCAAGGGCTGTGGTACGCCGCCCGGAAATATACGTTTTCGATGACAGTTTCTCGGCATTGGATTTTAAGACGGACGCGAAACTCCGGGCAGCGTTGCAGCCTATCATCACTGAATCCACCGTTTTGATTGTGGCGCAGAGGGTTAGCACGGTGATGTCCGCGGACGAGATTATCGTCTTAGACCAAGGCAGTGTCGCCGGGATTGGTACGCATGAGCAGTTGTGTCAAACATGCAGCGTTTATCAGGAAATTGTTGCTTCTCAATTGGGCGAGGGGGAGACGGCATGAGTGACCAACGCCGTAGTTCCCAGGGCAATATTGAGACTAAAGAGCCGCATCAGGCATCGTCACGGCACCACGAGGGAAAAAGCGTTGCTTCTTCCGCTCTATCCGGTGGACGTGGACCTGGGACAAGGCCCGGCGGGATGGGCCCCCGTGGCTTCGGTCCCGGCCCCGGCGGCTTTGCCCTCGGTCATCCGGTTGAGAAACCAAAGGACTTTAGACGAACCTTCGTCAGGCTGCTTAGCTATCTGCGCCCATATCGACTTCGTCTTATGATTGTCCTCGTTGCAACCATCATCGGCACAGTTTTCAGTATCGTCAGCCCGAAACTGCTCGGACAGGTGACGACGGACATCTTTCAGGGCATCATGTTGAAAAGAAAAGGCGTTGCCGGCGCCGGGATTCCTTTTGCTGACATCGTGCATATTCTCTTGGTCTTGACTGTTCTGTACGTGTTCAGTTCTTTATTCAGCTATGTTCAGCAATATGTGATGGCGGGCATTGCACAGTCTCTCGTTTACCGACTGCGACGAGAAGTCAATGACAAGATTGCGAGACTTCCCCTGAAGTTCTATGACAACGTCCCCCACGGCGAGGTTCAGAGTCGCTTTGTGAATGACTTTGATAACATTGGCAACACATTGCAACAGAGTCTGACGCAGTTTATTAGCTCCTTCGTGACCTTTGTTGGCGTTGTCATCATGATGCTGACAATAAACCCCTTGATGACACTTGTTGTTGCGTTAACGCTGCCACTTAGCCTGATTGTTACCGTCATCATCGCGAAGAGGTCGCAAGGATACTTCCTGTTGCGTCAGCGACAACTCGGTGCGTTAAATGGTCACGTCGAGGAAATGTTCTCGGGACACAAAGTCATCAAAGCGTTCGGACACGAAAGAACATCGGTGGATGAATTCAACAAAATCAATGACAAACTTTATGATTCATGGTGGCGGTCCCAATTCATCTCGGGCATCATCATGCCGTTGATGAGTTTCATTGGTAATCTTGGTTTTGTTTTTGTGAGTGTCGTCGGCGCAGTCCTGGTCACTCGGGGAGTGATTCAGATTGGCGATGTTCAGGCATTTATTCAATATGCACGACAATTTTCACAGCCGATTACACAGTTGTCGAGTATTGCAAATATCATCCAATCAACCATAGCGTCGGCAGAGCGCGTGTTTGAACTTCTCGATGAAGATGAAGACGTCCCCGATGCAAAACATGCTGTCACACTCACAAATCCGCGCGGCGAAGTTGAGTTTTATCACGTGGATTTTGGTTACAATCCGGACACCATCGTCATCGAAGACTTAAATCTATACGTGAAGGCAGGTCAGACGATTGCAATCGTTGGCCCGACTGGTGCAGGAAAGACAACGCTTGTGAATCTATTGATGCGATTTTACGACGTGGTTCGTGGCGAGATTCGCATTGACGGTGTCAATATTCAAACATTGAAGCGGGAAAACCTTCGCAGCATGTTCGGTATGGTACTGCAGGACACGTGGCTTTTTAAAGGTACATTGAAGGAAAATATCGCCTATGGACGAGCAGGTGCCACCGATGAGGATATCATCCAGGCCGCAAAAGCAGCGCACGCAGATGAATTCATTCGAAGGCTTCCAAACGGCTACGACAGCGTCTTAAATGAAGACGCCTCTAATATCTCACAAGGTCAAAAACAACTTCTAACCATTGCGCGTGCCATCTTGTCAAACCCCACGATTCTTATTCTGGATGAAGCGACAAGTAGTGTTGATACGCGAACAGAGGTGCAAATCCAAGAAGCGATGGCGGCACTGATGCGGGGACGGACGAGCTTTGTGATTGCACATCGTCTATCGACAATTCGGAACGCCGACTTGATTCTCGTGATGAATCACGGGCAAGTGGTTGAGCAGGGAACTCATGGGTCGTTGCTTGCACAGGAAGGATTTTACGCCGATTTGTACAACAGCCAGTTCTAGCACAGTTTTCGGGCAGATTTGGGGCAGATTTGGGGCAGATTTAGATGCGCAAGAGACGCCAAGTTCTAGTACATCCCTTGTCCAATCGGGCAAGGGATGTCTCTGTTTTCCGGCCTGATGTAGGCGTCACAGTGATGGAGTGGTAGTGCCCTGACAGTCTTGTTTACTGCTGCATCGCCCTTTTTGTTTGAGGGGCTAAGTCGTGCTATGCACTGAGTTCAGCGTTTTTTTTGGCTCCGGAAAACGAGCCAGAGATGAGGGCAGAAATCAGGACAATGGATACGATGGCAAACGGCAACCAAATTGCATGCAAGTGCCAGTGCAGTTCTATCGCACCGCAAAGCGCAGCGCCTACTCCGTACGCAATGATGTCAATAATCCAAACAACAATCATTGACGCCGGTATGATGGAATTTTGCGTCGCAGTTGAAGTGTTTATTCCCTGCCGGAAACTGCCGTGAGTATTCCACACTAATGACTCGATTAATCCAGTCGTCAGGCTGGTGATAACCGTTGTTGGGACGCCGTTGACACCGATTCTTCTGGCGGCGGTACCCTGGACCCCCATCGCAGCGGAGAGCGCCACAATTAACAATAAATGATATGCGCCATATGATGGTGGGGCAAACACTGCAAGAATGCCAAACACCATGAACAGTACGGCTTCGACGCCGAGAGCCGCTAGTACGGATGACGTAACACCTTTTACTTCCCGGTTGTTTCGCAACACAAATGAACCAATTGCGGCGCCGAGCATAAAGCCGAGCAGAGCCACGATATATCCGACAGGTTTTAAGCCGCCAGCGTGTACAAGAGCGAGGCCCAGAAACACAGTGTTACCAGTCATTGCAGCAGTCAAGACTTGTCCTAACGCGAGGAAACTGATGGCGTCAGAGCATCCGGATATGACGGTCATCAGAATCACCAAGATGTTTGGGCTGGTAAGCTTCGACATGCGTATCCCCTTTCCGGGCGGTCTTCTCCATAATTCTCATATTGCCCGATTCCCCATGGAAGAGCAATCAGAAGATTTTCCCGAATTTCGAGTTCGAGTTTGAGTTTGAGTTTGAGTTTGAGTTTGAGTTTGAGTTTGAGTTTGAGTTTGAGTTTGAGTTTGAGTTTGAGTTTGAGTTTGAGTTTGAGTTTGAGTTTGAGTTTGAGTTTGAGTTTGAGTTTGAGTTTGAGTTTGAGTTTGAGTTTGAGTTTGAGTTTGAGTTTGAGTTTGAGTTTGAGTTTGAGTTTGAGTTTGAGAACGGTATGGTGGACCATGTAACGATACTTTTGGTCCTACGGTCATAAACCCCTAGGGGTATAATGACATTTCTAGATATAACTTTGTACGTTAGAGGCATACCCATATGGGTATGGCCGGAAAATAGCGCTACCTTCAGTATCCTTATTCGTCAACCCCAGGGGGTATGGTAAGTATCATCTTGGACGCTACGCCTGGGCAGATACCCCCTGCGTCTGGCCTCTAGGGATACTTTTGCACCTTAGCATCGAGTGGATACCCCGCCGTATGGCAAACTAGCGATACTTTTGCACCCTCCGACAAGGCCGATACCCTACGGCGCAAACCCCATAGGGTATATCTGCTGACGCAGATATCAATTTGTTCTCTATGCCGGAACCCCCAGGGGTATGGCCGGAAAATAGCGCTACCTTCAGTATCCTTATTCGTCAACCCCAGGGGGTATGGTAAGTATCATCTTGGACGCTACGCCTGGGCAGATACCCCCTGCGTGTGGCCTCTAGGGATACTTTTGCACCTTAGCATCGAGTGGATACCCCGCCGTATGGCAGACTAGCGATACTTTTGTATCCTCCGACAAGGCCGATACCCTACGGCCCAAACCCCATAGGGTATATCTGCTGGCGCAGATATCAATTTGTTCTCTATGCCGGAACCCACAGGGGTATGTGTTCGAAATAGCGCTACCTTCAGTATCCTTATTCGTCAACCCCTGGGGGTATGGTAAGTATCATCTTGTACGCTACACCTGAGCAGATACCCCCTGCGTCTGGCCTCTAGGGATACTTTTGCACCCTAGCATCGAGTGGATACCCCGCCGTATGGCCGACTAGCGATACTTTTGTATCCTCCGATAAGGCCGATACCCTACGGCGCAAACCCCATAGGGTATATCTGCTGGCGCAGATATCAATTTGTTCTCTAAGCCGGAACCCCCATGAAGCCCGGAGCTCTCGTCGTGCCCCGGAACCCCCATGAAGCCCGGAGCTCTCGTCGTGGCCCGGAACGCCCATGAAGCCCGGAGCTCTCGTCGTGGCCCGGAACCCCCATGAAGCCCGGAGCTCTCGTCGTGGCCCGGAACCCCCATGAAGCCCGGAGCTCTCGTCGTGCCCCGGAACCCCCATGAAGCCCGGAGCTCTCGTCGTGCCCCGGAGCCTCCACGAAGCCCGGAGCCCTCGTGCCAGCGGCCCGCGGCCTTCAGATTAGCTTTCGAAATTGTACAAGCTGGTCGACAGATACCTTTCGCCCGTGTCCGGCAACAAGACGACAATGGTCTTGCCCTTGGATTCTGGACGATTCGCTACCACACTTGCTGCATGAATGGCTGCACCAGACGAAATCCCGGCAAGAATACCTTCGGATGCGGCGACAGACCGCGAAGCGGCGAACGCCTCGTCGTTGGTGACACGGACAACCTCATCGTAAACTTCTGTGTTCAGGACCGTCGGTATGAACCCAGCACCAATGCCTTGAATCTTGTGCGGACCAGGGTCTCCACCGGACAAAACCGGCGAGTCCTCGGGTTCGACCGCAATGACTTGCACAGAGCTTTTCTTTGCCCGCAAGACTTCACCCACGCCTGTAATCGTGCCTCCTGTGCCAATGCCGCTGACGAACACATCGACTTTCCCTTCTGTGTCCTCCCAAATTTCAACTGCCGTCGTGTTGCGATGAATCTCGGGATTGGCTGGATTGTCAAACTGTTGCGGGATAAACGAATCGGGTGTCTGCGCCTGCAACTCTTCAGCTTTGGCAATCGCACCTTTCATGCCCTTTGGGCCTTCGGTCAAAACGACTTCAGCACCTAGTGCTCGAAGCAGATTTCGCCGCTCAACGCTCATCGTCTCCGGCATACAGAGAATACAGCGATACCCTTTCGCGGCAGACACGAAGGCAAGGGCGATGCCGGTATTTCCGCTCGTGGGTTCGATGATTGTGGTTTTGCCTGGTTGAATCAAATCGGCCTTCTCTGCAGCATCAATCATTGCAAAACCAATTCGGTCTTTTACACTTCCAAGCGGGTTGAAATATTCGAGTTTTGCAAGCACCTCTGCACCGCTCTCATCGCTCATCTGGTTCAGCCGGACAAGTGGTGTTCCACCAATGAGTTCGGTAACGTTTTTCGCGACTTTCGGGCGTTGAACGCTCATTGTGATTATCCCTCTCTTCGTTTAATACCGTCTATTCCGATATACATAGTAAACACCATGATGGTATATCATTGATCTGCTTTTGTACAGTCATGTTTTGGCGTATCGTTAGATTGTGAACGCAGCATCTCAAACTGATACAACCAACGGAACTCTAGGAGAGGTGATGTCATTGATTCAACGAATTGGCCACACTGCTTTCGTGACGTCCGATATGGAAAAGTCGCTGCATTTCTACTGTGATGTGCTTGGATTGACAAAGGCATTTGAGATTCACGACGAAGCCGGTAACCCTTGGATTGTCTACATTCAGGTCACCGAGTTTCAATTTGTCGAGTTGTTTTATGGCGGAAAAGCGCCGACAACGGACAACACGTGGCAAACCGGATATAACCACATGTGCTTTGAAGTCGATGATATCGAGGACACTGCGAGCCACTTGCGTGCCTCCGGCATTACGCTTGATGTGGAGCCAAAGCAGGGTCTTGACCTCAATTACCAATGCTGGGTTCGCGATCCCGATGGAAACCGCATCGAATTCATGCAACTCCACCCGGATTCCCCTCACGTGAAGTCGCAGTCTGCTTTTAGAAGAGTCTGACGTACTTACTATGAATCTATGTTAGTTTTGATAGAGATAGAACAGAGAGGATGCTGAAAATGCCCAAACTCGGACTGCAACTGTATTCTCTGCGTGATTTGGCACAAGAAGATTTCGTTGGCACTCTGAAGAAAGTTGCACACATTGGTTATGATGGCGTGGAGTTCGCAGGATATGGTGGACTGTCTGCCAAGGAACTTAAGCGCGTCGTAGCGGATCTCGGTCTGGAACCCGTTTCCTCACATGTTCCCCTATCAGATCTCGAGTCGAATCTCGGTCGCGTAATTGAATATGGACAAGAGCTCGGTCTTAGCAATATTGTCTGTCCCTACCTTCCAGAGGAGAAGAGGCAGACAAGGGACGACTATCATCGCTTGGCCGAGACGATGAATCAAATCGGACAGGACGTCGCTCTATCCGGTATGAAGCTTGCCTATCACAACCATGCGTTTGAGTTTGTAAAGTTTGATAATCAGTATGCGCTCGATATTTTGTATGCATTGACGGAAGAACAGTACGTTCAGGCGGAACTCGACATCTATTGGGTAGAGTACGCTGGTGAGTCGGCCGTCGACTATGTCAGCAGATACGCACCGCGCTCTGGTCTGCTGCACGTAAAAGACATGACAAAGGACGACGAGCGCTTCTTTGCGGAAGTCGGAACCGGGCGTCTCGACATTCCATCCATACTTGCTGCTGCCAAGTCAGGCGGAGTCGAGTGGTATCTGGTGGAGCAGGACGCCGCCCGTCGCGATGCCCTCGAAAGTGTCACTATGAGTTACGATTACCTGAAGGAGCTCACGGCGAAGCAGTAAGACCCTCAGGGGTGTTTACTTGTGCATGCACGTACCTGTTGTGACTCTGTTTTCGATAACTTGCAGCCCCTTCCATACATTCCGCCGTATGTTCCGTCGTGTATTTCGTTCTCGGCACACGGTTTAGGTGACTTTCCTCTCGACGCTGCTTTCGTTTCACCTCTTTGCCTCCAGTCGGAGTCCGCAGGGTACGCCATCGCGGGTTCTCCGGCCAGAGTCCGCAGGGTACGCCATCACAGGTTCTCCAGTCGGAGTCCGCAGGGTGCGCCATCACGGCTCCTCCTGCGGGCTATTTTTCAACCCTCCTCTGGTGCGGTTGCAGCCCTCGATACCACGTATAGCGCCTTGTTTACAATAGCCCGCACTGGACAACTCGGTTTTAATCCGACTAAAAAACAGTGAAAAATCAGGTATTGACGCAGAGATGCCTCGCCATGTACTGTAGACATCAGTTCCACAAAACCGACTAAATCAATAAGAATGTGTGGTGTTAAATCCGTGGGCGTTGTGCATTCCGCAGAGATTTTCTCTCTGGCCAAAGAATATGAGACAAAGACAGCCGAGGAGATAGTTGCAGAGGCCGTCAAAAGGGTCACAAACATTGCACTGGCATGCAGCTTTGGCGCAGAAGACATGGTGTTGCTCGACATTTTGATGAAAATTTCCCCAACTGCCAAGGTATTCTACCTCGATACGGACGTGTTGTTTGACGAGACATACCAACTGATTGAAGAGGCGAAATCCAAATACGGTATTCCAGGTCTGATTCGTGTCAGTCCAAAGTTAACGCTAGAACAGCAGGCCGCAAAACATGGCGATGCGCTATGGGCACACAGGCCAGATGAATGCTGCAATCTTCGAAAGGTACAGCCCCTTGCAGAGACACTTTCAACGCTGGACGGATGGATTACAGGTATTCGCCGCAATCAAACTTCCTTCCGGGCAAACGCACAGGCTTTTGAAGAGGACTCGAAATTCGGCCTGATTAAGGTCAATCCGCTGATCCGCTGGACTGAGGAAGATGTCTGGCGCTATATCCATGACCACAATGTCCCCTTCAACCCGTTACATGGCCAAGGCTATCCGAGTATCGGATGTGTACATTGTACGAGCGCTGTGAAACCAGGTGAGGATGCACGCAGCGGCCGCTGGTCCAACTTTACCAAGACGGAGTGCGGCCTGCACAAGTAAAGTAGAGGAGGGCATGGAGTGAAGAGTAGCGCAGTGTCAAATACATCGCTGATAAATCGTGAAGTGAACGGAGCAGAGCGAGACAGTCTGTTGCAGGCCTGCCGAGAGTTTCCGGAGATCCCGTTAACTGCGTGGTCTCATTCTGACCTGGAGATGATTGGTACGGGTGTATTCTCGCCGCTCGAGGGTTTTGCTAGCCGCGAGGACTGGGTAAGCATCCTGGACACCATGAGGCTTTCAAACGGGAGCATTTGGCCCATCCCAATTACACTCGCTGTAGATGCCAAAGTCGTCTCGCATCTCGAGGTCGGTAAGCCGGCATCCCTTATCGGCGAGGATGGGACCGTGTACGGCATCATCGACATCAGGGAGATATATGAACCTGACAAGGAACGTGAAGCAACAGCTGTGTATCGCACGACGGATGACCAGCACCCCGGTGTGAAAAAGTTGTATGAACGGGGCGACTACTATGTTGCAGGTCCCATTCGACTGCTTTATCGGAAGGAGCCGGCTGAATTTGCAACGTACCATCTCGATCCGTTGAAAACTCGTGCAGAATTTAAGAACCGCGGTTGGAGAACCGTCGTCGGTTTTCAGACTCGAAATCCGGTGCATCGCGCACATGAATACATTCAGAAGTCTGCGCTTGAAATTGTTGACGGTTTGTTCCTGAATCCTCTGGTTGGTCAGACAAAAGCTGACGACATCCCCGCTTCCATACGCATGAAAAGCTACCAGGTTTTGATTGAGAACTACTATCCGAAAAACCGTGTGTTACTTGCCGCTTATCCTGCGGCGATGCGCTACGCGGGTCCACGCGAAGCGGTGCTTCATGCGATTGTGCGCAGAAACTTTGGCTGCACGCACTTTGTGGTCGGGCGAGATCATGCAGGTGTTGGCAGTTACTACGGCACGTACGACGCACAAAAAATATTTGCGAACTTCGATAATGCGGAGCTCGGCATTACCCCACTCTTCTTTGAGAACAGCTTCTATTGTGAAAAGTGTGATGGCATGGCGTCTGACAAGACCTGTCCTCACGAAGCGAAGTATCGGTACATTCTGTCAGGGACTAAAGTCCGCCAGATTCTTCGCGCGGGGCAGCGGCCGTCGCCCAAATTTACGCGTCCCGAGGTAGCCGACGTGTTGATTGCTGGTTTAACGGAGGTGGAAGTCGTTGAGTGAGGCTTTCCCAGGCAATAAGGCGGCTGAATCCGATAGTGAAAAAGTCTCTAAGGTCGAGGTCATCAAACGTGAAGGGAAACAGTTGCGCGGGACGATTGCGACTGCGCTCCAAGACGGATCAACCAAATTTGAAGAAGAAAACATCCAACAGCTGAAGTTTCATGGTGTTTATCAGCAGGACGACAGAGACCTGCGCAAAGGGCTTCGTAAGGAAGGCAAAGAGCGCCACTACATGATGATGATTCGGGCGCGTATTCCCGGTGGGATTTTGACGGCAGACCAATATCTTCGATTCGACGATATCGCGGAGCGCTTTGGCAACAGTACGATGCGTATCACGACACGCCAGACGTTCCAGTTGCATGGCATTCTCAAAGGTGACGTGCTCACAACCATTCGGTCCATCAACGACAGCTTGATTACAACGCTTGGCGGCTGCGGAGATCAGGTACGCAACACCATCGCCTGCGCCATGCCCCGGCACGAACCGTACGCACAGGTCGTGCGCGCGGATTTGCTGTCGCTCGTCGAAAGATTTAGTGCAAAGACGGCAGCCTATCATGAGATTTGGCTCGACGGGGAGAAGGTCGAACTGCCAGAAAACGAGCCAGAAGAACCGCTCTACGGACGCACCTATTTGCCGCGCAAGTTCAAGATTGGCTTTACGTACGAAGGAGACAACTGTGCGGACGTCTATTCGAATGACCTCGGGATTGTCGTCCATCTGGTAGAAGGAATCGCAGGGAGTCAGACGGGGGATGGCGGCGCAGGGAGTCGGACAGTTGCCGGCTACACGCTCTTGATTGGCGGGGGAATGGGACGGACGGCAAGTGACGCGAGTACACATCCTCGTCTGGCATCTCCGTTCACATTTGTGACTCGTGATGAACTCGGTGATGCCTGCGAAGCCATCATCACGGTGCAGCGTGACTTCGGAAACAGAGAGGAACGCAAGTTTGCGCGGATGAAATACTTGCTTGATGAAAAGGGCCTGGATTGGTTCCGCGAACGCGTGGAAGAACGGCTTGGCCATAAGTTGGCACCGGCGCGTGACCTTGTTTGGACGTCGTTTGAGGACCATCTCGGCTGGCATCGCCATCCGCACCAGAACGGCGGAATCAGAACTGGCGACGGCAATGGCGCGGGCCAGGCCCATAGTCATGCTGAAGGCCATGCTGAAGGTCATGCTGAGGGTCATGCTGAGGGTCATGCTGAGGGTCATGCTGAGGGTCATGCTGGGAATGGGCAGAGACGTGAAGACGCGGCCACGGGATTTCTTGGAATTTTTGTGGCTGAAGGGCGCATCAAAGACGACGAGGGTTATCGATTAAAGTCAGCACTTCGCGAGATTATCCGCACGTACCAGCCGACAGTTCACCTCACCACTCAGCAAAACATGATTTTGGAGGGGATTCGCGAAGCGGATCGGCCAATCATTGAAGAGCGCTTACGGCAAGCCGGGGTTCTCGTTGGAGACCACGTCACTGCACTACGCCGAAATGCGATGGCCTGCCCCGCCATGCCAACATGTGGGCTTGCCATTGCAGAGTCGGAAAGAGTCTTACCAGCCGTTTTATCGCAGTTCGAACCGTTACTGGAGAAATACGGCCTGAAGCACGAGCCCGTTACGATGCGAATGACGGGGTGCCCAAACGGGTGTGCTCGACCGTACATTTCCGACATTGGTTTTGTCGGGAGGGTGCTTGGCAAGTATGACGTGTTTGTTGGGGCTGACTCCCTTGGGACACGGCTAAACGACCTTTTTCTCGCACAGGTGCCCCTCGAGGAACTCGCAAACACGCTGGAACCAGTGATTTCACTGTTTGCTAGCCAGCGCACGGTGGGGGAGCGATTCGGGAACTTCTGTCACCGCGTCGGTCTCGAGACTCTCCGTGAGGCGGTGACGGTTGCGCCGTGAGGACCGTGAGCGTCGTGAAGGTGAACGGTGTGAAGGGCGTGAACGGGAGCTCTGCGAAGGCCGTGAAGACCGTGAACGCCGGCAGATTCATGAACGCCGGGCCATCCGAGAATGTTGTGAAGAGCGTGGAGAACGTGACGAGTGTGACGGGTGTCCACCAAGATGTGGCAGAGAGTGCAGAGAGTACAGGGCAGACCATGGGGATGGTTTACCTTGTCGGCGCGGGCCCCGGTCATCCAGGACTATTGACGGCTCGTGCGATTCAGGTACTGCGAGCGGCGGACATCGTGGTCTACGACCGCCTTCTCTCGCCGCGTGCCCTTGGCTTTGCACCCAGCGCTGCCGATTTCATCTACGTCGGCAAAGAGTCAGGAAATCACGCCATGGCGCAGGAACAAATTAACCTCTTGCTGGTCAGGTTCGCACGCCAGGGGAAGGTTGTTGTGCGTTTGAAAGGCGGCGATCCGTTTGTCTTCGGCCGCGGCAGCGAAGAGGCGGATGCCTGTCAGGCGGAGGGTGTTCCATTTGAGGTGGTGCCGGGGGTGACATCGGCTGTCGCCGCGAGTGCGTTTGCAGGCATTCCCGTGACGCATCGAGGCACGTCATCGGGGTTTACTGTTGTCACGGGGCACTTAGGCACGTCTGCGGCGAATGCCGCCATTGGGTCTGACTATGACAGACATGGGCCGGATGCTGAAGTCGCGGGTGAGGGTACGGTGACTGGGCCCGGGGCTGATGTCGCGGGTAAGTGTACGGCGACTGGGCGGGACGTTGAAGTCGTGGGTGAGTGTATGGCCATTGGGCCTGATGCTGAAGTTGATGGGCAAGACTTCGGCACTCACACACAAACGCTTGTCATTCTTATGGGGATGAGCCACTTAGAGACGATTACACAGAAACTGGTTGCGTCGGGTCACTCGGCTCAAACCCCGGTGGCCTTAGTACGCTGGGGAAGCCGCGCATTGCAGGAAACGTTGGTTGGGACGCTCGGTGACATCTCTCAGCGAGCGAAAGATGTACGGTTCCGGTCACCAGCCGTCATTATTGTCGGGGATGTCGTGTTACTCAGAAATCGGATCAAGTGGTACGAGCACACACCGCTCATGGGGCGCAGAGTCTTGATTGCTGCAGACACGAAGGACGAAGGTCGACAGATGGCTGCAAAACTCGAGACCCTCGGCGCAGAGACGCTCGACATTGCGGTGGAGCAAGGGACGTGGACAAACGCACTAGCGGTCCAGCAAATACTTACACCGAAGTTGACCGAGTCTGTACGCACAAAACCGGCCCTCGTGTTTACTCACGTCCAAGCGGTGCACCAGTTCTTTCAGACAGTGGATGCGCTTCGCGTAGACCCGCGCAGCCTTGGTCAATTTCAATTTGGCGGGACGACGGCGGACGTTTTGAATGCACTTGCGCATTGGCACATCGTACCGGATTTTGTAATGCCGGACACTGGAATGCCTGACACTGGAATGCCTGACACTGGAATGCCGGACACTGGAATGCCTGACACCGCAGTCCTCAACTGTGCGAAACCAAGTGTTGCGGTACCTGACGATGCACCACCACATCCCTTCTCATCAAATGAATCCGATGCACCAATCCGCGTCAATGCTGACGTGCTTCACTTTGACGGTGCATATCTGAACGGCGCATCGCAATTTTGCCGCATCACGGTCGACACGCAGCAGCTTAGCGCCATGTGGGATGCCATCGATAGCGATTTTGATTTGTGTTGGGCGACCACCAGCGAGGCTCTTGATTTTGTGCGCGCACTGCAGGAAAGGGCAAACGGGTATCGACTTGGGAACATTCCCATTCAGATGGGCGGTGACCTGTCAGACGTCCAGGATATCCTTGCAACGGACAACACAAGTGGCCGTCGCCGTCACACAGACACGAGGGCTGCAACGGGATATGCGGTAAGGGGGGACGATGAGGGTGTCAGGCAAACAGCGAGGGGAGTCGTCACTCGTCGGATCGAGTGGAACTGCGATGAGGGGTAGGACAAAGGATGTGACCGTCATCTTCGTAGGTCACGGGACGAGGTCACACGTCGGTCGGTTGGAGTTCCACCAAACCTGCAATCTCACCGCGCAGGGTATTCTACGACGGCTGAGAAGGATGGCGTCGACGGGGCTGAACCTGACTTTCGAGCGTGGCTGTCTAGAATTAGCGGAACCGGCACTGCTTCAGACGCTAAGACTGGCATCCGTGCAGAGAGCCGACGGGGTACTTATCGTGCCCTTGTTTCTCTTTGAGGCGGGCCACATGGAACACGATATCCCACGCATGATGGCAGAGTCAGGCCTGAGGCACGATTCGTCCGTCAAGGTCTTGCCAGCTATCGGAGTCGACAGTAGGTTTGTCCAGGTCACCGTCCATCGTGTCCGCGAAACTGGATATCGTGATGAGCAGCCAGAGGCGGTGTTGCTGCTCGGACGCGGCAATCAGAGCGTATTGGCCCAAGCTGCATTTACACAGATTAGCCTGGCGGTGAATCAACACCTCTCCCCTGAGTATCTCGACACCGGTTACCTTGCGGGCACAGGCCGGGACTGGAGAGGGGCCTTCGAACAGATGGTTGCAGACGGTCATCCGCACATCTATGTTCAGCCGTACTTATGGTTTCATGGATGGCTCACCAATCAAATTCGGACTTGGGTAAATGAACGGCAGACGTCGAGATGGGTGAAACGGATGCCGAGGATTTCCGTCGGTGAACCGCTTGGAATACACCCGCTGATCATCGAGTCGATGGTCAACAGGGTAGTTGCGGAACTCTTAGAGAGGGAGGTGCTGTGTTCTGATGGCTAGGATTGGCGCCCCGGATGTGCCCTATTATGCGGCTTACCTTGATGTCCGTGAGCGTCGCTGCACGGTTGTCGGCGGGGGACTGATTGCTGCTCGTAAGGTAGCAAAGCTCCTGGAGTCAGGAGCCAAAGTCAAGGTTATCAGCCCGAAACTACGGCCACCATTGTCTTACCTGGCTGAAAAGGGTGAGGTGGAGTGGATTCCCCGTGCCTACCAGGCAGGTGATGTTCAGGACGCGTGGCTTGTCATTGCGGCGACTGACGACAAGATGACGAACCAGTTGGTGGCGAGCGAAGCGAAGCAAGCAGGGCGTCTCGTCAATGTTGTGGATGATGTCACCCGGTGTAACTTCATTGTGCCGGCTTCAGTCAGAAAAGGGGCACTTCACGTCTCCATCTCGACTTCAGGAACGGATCCCGCGGCGGCAAAGCGTCTCCGCCGTGCGTTCGAGTTGGATTTGGCAAACGGATCGGACTTCTTTCACAAAGAGATTCAGAAGTTTCGCTAGGACGAGAGATTCAGATGTTTCACTAGCACGAGGAACTCAGAAGCATGTTGCGTGACGCTGCGGTTGGCGTCATTATTTTTATGCGCCGCCATGGCATATCCGTGGCGTCCAGAGGCAATGTCTCAGTGGGACTACTCTTTTCGATGAAAACAGATGAAAACAATGGTAGAGTAGCTGGTGGAAGGACTTGGGTTCTTAACTAGAAAGGTGAGCTGGATGGGCAGACATGTTTTCCGCACGATACGGCACTGGCTATACATGGTCGCACTGGTGTTGGTCATCGCGGCAGTGGGGCGCGATGCGCAGTCAAACTTTATTGACGGGGTGCCGTATCAGCAGATTGGCCATTCGTTCTGGAACGTTTTGGCTGCCGTCTTCAAGGCACCGATTCAGTTATTCACGCCTGCTTACTACAAGTTCGATATCAGCTTGTTGTCTCACGCACCCATCAGCTTGTTCTACATTGTGTATGCGTTTGTGGGCAGCTTCCTATTCGGAGTCTTAAAAGGGATAGCGGACGTATTTTGGCAAAGGCGCATCCTGTACCGGGGATTTCAAGGACTGTTTTGGCTGCTTGATGCTATTCCGATGTTTGGGCTCATCGTGATTTTGGAGTGCGGGACACTCTATGCTGCCATGACTTTTCCGGGCGATCCGTTTAAAATGCTTCCGAATCAAACGTTTTGGCTTGGCGATCTGATTCGAGCCAACCTCTTAATGTGGGCACCCATGATGTACATATCGCGAATCACGGGCATCTCCATCGCCTTTGAACTCGGTGAAGATTATCTGCTCACGGCGCGGAGCAAGGGTATGGAACGGAACAGGCTGTTCCGTCGTCACGTGTTCGCGAACATTGTTCCAAAACTCCAAAACGAAGTGACCACGGTATTTGTGATGATTATGTCAAGCCTTGTGGCGCTTGAATACCTCTCTTTTCAGGATCAGGGTTTCATGTTTAAACTCCTCGCTGGCATGGGACAAGGCGAACTTGGGCAGACGACGCTCTACATCGATGAGGGTCATTTCTTTGTCCAAACCGTAGTCGGCTATTTGCTGATATTGGCGGTGTTCACAGGGGTCTTCCACCTGTTGGCTGGGTTCATCAAGCGTCGCTGGAGGGAGGGGCATAATTATGAATAACACTCCGCAGGTCTGGTGGAAGGGCGCACGGTGGCGAAGGCCTGCACGATGGTGGAAGGGCGCACGGTGGCGAAAGCCTGCACGATGGTGGAAGGGCGCACGGTGGCAACAGAGTCCACCAAGCCGAAATAGTGCACGAAGCCAAAACAGTGCACGATGGTGGCAGAGTACACGCGTCATCGTGGGCGCTTTCATTCTCATCGTGCTTCTCGTAGTGGGTTTAGACCCACATTTGGTTACGCATTACAGTCCTTGGCAGCAAGATTCGTTCCATCTCAGTGACTATGAAGCTCCTCCGTTTCCACCGTCCCGGTTACACTGGTTTGGTACCGACGAATACGGCGCAGACCTGTTCACACAGATTGTGTACGGTATTGTCCCGACATTTCGAGATGCGACGATTCTTGTTGTCATCACGCTGTTCGCATCAATTGCCATTGCCGTGCTGCAAGCCATGTACAAGAAGAACCTGTACATCTTCGATAGATTGACGGATGTGACGAAGCTCTTTCCACCCGTCCTGTTGATGCTGCTGATACTTGAGATGAAACCTATTTACTTCTCCCACTATAGTTCATACTGGTACTTTGCCATCATCGGCTTGTTTGAAATCGGGCGTCTCGAGCCAATCGTGGAAGGCGATATTCGTCTGATATATCAAAAGCCGTTCATCGAGTCGGCCATCACTTCTGGCGGATCGCAGCTGTGGATATTTCGTAAGCACGTATGGCGGTGGATCACGCCGTACGTCTTGGAATACATCCCCTCCCAGTACGCACGTATCCTGACTGTCATGGGTGAACTCGGCTACTTCGGGGTAGTCACGAAGGCGATGATTTTTGCGACTCAAAGCGGCGAACATTTTATGACCCATCAACTCGATTTGCCGACGCTTCTGGCAAGCGGCGGGCATCACTGGTTCACTGTCCCCGGAGGGGTGTTCTTCCCGACCATTGCTCTCTGCCTCATGATTGTTAGTTTCCGCCTGATTGCAACTGGAGTCGCAAGTACAACCAAGCTGAAACGTGGCGAACACTGGCCGTGGCCCGAGTACGTGGTAAAGCTGGTAGCCCATCGTCGACCTTCTGCAACTGGTTTCTCTGCATGATTTCAACATGCGATTAGGGTATGGGTGATAGCTGAACGTGTTGAACAGCCTGGTTGTTTGCGGCCAGATTTAGATTTAGGGCCCGGAACCTGGGAGCGTGGGTTGAAGGCAAAGACATTAGGTGTGGGTTGAAGGCAAAGACATTAGGTGTGGTTTGACCGGCGGACTCGGGCCATAGGTTCTCCGGCTGACTGGCGTGGCACGTTGTTTGAGAAATGTGGAAGGGACGGGACACCCGTCCCTTCATTTGTTTATCTAATGATTATCTGACGAACTTTGGTTTCGATTTGGATGGGGGACGCCTTGTGAGTAGGCGGGCGGCATGACGGGGGCGGGTGTGGCGGGGCAGCGGAGGGCCGCAAGATACAAGACTATCGCTAGCATGTATAGGGGGTGGGGTATGCGCGAAAGCACAAGATACAATTTGATACTTGCGGTCATACCCTGCAGGGTATCTACGTGAAATAGCGCTACCTTCCGTATCCTTATTCGTCAATAGGGGGGCATGCTAGGTATACTTTTGTACCCTACATCCTAGTGAGATACCCCCCAGTGCCAGGTCGCAGCTATCATTCTGTATCCTAGATTTCGCCCTATACCCTGCCATGTTCCGTCATAGCGATACTTCTGTGCGCTGTCACCCAGGGTGCAACCCTATCAATCATCCGGCATGCTGTGATCTGAAGGACACGCGCTGTGGACGGGAGGTATGGCGGTATGGCGGTGGGGGCTGCGGGGGCTGCGGGTGTGGCGGGTGTGGCAGCGGAGGGCCGCAAGATACAAAACTATCGTTAGCGTGTATAGGGGGTGGGGTATGCGCGAAAACACAAGATACAATTTGATACTTGCGGTCATACCCTGCAGGGTATCTACATGAAATAGCGCTACCTTCCGTATCCTTATTCGTCAATAGGGGGGCATGCTAGGTATACTTTTGTACCCTACATCCTAGTGAGATACCCCCCAGTGCCAGGTCGCAGCTATCATTCTGTATCCTAGATTTCGCCCTATACCCTGCCATGTTCCGTCATAGCGATACTTCTGTATGCTGTGCGCTGTGTGCTGTGTGCTGTGCGCTGCGCCACGGTTAGTCTGAACGCTATGCGGCAAGTTCATGTCGTTTCCCCAATGAATTTGGAAACCGTGTTGTACTCGATTGTAAACTAGTGCTACTATTTAATTAACAGAATGTTTTGTTTTATAGAATTTTGTCGACGCCACGATTGTTTACATATCTATCACGTGTACTTTCATATACAAACACGGAAGGAGTGGGAGAGCAGATGAAGATTACGTTTCAGCACACGTATGCAGCGAACCGGGAACAGGTCTGGGCTTTGCTGCAGGATGAGGATGCATTGGTGCGTACGCTACCTGGATGCAAGCGCCTTCATTTGGTCGGGGATGGCTTGTATGAAACGGAACTTGGGCTCGATGTTGGTCCCATTAATGGACTGTTTGCCGGGCATGTGCAGATGAGTGAACTGGAAGCACCGGCTCGATATCGTTTGAAACTTAGTGGTCGTGGAAAGCCGGGAGAACTCAGTGCCGACTCCTGGATCTTCCTCGAAGATAACCATGGAAAGACGGTGGTTACATGTGATGCGGATGCACAAGTATCAGGTCTGCTTGCATCGGTGGGACAACGGGTGACAGGAAGCGTCGCAAGAATGTTACTGGGCCGCTTCTTCAAGAACGTGGAAACCGAGTTGCGGAGATCTGCAGGCTAGTCTTGTCACTTGTTCATGAACGTGCTGCGGGATAGCGTTATCACCTTCGGCATCAAGAATCTGCAGGCTAGTCTTGTCACTTGTTCATGAACGTGCTGCGGGATAGCGTTATCACCTTCGGCATCAAGAATCTGCAGGCTAGTCTTGTCACTTGTTCATCAACGTGTCGCGGGATAGCGTTGTCGCCTTCGGCATCAAGAATCTGCAGGCTAGTCTTGTCGCTTGTTCATCAACGCGCTGCCGGGCAGCATCATCGTCACCCATTCTGCATCAACCCCTGCAAATTTGGGTCATCGTCTTGGAAACAAACGAGGAGGTGTAATTATGGATCAGAAACACCCTGTGATCTTGATGGTAAACGGATCACAACGTTCCCTTGAAGTTGAACCGCGTCAACTGCTCGTGCATGCCTTGCGGGATAATCTCGGGCTGACTGGCACCCACGTGGGCTGTGACACGAGTCAATGCGGTGCGTGCACTGTGCTGGTCAACGGCGAAGCGGTAAAGTCCTGCACGATGCTCACGGTTCAGGCAGATGGCTGCGAGGTTACAACGGTGGAGGGCCTTGGTGACATGGAACATCTACATCCGGTACAGGAGGGGTTTTGGGAACAGCACGGCCTCCAGTGCGGATTTTGTACACCAGGAGCCATGATGACGGCCGTTGGGTTGCTCAAGCATAATCCGAATCCTTCTGAAGAAGAGATTCGCGAGGGACTTGAGGGTGTCATTTGCCGATGCACAGGCTATCAAAACATCGTTAAGGCCGTCCAATACGCCGCAAGAAAACTCGGCGAACGCGAGGTTGAAGTTGAGATCGCCACGGCGGCTCCAGGGGCGGAAGCGTGATGGGCTGCACAGTGTTCGAGCAAGTGTTAGAGCAAGTGTTAGAGCAAAGGAGGCTGCATCCATGGCACGAGTATTCGGATCGACGCTGAAGCGTCGTGAAGACCCACGGCTGATAACTGGGAACGGGCAGTATTCAGAGGACATTCAACTTCCAGGCATGTTGTATGCCAGTGTTGTCAGAAGCCCGCACGCACACGCCAAGATTGTCAGTGTAAATACTGACGCGGCGAAAGTCTTGAATGGTGTTGTTGCCGTGTACACCGGGAAGGACCTGCAAGGTCGAATCGGAACGGTGCCCACGGCGTGGCTGCCGCCGGACAGTAATATCCAGACTCCGCCACACGAGGTTCTCGCCGTCAATAAGGTTCGTTATGTTGGCGACGGCATCGCACTGGTTGTGGCTGAAAACCGCTATGTGGCAAGGGACGCTGTGGATTTGATTAAAGTGACGTACGAGGTATTGCCAGCCGTGGTTGAACAGGAAGAGGCGATGCAGGATGGCGCTCCAATCCTCCACAGTGGCGTCCAGCACAATGTCGCTTTCCACTGGCAGGCTGGCAATGCCACAGATGAGGTGTTCGACAACGCCGAGGTCGTCATCAAGCATCGCTTCCGGCAACAGCGGCTCATCCCCAACCCCATGGAGCCGCGAGCCGCAACCGCCCAGTACAATCCGGCCACCGGCGAGATGACGGTGTGGGCGACGTCGCAAAACCCGCACATTCATCGCTTTCTGTTGAGCGGCATTCTCGGTATTCCGGAACACAAGTTGCGCATCGTGTCTGTTGATGTAGGGGGCGGATTCGGCGCCAAAATCGCCTGCTATCCGGATGAGGCAATGGTCGCCTTTGCGGCCCGTGAGTTGAAGAGGCCTGTTAAATGGGTCGAAGACCGCCGTGAAAATTTCCTCATCACAACGCATGGGCGCGACATGGTTCTAGACGTAGAGTTTGCAGGCACGAAGGATGGGGATTTTACCGGAATACGCGTCAAAAACGTGGCAAACATGGGGGCGTATTTGTCCACGGCCGGACCAGGTGTGCCGACCATCCTTTTTGGCTTGATTGTTCCTGGTGCTTACAAGATTCCGTACGCGGGGGTGGACGTTTACGGCGTGTTTACCAATACCACCCCGACCGATGCTTACCGCGGAGCAGGACGTCCCGAAGCGACTTACTTGCTTGAGCGGATGGTGGACTTGTTTGCAGCGGAGATAGGTATCGATCCCGTTGAAATAAGGCGCCGCAACCTCATCCCTGCGGATGAGTTCCCCTATAACACAGCGATGGGCCTCGAGTACGACAGTGGAAACTATGAAGGCGCGCTCGCCAAGGCGTTGCAGATGGTTGGCTATGACGAATTGCGGCGGAAACAGCAAGAGTTGCGTGCGAAAGGTCGCTATCTAGGCCTTGGTGTGACCACGTACGTCGAGATCTGCGGACTCGGTCCGTCGCAAGTGGCTGGTGCGGTTGGTTTCCAGGGCGGACTCTGGGAGAGTGCCACCGTCCGCGTGCACCCGACCGGCAAGGTCACGGTATTTACGGGGGCATCACCGCACGGTCAGGGTGAGGAAACCACATTCGCGCAGATTGTTGCAGAGCGCCTTGGTGTTCCCTTTGACGACATCGAGGTTGTACACGGAGACACAAACCGCATTGCAATGGGATGGGGTACCTACGGTTCTCGCACCACTCCGGTTGGCGGTAATGCCGTCGCAGTGGCTGTTGACAAAGTCGTGGAGAAAGCGAAACAGATTGCGGCCCATATGCTTGAGGTGGCTGTGGATGATGTCCGCTTTGACGATGGCACGTTCAATGTTGAGGGCGCGCCGAGTCGAAAAGTCAGCATTCAGGACGTCACCCTGCAGGCGTATTTAGCTTGGAACTTGCCCCCTGGAGTAGAGCCAGCACTTGAAGGTACTGCTTTCTATGATCCCGTTAACTTCGTCTACCCGTTCGGCACGCACATCTGTGTGGTCGAGGTCGATGTTGCAACAGGTGAGATTGACGTACAAAAATACGTTGCTGTCGATGATTGCGGCCGAGTTATCAACCCCATGGTTGCAGAAGGACAGGTGCATGGCGGGATTGTCCAGGGTATCGGGCAGGCGCTCTGGGAAGGTGCCGTCTACGACGAGCAGGGCCAACTTGTGACCGGAACCTTTATGGACTATGCGATGCCAAAAGCGCGGTTCTTTAAACACTTCGAGACTGCGTTTACAGAGACTCCGGCGCCGCAAAATCCACTCGGTGTCAAAGGGATTGGGGAAACAGGAACAATCGCCTCGACACCTACGGTGGTGAACGCTGTGATGGACGCGTTGCGCCCATTTGGTGTGACAGACATCGCAATGCCGCTGACCCCGGAACGCGTCTGGAAAGCTGTTCAACAAGGGAGGAGTCAAGCGTGATCCCATCCACTTTTGCATATGAACGCGTAAGTACGATAGCGGAAGCGATAGAACGGTTGCAGGCAAGCGGCGGCGAGGCCAAGCTGCTGGCTGGCGGGCACAGCCTGTTGCCGATGATGAAACTGCGATTGTCGAGCCCAAGCACGCTCATTGATATCAGCGGCATCAAGGAACTGTACGGCATTGTTCGGGAGCCGGACGCGATTGTCGTCGGGGCATTGACGACGCATGCAGAAGTCGCACGCAGTCAGATGGTGCGTGACCGGCTGCCGATGCTCGCGGAAGCTGCGTTCAAAATTGGTGATCTTCAGGTCCGCAACCGCGGGACAATAGGGGGGAACCTGGCTCACGCCGATCCGGCGTCTGACTTACCCGCAGTGGCCCTCGCACTCGACGCAGACATAACCCTCATCACCGTTGACGGTGAGCAGTCGATACCTGCTGAGGAGTTCTTTCTCGGCCCGCTCATCACTGCGATGCCGGAGCACAGTGTCGTCAAGAACGTGAAGTTTCGCCTGCCTCCACAGTCGGCAAAGACGGTTTATGAGAAGGTGCCCCATCCTGCTTCAGGTTACGCCGTCGTCGGAGTTGCCGCTGTCGTGGCCGTGGACTCTGAGAACGTTGTGACACACGTGCAGATTGGCGTCACAGGTGCTGCGGACGTCGCTTACCGGGCACGGGCCGTAGAAGATGCCCTGTTGGGGCAGGAGTTTACCGAAGACTCCATGAAGTCTGCAGCCGACCTGGCTGCCGTCGACGGCATGATTGCCTCCGACTTGTACGCCTCAGAAGAGTACCGAACCCAGTTGTGTAAGGTATACACGCTTCGCGCGTTACAGCGGATAGGGGCTTTATGAACGACCCAAGTCAGGTACAGAGACTACTTACAGAACACGGTTACTTCCCGAGTTCGGCACTCGCAACCGCCCTGTTCCTGACGATTCAATTGAAACGTCCATTGTTCCTTGAGGGTGAACCGGGGGTCGGGAAAACCGAACTGGCAAAGGTGATTGCCGCGGCCCTCGGCCGCCCTTTGCTGCGTTTGCAGTGCTACGAAGGACTCGATAGGCAAGCCGCGCTCTATGAGTGGAACTATCAAAAGCAGTTGCTGCACATTCGCATCGCGGAGGCAACGCATGGAGGGATGGCAGGGCAAGGGACGGTAGGGCAAGGGACGGTAGGGCAAGAGTCGGTCGAGGGACAGGTGGCGCAGAGTCGACAGGCACTCGAGAACGAATTGTTCACCGAGGCGTTTCTGCTGCGCAGACCTTTGCTGTCCGCGATTGCTGCAGACACGCCTGCGCCCGTGCTTCTGATTGATGAAGTCGATAGGGCTGACGAAGCGTTCGAGGCCTTTCTCCTTGAACTTTTGGGAGAATTCCAAGTGACCATTCCTGAGCTTGGCACCATCCGGGCGAAAGAACGTCCGCTCGTGATTTTGACAAGCAACCGTACACGTGAAGTCCACGATGCGTTGAAGCGGCGGTGCTTTTATCAGTGGATAGACTATCCCACGTTTGAGAGGGAACTTGAAATTCTGCTCGCCAAAGTGCCTGATGTCGCTACGGAAGTGGCACGGCGTGCCGTGGCGTTTGTTCAGCGGCTGCGTCAGGAGCCGCTGTTCAAGCGTCCCGGCGTGGCTGAGACAGTGCACTGGGCTGAGGCTCTTGCGGCGCTCGGGGCACGGCAGCTAAACCCCGACAGCGTAACGGACACACTCGGGTGTCTGCTGAAGTACAAGGACGATTTCGATTTTCTCACTCAGCAGAGAGGCGACACGGGTTCACGGTTGACGGTTCTTGCGCACGAGGTGGGGAGAACGTGACGAGGGACAAAACAACGGTGGACACCACGGGCAGCACGACGGGCAACACCGCCCGCAATCTGACGGCTTTCCTGCGTGGACTGCGGAAAATGGGTCTTCGCATCGGGAGCGATGAGGAGCAGGTTGTCCTTCAGGTTATCGACCAGGTGGGGTGGGATTCAGAATCGGTGTGTAAGGACGCCGTTGCTGCTGCAGTGGTGAAAAACCCGGCTGAATACCCTTTGTTTATTATGGCATGGCAGCAGTTCTGGCTGCTGTTACGGCGTAGAGGTGATTCGTGGGTTGCAAGACAGACCTTAATGTCGAGTGTCCTTGCGCAAAAATCGCATCGGCACAGGCATCCCGACGTCATCTGGATGGGTCGACGGGCACAGCAGAGCGAGCAGGGTGAGCCAGATGCACCTGACACCTTCTCTGTGATTGTAAAGGGTTCCGAAAGCCGTGAGGAGACCCTCCGTCAGAAGGACTTTGCGGACCTGACAGAGACGGAGATGGAGCAAGTGTTGAGGTTTTTGCGCCACGTTCGACCCATCATACGTCGAAGCCGGAAGAGCCTGGTCAGTCCACTTGGACGCGAGTTGGACCTATCTGCAACGCTCAGACGGGCAGGAGGCACGGGGGAGCCCATTCAACTCGTTTATCGGAAGCGGCAACAAAGCCCTCGGCCTGTTGTCATCATCTGTGATGTGAGCGGATCGATGGACCCTTACAGCCGAGTGATGCTCCGGTTTGCCCATGCACTCTCCATGCAGGACTGGGACATTGAGGTGTTTGTCTTTAGCACGCGGTTGACACGAGTGACAAGGTGGCTCACCATTGCGGACGCGAATGACGCCTTAAAGGCACTGACAGACCACGTGCTGCACCTCTCTGGAGGTACGCGGCTAGCCGAAACACTGGAGGTGTTTTACAGCGAGTATGCCCGGACAGTTCTCTTTAAAGGAGCCGTCACATTGCTTGTGACCGATGGGTTCGATACCGGATCGGCGGAACAGCTAAGGGCCCAGTTGGCGCGACTGCGTCGCATGTCGTACCAACTGATTTGGCTGAACCCTTTAGCGGGCCACGAGGATTACACACCGACCGCAGGCGGGGCCAAGGTATTGACCGAGTTTGCCGATATCGCTTTGCCCGCGCACAATTTCGATGCGCTGGAGCAGGCCTGGACCACGGTTGCGAAACTTCGTCATCGGGGGCTCCGTGATGTCTACCATACCGGCGCTGAAAACACGCGCGATGCGCATAGTCAAGTTGCGCATGAGCACGCCACTCAGACGGACACTGCCCAGACTCGAGATAAATACGCGCATGGTGCAGATACGCATGATGCAGACACGCATGATGCAGATGCGCACGATGTAAAACAGCAGCTGCAGCGGGAGAGCTAGTTGCCGGCCGCCGAAGCAGAAGGTGTATGCGCAGACAAGCGAACGAGGACGACGTAGCAGAGGGCGGCCGCCACATCGCAGAGAAGGACGACAACGCCGAGCGGCATATCCGCATGACTCCCCATGATACCAACCAGCGGGGCGGTAATCGCTCCCATCAGCATTTGGGGAACCCCAATCACAGCCGCTGCGCTGCCTGCACGATTGCCTTGTTCCTGCATGGCCAGTGACGTTGCAGTCGGACCCACGATGCCTACCGTACAGACGATGAAAAACAGCGGCGGCAATACACCTGTAAGCGGGGCTTTCAGGGCAAGCATGACTAGGAATACCAGACTTGCCGCGCAAGCAAGCATGAGTCCACCCACCAAAACCTTTGTTTCCCCATATCGACGCGAGAGGCGAGCCGAAATTTGCCCCGCGATGATGATACCAAGGCCGTTGGTGGCGAATGCCACACTAAACATCTGCGGGGAAAGACCGAACATACCCTGCAGTACAAACGGTGACCCGGAAATGTACGCGAACATCGCGGCAAAAACGAGACCAATTGTGAACGAGTAACCAATAAAGTGTTTGTCTCGCAACAGCATGCCAACTGTTGTTGACGTATGACGAATCCCGCCGAGCTGACGTTTGCTCTTTGGCAGACTTTCGGGAAGTCCAAACCAAACACTGATGAACATCAAACAGCCAAGGGCGGTCAGAACGATAAAAACGTCGTGCCAGGAACCAAAGCGCAGTATTTGACCGCCGAGAATGGGCGCGGCAATCGGTGCAACGCCGTTCACGAGCATCAACAGTGCAAAGAACTCTGTCATTTCATGGCCTTCAAATAGATCACGAACGATAGCTCTGGAGATGACAAGACCGACTGAACCTGCGAGCCCCTGCACGAGCCGCAAGATGATGAGCAAATAAATCGAGTTGGTAACAGCGCACAGCATCGAGGCGGCCGTATATACGGCTGTGCCAATGAGAAGTGGCGTACGGCGACCTCTGGCATCGCTGATGGGACCACCGAGTAACTGGCCCACTGCAAGACCAACTAGACAGGCTGTCAGGCTCAACTGCGCTACCGATGTGGCGGCGTGCAGGTCTCGACCAAGAGTAGGCAAAGCCGGCAGGTACATATCAATCGACAACGGCGCTACTGCCGAGAGAAATCCCAGGATAGCTGCGGTCAGATACTTCCGACCCGCTGTACCAATAAGTTGCGACGGTGCAGGTTCGGTCATGATGTCCTCCTCGGTCGGGATGGCAGCGGCCAATTTTCATGCATTGTTTAAAGCAGTGATGATTTGCCGAGATGTTCAAAGAAATAAGCGTAGACACGGGCCCCTAGATGATACCCGGCAACGTCGACAGATTCATTTGGGGCGTGCATCCCGTCGTTTAGACCGGAGAATCCAAGCGAGACGGTATCCACCCCGATGTTGTCCTTCAGTATACCGAGAACCGGCACAGTAGCACCCATCCGTATGTGAATCGCAGACGCCCCCGTGGCGTCCTTTAGTGCGGCATCGGCGGCTTGCAGGACAGGGTGATTTTCTTCAAGCAGGTATGGATCCGCACTGCCTGCAAACGGGACAGTCGTCACTTCTACACCCTCTGGTGTGTGGCTGGCAATGTGAGCCTGGAGCTTTTCAATGATGTCTGCCGGGCGCTGGCCTGCGACGAGACGGCAGGAGATTTTAGCATGCGCTTCACAAGGAATGACGGTTTTCACACCCTCATCTTGAAACCCTCCCCACATGCCGTTGACCTCGAGTGTGGGGCGAAACCACATTGATTCAGTCGCTGTATAGCTCGGCTCGTGCACGAGCTTGGCAGCACCGATAGATTCGCGAAACGCTTCGTCGGACATCGGGAACCTGGCGCACATTTCGCGATGAGCCGCACTCGGTTCAACGATGTCGTCGTAAAATCCAGCGACGGCAATGTGGCCGTCCGCATCGCGCATGGAGTGAATGATGTCTGACATCACATGGATGGCGTTGTAGACCGCTCCACCGGCAATCCCAGAGTGCAAGTCCGTTTTGCCCGTTTTCAGGTCGACTTGGATGGCACAAAGTCCTTTGGTTCCAACAATGACGGTCGGTATTTGCAAAGAGACCTGCGCTGAATCTGCGCTTGCGGCAAAGTCACAGGCAATCTTTTGTTGATTTTCTCTAATCCACGTTGGTAAAGACGGGCTGCCGATTTCCTCTTCACCCTCAATCATAAACTTAATGTTGACTGGTAGTTTTCCGCTCGTCTTCAGATGAGCCTCACAGGCATTGACCATGAGTAGAACATTACCCTTCATGTCGCTCGCTCCGCGAGCATACAAACGGCCATCGCGAAGTTCTGGTTGGAATGGTGGAGTTTGCCACAATGCAAGCGGATCGGCTGGCTGAACATCGTAGTGCCCATAAAGCAGTATTGTCGGCGCGCCTTCCGCATGCAACCAGTCGGCGTAAACAACGGGGTACCCATCTGTTTCACAGATTTTGACATGTTCGAGCCCAGCTGATTGCATGCGGGATGCTAGCCAGTCTGCTGCACGGAGCACATCACTTTTGTGCTCTTGCAAAGTGGAAACACTAGGGATAGTAAGAAACTGAGCAAATTCGCTCTGATGCCTCGCTTCGTTCTGCGATAAATACGATATCCATTCTTCCAATCAACTCGCCACCTTTAGACAGTCTCAGACTTGTGCCCACATTATATAAGAATTTACTGAAGTTTAGTGATGATTCAAGATGAGAGGAACGAAGTTTCTGTTTTGAATGGCCCCCAAGTAGAGTAATCGAATGAACCAAATCGACAGATTTCCCGTCGATATCTTTAGGCCGGTAACAATGTCATACTAGGGGCAAGCTTTGAGGAGCTTTGGTGTACTCGGGCAAGTGCTGCGTCGCCCGGGAGGTGGCCGTTATTTGACAGAAGATGATGTTCTTTTGATTCGAATCGCCAAACGCGGCAATCCTGACGCATTTGCAAGGATTGTTGCAAACTATAGAAACTTCGTATACCGGACTGCGTACGGGGTACTTCACCATAACACAGACGCCGAAGACGTGACTCAGGAAACGTTTATTAAAGTCTATCAGTCTCTGAGAAGTTTGCGAGACGAAAAGACCTTTCCGGTTTGGCTCGCCCGCATCACCGTTCGCAATGCACTGGATTGGCGAGCGCGGCATTTGCGGTACAAACTCGAGCCGCTGGAAGACAGCCAGGCGACGAGCGGTGTAAACCCTCATCATCAGACAGATATCCGGATGGAGGTTGAGCACGCGATGCAACAATTGGGCGATGACTACCGCACCATTCTCGTTCTCCGGGAACTACATGGATTTAGCTACGAGGAATTGGCAGATATTCTCGACTTGCCAGTCGGCACGGTTCGTTCACGACTCCACTACGCTCGAATTCAGCTTCGAGAACAACTCCAAAAAGAAAGGAGAGATTGACGATGCAGTGTGACATGGATTCGCAAAGACTGTCGGCATATCTGGACGGGGAAGTCTCCGACTCTGAAGCACACGCCATTCGGGCCCATCTCGACAAGTGTGTCGCGTGTCAGGATGAACTTGCACAGTTGCAACAGCTAACGCATCGGATACAGGAGTCCATACGTACGACTACCGTCCCTGAAGACCTGCAAGAGCACATTCTTCTCGCCATTACAGAACTTCACCAAGCCGTGCAGGCTCGCCGAGTGCTCCTCCTGTACGGATGCTGCCTCGCACTTGTTGTTGCCGGGGTGTCTTGGCTAGCCTTCTCACCCCTTGGGAACTTCGTTCGCCTGATGTTGCGACTGGCGTTTGCAGCGGGGCATAGTGCCTTACGTCTTGTGGCAACAGGAGGGGTCGTGTGGCCGACAGTGATTGTGGTGCTGAGTATCTTGCTTGGCGGTGCTTCGGTGACCGCTGTAGTGCGAATGCTCCGGTCAAGTGAGGTTACGGTATGATCCGCTCGCTGCGCTCATGGATTGTGATTTTTCTCTGCACGAGTACGGTGTTGATTGCATCGTGCACGCAACCCGTATCGGCTTTGGCTGCGACGGCTGGGACGTCGATTGCAGCCGTTAAACAGACGTCTGCAGAAGCACTCGTCTCTGGGCACCCCACAGTGATCCCCCGCACCGAAAAGATTGAGGACGTGCTCGTTCTCGGCCACGATGTGACGGTGGAGGGACGGGTGTCCGAAATCCTGATTGTCCTTGATGGCAATGTTCATCTTGCACCGACATCGAGGACAGGCATCGTTCTGGATCTCGGTGGAACCATTACACAAGCTAAAGGTGCACACGTGAAAGCGATGTACCACTTGCGTCTGAACACACCTTTTTGGAACGGGGCTCTATTTGGAGTCACCCTCGCCATGTTAGCCTGGGCAGGTATGTTAGCCATTAATGTTGGACTCATCATTCTTGCTGTGTTGTTGTCCATCGCGCTTCGAAATCAGCGCATTCCCCTTGGAAATCAAGATGGGTCACTGCGGCGGATGGGGCTCGTCGGTGTCTTGGTCAGTTTGATTGTCCTGGCGATTGACAGCATTTTGACGCTGACTCTGCTTGGCATACCGCTCGCGGGTATCATTTTGGTGGTCTACGGTGTGATTGGCATTATTGGCTTTTCGATGTCTTCACTGTGGATGGGCGGGTTGATACTGCGCCGCCAGCCAGACGATGGACCCGTCTATGTAAAGGCCCTCGTCGGATCGAGCGTGCTTACAGCCTTCATGAGCATACCTTTGGTTGGGTTGCTGCTTTCGCTCTTGACATGGTTTACCGGAGTCGGCGCTGCGACCAAATGGATTTTTGACAACTGGCGGTGGCGAAGGCGAGGAAACACGGGGCGTACAGGGAGCTCGGTATAAAGTTTATTGTTGGTCGTGAGCGGTTGTGATTGACAGGACAGGCTGACACACAGGCTGACACACAGGCTGACACACAGGCTGACACACAGGCTGACACACAGCGAACCGGAACGGAAGGAGAGCAGCGAATTCGCATGGGAATTCGCTCTCCTGTTTCATGATGGCTGCAAAGTCTGTGTTTCGCTGCAGCTCATCCATACCTTGTGGGGACAACCCAAACCTCATCACCGAAGTTCTGTATGGGTTTCCCACACAGTTCTGTTAACGCTTGAGAGAGCGTTTTTGGCAGCATGGATGTACTAGTTTTGATATACAGGAACCTTTGCGGCGACCTTGCCTGGATGTAGGACTCCACGTCTTGCAAAGCAAGTTTGTAACTCCGGGAAGCGTAGGCGGATGCAAAGAGAAATTGGCTTGGTGCGCGAGTGCGCAAATGACCGAACTCGGAGTAGCTCGTATAGGGGAACGCGTACACGTTGTTCACTGGGATGGTGTAGCGGTCGTCAGCAAGAAACTGCAGGTTGTAGCCAAACGTCCAGTAGTTGTTGGTGATGACTGTGGTTGGCTGATGTTCCAATAATGGATACAGCGAACCTCCGCGTTCAACGGCAGCTACGGAAGGTGGCACCGTCTGGCTTGGGAAGTCGGTGGTTGGCAGCCAAGTGCCGACGAGCGCAAGGAGGACAGTCATTACCGTAACTCCTCGCTTCATTCTGTTGCCCCCTTGCAGGGCTTGTTCCAGTGCCAACGAAACGGTGATGACGCATGCAATGTCAGCATATACCATCAAGCGACTCGGGAGGATATCTCTGATGATTGGCAATTGACCGATGTAAAACCATGGTAGTCGTACTGATGTTGTGATGTTGAGAATGTGCAGATACGGTCCCATAGACAACAGGACAATGCAAATCATAGTAAGTGTGAGCGCTCGGATGTACTTGTTTGACCACATGGTTGTCCCAGCCCAGATAACGGTGACGAGCATCGGAATGCCCAAATAACCATTTACTTCAGCAAGGTTCACATTGGTCAGTGACGTCACAATATCTGTCGACTTTGCATGAATGAACTGTGCTTGGGTCGGGATAAAGAGGTGAAACAGGTTGGTGACCCAGTGGTCGTACGGGACAAGCGACCCTGTGATGTGGGTTTGGTAAGGACCCAAGAAATATTCCGCCAGTCCTGGCAAGACAAGAACAATCGTCGTTATTGTAGTGCCGAAGTAAAACGCAATTGGAATGCTCTTGACCTGCTGAAGGAAATTTCTAAAATTCAAGAGCAGACTGAGTGCAGAGAAAACGGCGAGTGCAATGACTGTGGTTGTCAGCACTTCCAATGACGAATAAAATTCCATGGCGATTGCCAATCCAGTGAGTGCTCCAAACAGTAAATTGTTCCTGGGACGTGCTTTGATAACGTGCAGACTAAGGTATACAGCGAGAAGCAAGCAGAGGGGTGCAGTGGTGAGGTTGACATGACCATCGACCAGTTGATTGACCATAGCTGGCGCGCATTCTAACAATGCACCGGACAGAATCGCTATCCAATTTCGAACCCCTAATTTCTTTAAAATGAATGCACCGAGTACCCCAAACAGGACGAGGTTAACGGCAATCAGCATGTTAAATGCGAACACGGAATTGACAAGGTACACCAGTGGCCCGAACAAAATCGCCTCGGTGACGATGGACGTATTCCACATCAAGTTCACACCGTGCGGGTAGTTTAAGTTGCTCGTAAGCAAAGGGTTCAGATGATGAAGTGTGGCGTACCAGAACCACCCCAGATACCACATAAATTGCCCGGAGTCCTGATTGCGTCCGATATAAACGTTCATCGGTGATGACATCACTTTAGAGAGCAAGAGCAGGGCAGGTAAACATGAGACGCTAAAAGCGCCAATCAAAAACAGCACCCGTTGGCGTCGAAGTCCGGTTTTATGCGGGAGGTTTGCATTCATCGGTTCTATCATCGATTTTACTTGCATCTGGTCATTACTTCCCAGATACAGTGCGAAACAAAACGATGCCGAGTTCAAACACCACTAACACGACGAACTGTACAACAAGCAGCGTTGCGGAGGTCGTCACTTCAGTTGTAAAGCGGACTATCTGATTTAAATTCACGCTTATCGCGGCTCCTTACACTGTAAATTGACGCTCTGCGTCAGTTTCGACGACACCTTTCGCGACTGCGGGACAGGTAAATGAAAATCCCGTTTTCAGAGCACAGTACATGACAACGATGGGTGGCACGTGTACCGCCCTCATGTGAATAGACCTGAAGTCGGTGAGAAAAGTTCATGGGCTCTGTATTAAATGTGTTCGTGTAGGTTTGTGGTTTTATGATTTTTGAAGCTCAGTAGGTTGAATCGTTGAAGCAGGGATACAGATGGGCAGGTCACTCGTCGTCTATGACTTCAAACGGTACCGAGTCCCTATTGATGGAGTGTGCGAAGGTGTCATATCAGAATAACGAGGACATTTTGCGTTACATTAAATGGGTTTTGAAATTTATGAAGGGCATGCTGCTGTCGTTGTTCATGATTGCCGCCGCATTTGTTGGCTACAAATATGAATTTGGGCATGCGCTACAGACCCCGTCATACCCGCGTCCCATAGCTCCGCATCCAACAGCCCCACATCTCACAGCTCAGAATCCCATAACGCCGGATCCCATAGCCCCGAATCCCACAGCTCAGAATCCCATAACGTCGCATTTCATAGCCCTGAATCCCACAGTTGGCATGTCATCAGCAACCGGGGCGAAACCGAGACTAGCCGTGATTTCGGATAGCGAGAGTGGAAATTCGGTGACGCCCGGTGACAGCATCGCGGGTCCGAACGATACAGACAAGGTCTATTACCGGAATAAGGTTGTGGTTGTGACTTATCACGACGTCTCTCCCGACGTGTACTCTCGTTTCGTCATCACCCCACAGGCGTTCTCATCTCAGTTGGATGAGTTTTCGGAGAAGCACTTTCATGTTATTACCGATAAGCAGTTCACTGACTTCTTACATCGCCGTGGGCAGATTCCGCCGAATGCAGTTCTGCTCACGTTTGACGACGGTTATCAGACCATGTACAGGTACGTCCTTCCCATCCTGCGCGCACACCACATGCAAGGAACGTTTTTCCAGATTGTTGCATCCGCGGACAAAAGTGATAGCAGCAAGCTCAGTTGGTCCGAAATCAAGTCGATGCACGAGGAAGGAATGGCATTTGGCAGTCACACCTACGACTCGCATTACCACGTGTTCATAAACCATCGGCCGGTTGCAGCGTTCAACACACCCATTCTTCGAAATGGCCACATGGAGACGCCTGCGGAGTATCACGAACGGGTCTACAACGATTTTGTAAGGGCACGCAAGCGACTCAGTCAGGCAATAGGAGAGCCTGTAACATTGTTCGCCTGGCCGTATGGTTATGGGACATGGGCGGCCACGGCGATTGCACACGAAGCAGGTTATGATTCCTTGTTTACGACAGAATATGGTGCGGTTAGCCGTCATTCGAATCCGTCATTTATCAAGCGAGTTGACGTCGGGAAGACGGAGATAAGTCCCGCTGAAGCGGTGCGACGAATCATCGACGCTGGGAGTTTCATGCCCTGGCTGCATTATGACGCACGCCTACCAGACGGGGGAGCTACATGACCGGCGACTGCGTCAGCTCTAGTGATACGATACCCGCTCTCTCATGTACTGGGTAATGAAGTCAGCAAAGTCTCGGGCCGCTGTTGATGCATGGCGGGCGACGACGAGATGTGTCTGTGCCGTTGGCAGGGGCAGCGGAAAGTGTACCTCTTCAATGTTTCCCCTGAGAAGCTCGCGCTGCACCGTACTTTGCGGCAAAAAGGACACACCGAGGCCCTCTCCAACCCACTGCACCACGACATGGACTAGGCTGACAACCATCGTTTGCAGGTCGGGAAACTGTTTCCTGAGGTTGGTCGTAAGTTCGGGCCAGTACTCGGGATGACAATGCGTGAAAACCGTGTGCCGTGCAAGCAAGTCGAAAGAGTCTTGCGGGGGTCCGTCAATGTCGTGTTCCTCTGCTGGGGCGACGAAGACAACGGGATCGGCGTAGAGAACTTGCGCGTCAAACCGCCCATCATCGGGGCGCAGACGACTAAACCCAATGTCTGCTTCTTGGCGCGAAATCTGCTCGAGCACAGATTCTGATTCGAGAACCTTGACGACAAATTCAATCTGTCGATGGGTTTTTGTATACGCCCGCATCCAACGAGGCAGGTAGCTTGTGGCTACAAGTGGTGAGACGGCAATAGTCACCCGCGTGTCATAGCCCTGGTGCCACCTGGCCATGTCTTCAAGACTATCTAGGTAGGTATCAGACAGCCGTTTCGCGTGTCCGAGGAATCGCCGGCCCCCTGGACTCAGCTCTACGTGTTGACCGACCCTCGCGAACAGTTGAACACCCCACAGTTCCTCGAGCTTGCGGATGTGCTGCGTCACGGTTGGCTGCGCGAGATGAAGCTTATCCGCTGCACGGCGAAAGTTCTCTTCTTCGGCTGCTGCGAGAAATGTTTGAAGCCACTCGATTTGCATTCATCAATCCATCCTCTATTGTCGTAATTGATTTGAAAATGTAATTAAAATGCTTACTTATAATTATTATACACAAGTGTTATCAGATGCTAAGCTGAACCCAACAGACTTAAGAAGAGGTGAATCAGCATGGCACATGGACTGGAAGGCGTCGTAGCGGCAGATACAAACATTAGCCTCGTTGATGGAGAAAATGGGATTCTCGTATTTCGCGGCTATTACGCCGAGGACCTGGCACAGGGAAAGACATTTGAAGATGTTGCACATCTACTTTGGAATGAGCATCTGCCGTCAGAAACTGAGCGCGCCAGATTTGCGGAAGCTTTGCAGGGGCAACGTGTGCTGCCCGGCCACGTCGCCCGTATCATCGACGAGTTACCGCCGCAGGTGGATATGATGAGTGTTATCCGCACCGCCATTTCGAGTCTCGAAATCAACCAGCATTGGCCGCCTACGACAGGGCAGGCCCTGCGATATACCGCGCTTGTGCCAACGATTGTCGCTTATCGACATGCTCGACTGCGCCACGTGGAGCCGACTGCACCTGCACCAGACCTCTCCCATGCAGCGAATTACCTATACATGCTAAACGATGGCCAACCTGCTCCAGCAAATCATGTTGCGGCTCTTGAGGCTTATCTCATCATCACGATGGAGCACGGAATGAATGCGTCAACGTTCACAGGTCGGGTGATTACATCCACACAGTCTGACATGGCGTCTGCTCTTGCAGGAGCGATTGGTGCGATGAAAGGACCGTTACATGGTGGAGCGCCGTCAGAGGTCATGCATATGCTCGAGGATATTGGAACCCAAGAGAACATTGAACCATGGCTCCGTCAGGAACTTAATGCGGGCAGACGCCTTATGGGGTTTGGGCACCGCGTCTATAAAACACGCGACCCCAGAGCAGTTGCTTTGCGCCACGTCGTGGAACACATGGGGGAGCGAGACAGATGGTTCGATTTATCTGTCGCAGTGGAAGACGCGGCGGTTCGGTTACTTGAAGAATACAAACCGGGGCGCAGATTGTATGCAAACGTCGAATTTTGGGCAGCGGCGATTTTGCGAACGGTAGGCTTGCCAAAGACGCTATGGACGCCAACGTTTACGGCGAGTCGCGTCGTGGGGTGGACGGCACATATGCTTGAGCAGGCTGCAGACAATCGACTGATACGTCCACAATCGATTTATGTCGGGCCTATGCCGCACTAGTGGCAAAGGTCTCGCATCAGAGGTGCCAGGGGGCAGTTAGGCGCCACGGGGAGTGAGAGGGTCAATGGGCCGCGAAGTGGCATCGCATCACCCCGTTAGGGTGCAACAGGGTGTGCGGATGCGGATAAGGTGCGAATAAGGTGCGAATAAGGTGCGAAGTTGCCGCGTACTCCCGTCACATTACTGTTCGGGGTGAGTAAGGAGCAGGCGGAAAAAATCGGATACGCCGTTGGCCGCCTGTTCCATGGGTACTGGGGCTGTGAATGCCAGCGGGCGTCCACCTTTCGGGAGTCCTGGTGGATAGTACACGAGTAGTAGTCCCGGCATAGCGAGAGGCTTGTCTCCCGGCTGCATCACGTTGACATGTCGTGGGAGCAATTCGATGACCGCGTGCTTGTCCATGGCCTCAGGCGTCAGCCCGAGCGCTGCAAACTTATCGCCGAAGATCTCCGGGTTTTTGGCGACAAACTGCACCGTTTTGGCGCGCATGCTGCGGTTGAGGACCCGGTCCCACCAGACGTTGTGCGGACGGATACGATGTTGAAGGAGAAAATCGTAGATCATGTACGACCGCGCGCATTCCTGGTAAGGTCGCGTGTTATCGTTCTCCCGCAGAAACTCATCCAAGTGATAGAACAAATCTTCGAGTTGATGCCCAATTCGACCCCAACCTTGACGTTCCCAATAAGCCCCGAATTGCTGAAAGAAATCGAAGGGGCTTTCATACACGTGACTGGTCAGATAGAAGGTCGTGTGACGCAATCGGCCCTCGTTCCAATACTTTTCGAGGACATCTTCCACTTGTTTGATGCGCAAAACATCGTCATATGGGAGCACGTGATTGGAAAATACCTCGTATGGTGCGTGATCCATGTAAACATAGCCGAACTTTTCAGCCGAAAGGCGCAGGCCGGTGCCTCGAAGCATCTTCAGAAACCCAAGCTGTAGTTCATCAGGGTGAAGTGCAAACACATCGTCAAACGTCTTGCGGAACGAAAGATAATCTTCTTCTGGCAATCCGGCAATCAGGTCAAGATGTTGAACAATTGTACCTGTTTCTTTTACCGCCAAGATGTTGTTCTTTAACCGCTCAAAGTTTTGGCGCCGCTTGACCAAAGCGTTTGTGAGATCGTTCGTGGATTGAACACCAATTTCAAAGCGAAAGAGCCCCGGAGGCACGTTTTGCTTCAGAAATTTGACGGTTTCTGGATGCAGGATGTCACCCGTAATTTCAAACTGAAAAACCGTTTCACCCCGGTTGTCAATAAGGAACTGAAACAGCTCGACTGCATAATCACGTTTGAGGTTAAATGTCCGATCGACGAATTTAATCGTACGAACCCCTGCGTGAATTAAGCGCTGCAAATCCGCTTTGACTCGTTCCAGTGGAAAGTAACGTACTCCGGACTCAATTGACGAAAGGCAGAATTGGCAAGAAAAAGGGCATCCGCGACTTGTTTCGTAGTACACAACTCGATGCCGAAGAGATGCCAAGTCGTCCTCATCATAAGGACCAGGCATCTGATTCAAGTCGATTTTTTCTGTCGATTTGTTGATGCAAATCTCGTTTTCAAACCGATATGCAACACCTCCAACTTGATGGAAGGTGGAACTGGACTCGATGGCTTTTAAGACATTGAGAAAAGCTGCCTCGCCTTCCCCTTGTACGATGCAATCAACCTCTGGAAGACGTTCCATCCAATAACGGGTATCGTAAGATACCTCTGGTCCACCGAGGATGATACGGGTCTGCGGCAACACCTTTTTCAGCATGCCGATTAGGGGAACCGTCTCCTCGACATTCCAGATGTACACAGAAAGACCAATCACGTCAGGTTTTTGTGAGTACAAATCAGCAACGATGTGAGAAGGTACATCTTTGATGGTGTACTCACAAATGTGTGTATCTGGGAAATCGTTCTGTACGTGTGCCCGTAGATATCTCAGCGCGAGGGCAGTATGGATATACTTTGCGTTTAGCGTAGTTAATACAACTTTCATGCCGTCTGCTCCTAATCGTCACGTTTCACAGGGATTCGGAGTTCATTTTGGCACATTTTCGATGGAATGAAAACAAGCCTTGACTTGCATGCTCTGACTGTTCGCGGGCAGTCTAGCTAGTGCGACAATCTTGTGAGGTGACAGATGCATGCAGGAACAGAGAATGGAACAACCGGAGAAAGTACTGTGGGAGGAGTATTTGAAAATCTGCCAACAACAGGGCAAAAACCCTTCAGCGCAAGACTTTGCGAAGTGGGCTCAGTCGATGCTTGGCAACATGTAAATGGTTCGATGAGCCACACAGACTTCGCTAACCATGCTGCGTAAGGCTCACAGGGCTGGAATGGCGCTTCGGCAGCGCGCTATTTCTTTGATATGGCAGGGGCAGGACGGGTAACGCTTCGGCAACGCGCTATTTTCAGCTCAGCAACTCGGATGAAGTGGAAATAACGCGCTGCGAGCGCGTTATCACCGATGAGCTCTGGGATAGCGCTTCGGTAGCGCCCTATTTCTTTGATATGGCAGGGGTACGACGGGTAACGCTTCGGCAACGCGCTATTTTCAGCTCAGCAACTCGGATGAAGTGGAAATAACGCGCTGCGAGGGCGTTATCACCGATGAGACCTGGAATAGCGCTTCCGCAGCGCGCTATTTCTTTGATATGGCAGGGGTACGACGGGTAACGCTTCGGCAACGCGCTATTTTCGGCTCGGCAACACGGATGAAGTGGAAATAACGCGCTGCGAGCGCGTTATCACCAAAGAGCTCTGGGGTAGGCACTCCTACAGCGGGAGTGTCCTCCTCAAACAAAGTCAAACAAGAACGGCGGTGACCAGGTGTTTGCCTAGTCATCGCCGTTTCCTGTGTCAACCCGGTTACGCAATCAAATTAGCCAGCCAGATGCTTTGCAGCACAACGATTTGGACCGACTTCAAGCTCAGACCGTTCCGTTTCAGTAGGCTGATACTCGCCGCGGTTAATTTGAACGATGGTGGTGTAGTTGGGAGGCGTTTGTCCTGCCCGGCCAACCATGTGCTCGGTAAACTCTTCGGCAGACACGCCCTGCAGCAGCTCATTGGATGCCTTGATGCTCCCGAAGTCATTCCCCACATAACCTGCGTCGGTCATTTCCGAGATATCGGCGAAGTGTGCGGGTAGAATCAAGACATCGTCGGCGATTGCGCTGAGTTTTGTCGATACAGTGTCATACAACAGCGCAGACCATTCTCTAGCTTTTCCTCCGAGGTCTGGACGCCCCAGGCCGCTCACAAATACTGTATCTCCAGAGAGCAGGTATTTGTCATTTACGAAGAAAGATGTGCTGCCAGGCGTATGTCCTGGTGTTGGAATTGCCAAAACTTGTAACTTGGAAGTTCCGAAGTTGAACGTCTGTCCATCAACGAGCGGGTTGAAAGTCATGTTGGAACCCTGCATTTCTGAGCCCGCAATCCAATACTTCGCGTCACTCTCATTGGCCAAGACTGGTCCGCCAGAAATGTGGTCTGCGTGACAGTGTGTGTCAAGTACGTGGCGAATCTTCGCATGCCGCTGTGCAGCCAAGTCTTCGTAAAAGTCGATGTGCTGGCCTGCGTCAACCACAATGGCCTCATCACCGGAAACCAGCATGTAAGACAGACAGCCTTTGGCAGGGCGAATCACTTGCAACAGTTCCAGGTCTTCCGTTTGTGCGACAGGCGTTGAGTAGTAATACTCGCTCCATTCACCCATACCGCCGCGGACGTTGACAGGCTGATAACCGTGTTCAGAAAGGATTTCAGATGCCTCTTTACTTGCGTTTCCAGCTGCACAGATGACAACGACTTCCTTATCCTTTGGAATCTCCGGATAAGCTTCTGGTCCGTCTGCCTTCAGCTTTGAGGTTTGGATGTTCAACATGGTTGCGTTCTTGTGTTGAATATGCCAGTCCGAAAATGCTGCGGCACCTCGGACATCTAGGATGATGGTATCTCCGTTTTCAAGTTTGCTGTGGAGTTGTTTCGCATCAATGGATTCAAACATGCTTGGCAACGCTCCTTTGTAAATGTTCTGTAGCCATTGTAATACCCATGGGGGTATAATGCAAGTGTATCTTCATTCCCAGAAGAGAGCAAGTGTCGCAGGAGAATCATGAAATAGGTGATTTGTTTGAGTGACAGCAGACAGACGTGGAAATCATGATATTCTGAATTCAATGAAGTAGGAGGTGTGGGTTTGAGTCCCTTGTTCCGTATGTTCAACTCCTTTCGGTATTCCGATTACGGATGGCTGTGGTTAATTGTTGCTTTTGCCAACGCAGGAGTCTGGTCATTTACGTTAGTCGTAACCATGCAGGTATACAACCTTACGCATTCATCTTTCTGGTCAGGTGCTCTGGTGTTTGCATCAATGGCTCCGAACATCGTCGGAGCGCCGATTGCCGGCGTTCTTGCAGACAAAATGCAACGAAGAGTTTTGATGCTTGTCGCCGTCATTCTTAGTCTCATCGTACTTGTCGTTCTTTATTTTATGACGATTACTCACGTACTGTCGCCAATCGGTATGGTCATCATGGCTCTGGTGTTTGGCTTGGCGTCAAGTACTGTCAGCGTCTCGGTCAATGCTCTCATTCCGACGCTCGTACCGCGAGACGGGTTGTATAACGCCTATTCCCTGCAGGCTGTAGGGCAAAGAGGCACCGAGTTTGTGGGACCAATCCTTGCCGCGCCACTGTATGCAATGTACGGAGCACAATCCGTGTATCTATTTTGTGCCGGGATTTATCTTGTAACGGTTGTTCTGATTTTGCGATTCAGAGTTCCTCATATCCAGGTAATGGACAGAGAGGCGTTTATGCGCTCCTTGGCAAGAGGATTTCACTATATCCGCGCTTCTCGCAGTCTGTCTGCAATGATTGTGCTTGTCGGCCTTCACTGCGCCTTAACAATGGCGTTTCTCGGTATGCTGCCTGTATTTGTTCAGAAGAACCTTGGTCTTTCGACGCACTCCAGTTTCTATGGGACGCTCATGAGCATGATTGGACTTGGGGCCATTGTTGGTACCTTGGTACTCGCTGCGGTGACGAGTCATAAAATGCGTACAATCTTATTCTGGGTTAGTGCGGTGGTCAGCGGGTTGTCATTGACGTGGTTCGGGTGGAGTTCAACACCGGCGTTGTCGATTGCAGCTATCCTCGTCGTAGGTTCATCTCAAGCCGTATTCATGACCATCACCATAGCGATGGTTCAGGAGTCAACAGAGGAAGCAGTTCGCGGTCGTGTTTCAGGGGTATATTTGGTCCTCGCGGGTGGTCTGATGTCCTTAGCCAACTGGCTTTACGGGGCCCTCGGGGTAAGCATTCAGCCGCGATTTATTATGCTAACGACAGGACTTCTGTTTACCCTGATTGTGGCGGCGTATTGGTATCTCTTTGCCCGCAGAGCCGAACCTGTGACGTCCGATGCAACGTCTCATGTGACGTCTGATGTGCCGAGCCCTGCAGCGGATTTTTCATAAGGCCACGAAGTCGCTGAAATAAACAGATGCACGTGTACGGGTGTCCTCTCCATCTTCATCTCCTCTGTCATAGGGTACAGGAGTGATGAAATGGGGAGGCGAAAACATGAGACAAGTTCTTCACCACTCACACGTACCAGAGGATGCCGCGCGCCGTCCGGTCGAGACGGCTTTGGATGCGGTGACTAATGAAGCGGCCGATGGATTTGGATGGACGTCATCGAACTGGTCAGGCTACGCAATTCAAAGCAACACCGTTGGGAAGTATGATGCCATCGCAGCAGAGTGGACTGTACCGCAGGTCCAAGTAACGACTCAACGGCGGCCAGCGACATGGTGGGGAAGACTGCTTCAGTGGCTCCGCACCCTTTTTGTGAGTTCCAGTTCCTCCACTGACTCCTACAGCGCCGCATGGATTGGCATTGACGGTTTTAACGATAACAGTCTCATCCAGACGGGAACCGCGCAAAGTATTGTGAATGGGATACCGCAGTACTACGCGTGGTGGGAAATCCTTCCGAGCCCAGAGAACGCCATTGACCCAAGCCAGTATCCGGTTTCTGGTGGCGACCAAGTTGTGGCGAGTATCACACGTCAAACGGACGGGAAGTGGTCGATCTCGATGGGGAACCGTACCCGAGGCTGGGTGTTTCAACAGACGGACTTGAGCTATGCAGGTGCGCAGACGTCTGCCGAATGGGTCATGGAAGCGCCGTTTGTGAATGGCCAGGTTGCCGCACTCAGCAATTATGGACAGATGACATTTCGAAATTGCGCCGTCAATGGAACTGACCCTTACCTTCAAGCTGCGCAAGGGGGCGTCATGCTGCAAAACGGTGAACAAGTATCGACCCCATCAGGACCTGGACCAAACGGCGATTCTTTCACCGTACAATACGGATCAACGCCACCAAATCGGCCATCCAGCTAGTGCCCTGGAGCCCAAATTCACATCAATAGAAAGATACGACTAGCCCGCTTGGATACCTGTTTGGTAGCTCAGCGGGTTTTCCATCGCATCCGCACGGTGGTTGGGTAGTTCTTGTGACGATTGCAGATGATTCATGTGCAACATGTGGGCGTGGGCGATGTGCGGGATAATCAAAGAAAATCCACGACGATTCACGCTCGGAGGGAAGACTGTGCATGGCCAGAATGGAGCAGGATTAAACGATATACAAGTACGTCAGCTCCTTACACGGTACGGCCCAAACGAACTTCCGCGCGGGGAAGGGCGAAACTGGCGTCGCCTTGCATTCGAAATTATCCGTGAACCCATGTTTCTTCTGTTGGTGACCTGCGGCCTGATTTACTTCTTTCTCGGTAACACCGAGGAGGCAATATTACTTCTCAGTTTCGTTGTTTTGACCATGGCGATATCTTTTCATCAACAGCGAAAGACAGACAAGGCAGTTGAATCTCTGCGTGTTTTATCTGCACCATACGCGACGGTTGTTCGAAACGGTGAGCATCGCCGTGTTCCGAGCACAGAGGTCGTGCCAGGCGATATTCTTATCGTTCGTGAGGGTGACAGAGTTTGCGCAGATGCAGTTTTAGAGAACGCCCTGCACCTGGCAGCCGATGAATCACTGCTCACTGGAGAATCTGTACCAGTGGCGAAATTGGCCCGTACGGGTGTGGAAGAAGGCTCCGTTCAGGATGATTGGATGGTGTTTTCTGGAACTTTAATTGTGTCAGGTGAAGGAACAGCTAAAGTCATCGCGACGGGAACGAACACAGAACTGGGGAAAATCGGATCGTCGCTCGGCAGTATCAAGCCGGAACCTACGCTGCTGGAACAGGAAACAAAGCGTATGGTGCGATTGCTCGCAAGCGTCGGCCTGCTGTTGTGCGGGGTCTCGGCGGCGACATACGCCATTGTCCACCACAATATTGTCGAGGGCTTGCTTGCTGGCATCACCCTTGCGATGGCTCTCATTCCTGAGGAACTACCGGTCGTATTCACTTTGTTTCTCACACTTGGTGCGTGGCGTATGTCGCAATACCGTGTGTTGACTCGGCGTCCGCCAGCCATTGAGACACTCGGGGCTGCCAGTGTACTGTGCACGGACAAGACTGGGACGCTGACAGAGAACCGAATGACTGTCGCAGAAATCATCGCAGGTGGCGAGGTCACGAACATTGCCCACGGAGAACACATCACAAAGGCTGCGTCTCTGGTCCTAGAGTACGCGAACCTTGCCTGCACCATTGACCCGTACGACCCGATGGAGCGAGCCATCGTGTCTTTGTCAGAATCTTATGGTTTGAATACTGCGGTTCTGACAAATTGGCAACTTGTCAAAACTTATCCACTCACCAAACAATTGTTGGCCGTTACACACGTCTGGAGAACGGACGATTTGAACGTCATCGCAGCCTGTAAGGGTGCTCCTGAAGCGGTGGCTCACCTTTGCAAGCTCAACCAGGCTGCGCTCGAAGAAGTCACCCGCGAAGTCAATCGACTTGCCGAATCCGGAATGCGCGTTCTAGCGGTCGCGGCATCGCGCCTCACGCGCGCGGGAGAGGACGATGGCGAGGGCCAGGCAGAGTTCCATTCGCGGGCGGACGTGGGTTCTGTCTGGGGCAATGGGATGCCCAATTCGAGCGAGATGACTGCTTGGGACGAGCAGTTGGATACCGCTCAGTTCTCGTTTGAGTGGCTCGGCTTGATTGGCTTACGTGACCCTGTCCGCAGTTCTGTACCCCAGGCGGTTGAACAGTTTAGGTCGGCTGGAATCAGAATTGTGATGATTACTGGCGACTACCCCGTCACGGCTCAGAGCATTGCAAAAGAAGCAGGATTACCCAATACGCATCGCGTGTTAACAGGAGAGGTCTTAGACAAGCTGAGCGACGTACAACTGTCCAAGGTTGCCAAAGAGGTGGACATCTTTGCCCGCATTGTGCCTGACCAAAAACTCCGGATTGTGAATGCCCTGAAGGCTAGCGGTGCAATTGTGGCCATGACTGGCGATGGAATTAACGATGCACCGGCTTTAAAGGCCGCACACATTGGTATTGCAATGGGGCTTCGAGGAACTGACGTTGCCAGGGAAGCGGCATCTCTCGTGTTGCTTGATGACGACTTTGCAGCAATTGCCACCGCAATCAAACTCGGGAGAAGGATTTACGACAATCTCAAGAAGGCTTTTGTATACGTATTGGCGATTCACATCCCGATTATTGGGCTCTCGATACTTCCAATTTTGCTGCAGTTCCCACCGATTTTACTGCCAGCTCACGTCGTGTTTATGGAGCTTATCATTGACCCGGCATGCTCAGTCGCCTTCGAGGCAGAACCGGCTGAATCTGACGTGATGCAAAGACCGCCGCGAGACGTAAAGCAACGTATATTTCAATCTGCAACGGTCATGTTCGCGGGATTACAAGGACTTACAGTATTATTGGCAGCACTTGTCGTCTACTTTGCCAGTATGGCTGTTGGCCTGGATGAACGCGTCGTTCGCGGGCTCACGTTCGCTGCACTGATTTCGAGCAACGTCTCGCTCATTCTTGTGAACCGCTCGCTGTCATCGACCATTTTCCGTTCATTTCGCAGACAAAATAAGGCCGTATGGTATATCGTTCTCGCCGCGTTTGTGCTTCTACCCGTCATACTCTACACGCCGTTGTTGCAAGACTTGTTTCTTGTGACGTCGATTCCTGTATTTCTGTTGATGGCTTCAATAATCTTGGGTTTCACCAGTGTTCTCTGGATTGATGCAGTGAAGCGCGCGCGCAGGCCTGGGTAGCAGTCTATCGAGATGGCTTCGCCGATGTCGAACTGGGTGGAAAAAAGCTCGAATGTCGGCTAGACTGATGCCACGTGGACAAGTTCTCACAAGTGTTTGCACTGCAAAGCGCAGGGCCTCTAGATGAACCCCATAGAAAGGAGTGATGGTCGTTCGTGGCAGCACCGCTCATGTTGGTTGAAGAGGGTACGAACGAGTCACGCTTTGGGTCCCTAATCCGAAAAGGAATTGGGATATTGTGGATTGTTGCTGGGCTATTACAGTTTCAGCCGTTGATGTTTACACCAGATTTCTACGCATGGTACCCCCCGAAAATCATGGAAAGCACGATACAAGGAGCTGCAGATGGGCAACCGAGCTTTGTGACGGCCTTGATGCATCACGGCTCCACGTTGTGGTCCACGCATCCCGTCTTGTTCAATATACTTGCTGCATCGCTGCAACTGGCAATAGGAATTCTGATGCTGTTCGGTCGTCGTTCCCTGCAGACCGCAGGCTTCGTGCTGTCTGTTGTCTGGGGACTTGTCGTCTGGATATTTGCGGAGGCTTTTGGTCATCTTTTTGGGGGACCCAGTTATCTGATTGGCTCGCCCGGAGCCGCCCTTCTGTACGTTGTCTCAAGTCTGCTTTTACTCGGTCTGCGAGGCGTGTTCGACGGGGAACGTGCGCGCATGGTATTGCGCTATCTGGCGACTTTGTTTTGGTTTTCCATGGCACTATTTCAAGTTCTGCCTTCCGAAGGTTTTTGGCACCCTACAGCTTTGATGGAATCCTTTGGGACAGCCGGCGCACTTCCCCAACCCCGGTTCATTGCCAGCCCTATCGAGCACTTCGCGCTGACCATTATGCAGTATTACGGTCTCATTAATCTGGTTCTTGTTCTTTTTATGCTAATGATGGCCATGCTTACACTGCTTGACCTTTGGAATAAGGTGACGATTGCTTCGGCATTTGTTTGGCTGTTCTGGTCTTGGTGGTTTGGCCAAGACTTCGGGGGCTTGTTCGCGGGCGCAGCAACGGACCTGAACAGCATACCGGTGATTGCGTTATGGACATTCGTTTTGATTGCAACAAGACGCCGTTTGGCGCGAAGCTGAACCTAACTTCGGGGTGGCAGGTATAATGCATTTTCCGATCCGTAAATCTGAGCAAAATCAGGACGAAATCGATGTCCTGATTTTGTTTTTGAGAGATAGAAGTGTCCCGATGAGAGCAACAATGCTTACGGTCAGGAACGACAGGTGAAAAGCGAGTACCATATGAGCTACGGACACTAGGTGTTCCTGTTGCACGCCTTGCATCCTCAAGTAACCTTGATACGACAAGCCGCCAAGTGTAATGCCGAGGCCCATCCCAAGTGAACGGGACATGTTGAGAATGCCTCCCGTTACACCAAGTCGGTTCTGTGGAACGCTTCCCATAACGCTGCTGTTGTTCGGAGGAGTAAATAGTCCTACACCCGAACCCACCAAAAATAACCCGGCCATCAGCAACACGTAACTCCATGGACCGGACGTCATAATCGCCAAGAGACCCGAACCAATCAGGCCTGCAAACATCCCGAGAACAGCGGGTAAGCGATATCCCCGGCTATCGGATATATAGCCGGCCAGTGGCGTCATCACGGTCATTCCCACAGGAATGATGGAGACAACTAACCCCGAAAAAAGCGGCCCCAATCGAGCGACACCATCGAGATAAAACGGGATGAGCAACAGTACAGCATACATGATGGCAAATGACAGAATGCCGGTGATGTTCCCAAAAGCAAATGTCAGATTCCGAAACAGAGATAAGTCCATCATCGGCTCATGGATTCTTCGCTCCAGCGTGACGAAGGCCCACAGGCAGATGACAAGGATGGCTCCGGAGATAAGAATGGGTGCGGATGTCCAGCCATGGCTTACACCCATATTTAAAATAAAGATGAGGGCCACCACGGATGGAATGAGCAGAGCAGCACCAGTATAATCAAACCGCTCTTTGCGTTCGGTTTTTTTGTCCGCAGGAAGTAGCAGGATGCCAAGCAAGGTACCAATAATCCCAACAGGTAAATTGATGAGAAATATCCAGCGCCAATCGAGCCAAGACAGCAAAGCGCCGCCCACTGTAGGGCCGAGGGTCAAGCCGATTCCCTGCGCACTTGCCTGAATACCTATGGCCTTCCCCCGGTCATAGGCCGGTGTTGCGGCAGTTACAATGGACACACTGTTCGCCTGCAGCATGGCTGCACCGAGTGCTTGGATGCCGCGGAAGACGAGTAACTGCGTTAGGGTTCCGGATAATCCGCAGACAACAGATCCGGTGATAAAGACACTGAATCCAAACGCGTACATCCAGCGTCTTCCGATGATGTCTGCAATACGTCCAAAGGGAACGACGAGTCCAGTGAGCGTAAGTAAATACACCAGACTTACCCATTCGATGACGTGCAGGCGAACGCCAAAGTGCTTTTGCAATGTTGGCAATGCAATGTTGATGATACTTGCATCGAGGGCAGCCATAAATGCCCCAATGCAAACCGTGGATACGACAAACCAGTGGTAGTTTTGTCGCTTTCGAACTGCAGGGAGTGGCAAATGGTTTCTCAGATGATGCAAGTGTGTCGACAAAGGATAGCCTCCGGCATTAGGGATAATGTTATAAACAGGCAGAGTCCTAAACGGACCCTGCCTGTTTGTCTGCCCCGCGGGGCACGGCACGTCAGCTTGGCCAACCTGCCTCGTGACTGAACTCAGAGGGATAGATGTTACTGCTGACTCAAGTCTGTTCGGATCTCCTGACGAACTTTGTTCGCTTGAGTTCCGCCTCCAAAAGAAGCGCTGCCAAGATTCATACCAGCTTGGTTACCCATTGACTGTTGAATCTGGTTGCGGACTTCTTGTGGATTGGTCCCTGAAGTCAGAGCTCCACCTGAAAGTGAACTTGCAGCGCTGACCGCAGACGTTCCACCGAGGTTCGTGAAAGCCTGGTTAGCTTGCTGACCAAGGCTGTTCTGAATATCAGAACGAACCTGTGCGGGGTTTGTCCCCGTCATGCTGTTCGTTACCGCGGATGCACCGTATTGTCCCTGTGCAGCACTCTGAAGGCTGTTTTGGATGTCCTGTTTGACCTTCTGTGCATTGGTGCCCTTCATCATGTGTGTCATGATGAGCAACATCTCCCTCTGAATGTGATGTGTTGCGCTACTTACTGTGTGCGCATTGGTCCATGCACATGCTGTTACTTGTTCCCAAGCTTGGTATCCCACGAACGCGTCAGATTTCAGAACTGTCCTCCTTAACAAGACCAATTAACAAGACCAATTAACAAGACCAATTACTGTCCTCCTTAACAAGACCAATTACTGAGCTGAGACCATGATGTCCCGATGATTTGTACGCGGGGAAATCGAGACACGACAAGAGGTGCAGAAGTGTTGCAAGAAGTACATGACCTGTAGAGATTTGGAAACCATATTGTTTGAAAAACAAAGGGAACAGTGGCATCTTACGCCATGTCATGCTCATTGTGGCGTAAACCACGCCCACTACGGCGTAGCTAGTGCGAGCCACTAGTAGGTCACATGGGGGATAGATGGACACTGCTATTGGAGAACAAATTGACGTCACGGAGTTGGGGATAATTTCTGAATGGAGGCCAGAGGGTGAAACAGGACAATCGCTGAGTGGAGGTCATATGGTGAAAATGGTGAAGAGAATGAAGAGTCGCATCGATGGTGCCGAGAGCGGGATCGACAATGGTGTCGAGAACGGGAACGACATACGAAAAGTCGGACAAGTCACATCTGCCAATAGTCTTGTTGAGAAGGACAGCCCGGACGATTTTTCGTTTGAAGGCAGCAGCGATAAAAATCTGGGGACTAAAGATGCCAATCGCAGGAGCAGTTCCACAGTTCCGAGCGGAGACGATGCATACGTGACGGTAGATAATCCCGACGACTTTGAATAGAACCGCGTAGACGGACGCAGAGATGCAGATTGTTCGGTCTTGCTTACTCACTCTTCAGTCACTTCTCCACAAAATCGTAACATCGCCGAGATGTATGATTCACATCTGTGCTGTACACTGGGCGTTGTGGGTTCACACAAATGCAGCCCAAAGTTGTTGTGAGTCCAGAAAGGGGAATTTCATTGAGTGGTAACAAAGAGGACAAGCAGGTAACCGACAAGAGCAATCCTCAGCATCCGATAACTCCGGACAGTTCACTGTCTGAAAACGAAGCGGGGCCACGTTCGCGCAGCAAAGTCTGGCCTGTGCTTGCCGGAGGTATTGGCGGTGCCGTGATTGTCGGCGCGGTCTGGGGGCTTGTAGCTCATGGTCATCAAAACGATCCGCTGGTTGCGTCGATTGGCGCCAATCAGATTCATCAGTCAGATTTCCGGACCATGATGGAATCCATGGCAGGTCAGCAGACACTGCAACAGATGATTACAAATCAGTTGATTAAGGACGGCGCCAAGGCGGCAAACATCACCGCAACCAAACAAGACATGGCCACTGCACTGCAAAATTTAGAAAGCCAATACGGTATTACGAGCAGCAGCCAGTTAAATCAGTTTCTGCAGACGAACGGCGTCACTCAAGCACAACTCAACGACATTCTGACTGTGAATATCCTTGAGCAGAAGTTATCCGAACAAGGCATCACAGTGTCAAATACAGAGATTCAAGATTACTACAACCAGAACAAAGCGTCATTTACGCCTCAAGGTTCTAAAACACCGGAGCCGCTGAGTGCCGTAAAGACCCAGATTGTCAACCAAATTAAGCAGTCGAAAGCCGTTCCGACCGCCCAACTGATTGCCAATTTGGCCAAGAAGGATAAGGTGACCATTTACGACACGAAGTACGCAAGCGTCAAAACACAGTTGGAAAATCCCGCGCCAGCAACTTCGGGAAGCCCAACACCCGGGACGGCGACCCCACCGACGACTAACAGCACGGGTCCATAAGCCTTTACAAACTCCCGATTGTCCAGGGCTTCTCGCGAGCATTGGGCCACAAAGTCCAATATGTTCCCGCTAAAGGCCTCTTCGCTGGCACACTGCCATCCGGAGAGGCTTTTTTCCTGCCTTGTAGGCTGCCGGTTCTGATAGTTCACCTAAATTCAACGAGAATTTAACAGGGACTTGATATCGATATCATGTTGCTGTCATCTCGAGTGGCTAAAGTGAACGTATGGCGTCAATCATGACAGCAAGTGACAAGGGAGGAATTTCCGTGGAAAAGCACTTGGGCTGGATTGTTGGCGGTGTGGGTACTTTACTTCTTGGTGCGATGCTTCCCGTTATGGCTGCGACCGTAAGTACGCCTAACCGTGAAGGTTCAACACAAGGCAGTATTCAAGGTCACGTTTCCGCCACTACGCACGCAGTCGCAGCGACACCGTTCACGCAGTTGCCACCAGGCGCGCGCTTTGAGGTAACCTCTGGGAGCCACGATCTTTGGCCGAATCAAAACCTTACCGGGCAGGAGAAGGTGCGAGAGGTTGTAAAACTTGCGAAGATGCGGGTTGGCGGGGGGCAAGTGACGCAGATTGAGCCACAAAAGAGGAGCAGTCAGGGCATCTGGAATGTTCGGATTGCACAGCCAAATGGCATCTGGCAGGTCAAAGTGTCGCTGTCGGACTACTCCGTTGTGCAGGTCGACAAGTTGGGTTCTTCAGCGTAATATGCGGACTAGAAAGACCACGACTGGAAAGACCAAAACAGGAAACACCACAACCGGATCATATTCGGATCATGTTGACGAAATAAACTTTATCTACACCGACCGCAGGCGGGCGTTTACTGTCAGGAGGCGCTTTCAGTGAAACTACTCGTGGTCGAGGATGATCAGCGACTTGCCGAACTTCTGTCTCGCGGCCTGAAGGGTTCTGGGCATGTCGTGGATATTGCAGACTGTGCAGCTGAAGGATGGCGTCTGGTGGACGAAGGTCACTACGATGTGATTATTCTCGATGTAAAACTGCCTGATGAAGACGGCTTCTCGCTTTGCCAGCGGCTTCGAAAAGCGCACGTTCAGACTCCTGTGATGATGCTTACGGCCCGAGACAGCATCGACGATAAGGTAACAGGGTTGTCCGCCGGGGCTGATGATTATTTGACAAAGCCGTTCTCATTTGCGGAACTAAACGCCCGCTTGAACGCACTGCAACGACGGTTACCGCAGTTTGATGACCGGACTGTTGTTCAAGTCGGAAATGTGGAGTTGCAACCGGATACGTTTGTGGTCAAGCGCGCTGGAGTATCCATTGACCTGACAGCACGAGAGTTCGCGTTGCTTGAACTCCTGATGCGAAACGCCGGTCGTGTGATGACGAAGGAAGTCATTTTGAGCCGTATCTGGTCTACGGACGCCGATCCGGTGGCGAACGTGGTGGAAGCCGTCATCGCGAGACTCAGACAAAAGCTCGACATCGAGTCGAAAGGCAAGCCGTTTATTAAAACCGTTCGCGGTCTCGGCTACAAGGTTGAAGAATGAATCGCAGTATCGCGGTCAGTGAGCACCGACTTTTAAATCGCATACAGTTGCATCTGATTTTCCTGTATTTGATGGCTTTTCTTGTCTTTGAGACGGTAGTCATCGGGGTGACATACGTCATCCTCAGTCATGAAATTATGAAGCCGATGTATCAATCGATTTTGGACGAGTGGACGAATAAGACACCAGAGGCCGTTCATCAACTGAACTCGTATCGATTGAGTTCCTATGAAGAGGAACAAAAACTTGAAGCAGACACGTCCCCGGAATCTGTGGCGAGTTGGGTCATATCCCCAACCGGAGTCATCATCGCCAAGGATACGGTGTTGACTTCTTCACCAAAAATGAATCTGCAGCCTTTGGCCATAAATCTAGCCCACAGCGTATCAGCGAGCGATGCCCCTGTGTGGGGCACGCATGTCCTCAATGAGACATACATTCTTGCAGCGGCAAAGCCGTTGTATCAAGATAAGAAGTTTATCGGCACGTTGGTGAGTTTTCGTTCATTGACCGTGATTCACGAGACAATGGAAGCTCTGACTCATATCGATATCGAAATCGGGCTTGCGAGCCTACTTTTGGTGATTCCCGTTACATACCTACTGGCACACCGCTCTCTATTGCCGGTGCGAAGTGCAATGCAGAGGCAGAGGAACTTCGTGAACGACGCCGCACACGAGTTGCGCACGCCTTTGACCATCTTGCACGGTACGCTTGAATTGGCACAGGTGGAAACAGAATTGGAAGCCGTCCAACAGGCTGTTCGAGACGGACTTGTGGAAACGGAGTATATCACGGAATTGATTGGAAATCTGTCGACGCTTGCGCGCATGGAATCTGGAGTAACCGAACTGAATGTTCGGCTCATTGACGTGGCGGCGATGACGAACGACACCCTCACCGTGTTACAACCCATTGCCGAAAAGCAGAATGTGCAACTGGTGCGTGACGGGAACTGGGAGTCTGCGATGGTAGAGGGGGATGGAACGCGACTGCGTCAACTCCTGGTCATTTTGGTGGATAACGCGCTGAAGTATACGCCGGCAGAAGGCGTTGTCCGGGTCAAGATACAAAAACATCGCAGTGATGTCGAACTCGTCATCACAGATTCAGGAATCGGAATTCCAGAACGGGACTTACCCTACATTTTCGACAGGTTTTACAGGAGCACTGAGGCCGAACATCAAGCACACGGCAGTGGTATTGGCCTCGCGATTGCTGCCTGGATTGTACAAGCCCATCACGGACAAATTTACGTTCAGAGTAAGGAAGGGAACGGGACAACATTTCGGATTGTACTTCCGCTGCAAGGTCACGGATTTACGTGGAAAAAAGTGTTGCACCCGAAAGGCTGAAGCATTCGGACATTTTTACGGAAAGGTTCATCACCGCTGGCACGAGGAGATGATGCAATGGCGCGCGCGGGGAAATACAAGAAGCAAATGGAGAAGGTTTCAAACACGAGCGGTGCACAAGATGCGAATCGACCAGATGGAGGGTTCTCAGGCATTGTCTTCGCCGTTTCGCTCGTGGTTACGATGATGTTCATCAGCGTGGTGATTCTGTCTCTCACCCCTACCGTCACTGGTAAGAGCTTGTGGCTTGTCAGTCGGGCATCGGCAACGACGGCCTATATCGATCTTACGGGTCTCGTTATTTTAGGAATTGTTTTGAGTCATCCGCGGAACAAGGACTCTTGGCACTTACATCGGCACCTGCTCGGATGGCATCAGGCACTTGTTGGGGTGCTGTTTCCGCTACTCGCCATTCATATCGCATTCACAGTGCTTGATAGTCGGTCTGGTGTGACGTTGGCGGAGCTGCCATTTCCGATTCACGCTCACTATTACCCTGCTGCGATGACTGCGGGTGCTGTAGCGCTCTACATACTTCTTCTTGTCGCCGCCTCTGCGGGTCTGCGTCGAAAGTTTCGCAAATGGCTTGCGATTCATCGCCTATCTCTTATCACATGGGTGCTGGTGTGGACTCACGGTGTCTTTGGCGGCACAGATGCAGGTCAATTGGAGTGGCTGTATCTGCTCACTGGATGTGCCATCTTTATTGTCGCCGTGTGGCGCTACTGGGTCCAAAAACGGGGACTTCCTGTCAAACGGCAGTCAGACATCAGGCAACAGGCCAGTCAGTAAACCAGATGAATTAAGCCAGCGGCGCAACAACAGACCATGCCACAGAAAGGTTGGAGTTCCATGAAACAAACAACACGGAGATGGATAGTCGCGACGACGGCGTTGTTGTCCGCGGGGGTTGCGGTGCCTGCTGCCGCAGCACAATTTCATAGACTAGCACAATCAAATAGACCCTTAGATGGGGCGACGCCCGGCACAAACAATCGAAGCGTTGCAACGGCGGACCTTCACAAGCAAGCCACTGATTTGGTGAACCAGGAACAAACACTTAGTAACCAAATAAAGCAGTTACAAGACAACCTGCAAGCAGCGTCACAGTACGACAAACAGCTAGCGTCTACGCACGATGTGTTGCAAAGTCAGGTCATTTCGCTTGTGAAACAGGCAGAAACGGTACAGACTGCCCAGCAAGTTGCTGTTCGGACCTCGACACAGCCCAAGGTTCAAGTAGCCTCGCGGGCTTCTGGTCACGGCAGTGGGGACGACGGATCCGGTGATGGGCGCAGTGGCGACGATGATTAATCCTGGGACTAAGATGAAAACTGGGAGAAAGATGAAAACTAGAACTACGTTGACCCTTGCAGCGGCGGTTGCTGTTGTTTTGTATGGCGGGAGCTTGTACGTCTATTCGGTCCGGACTGCAGCCAGTGCGCGGGCAGCTGCCCTACAGGCAGATATGCACAATCGGGATGTTCGTTTACAAAATACAATCTCCCGAGAACAGCAGCAGATAGCACTTGACCAAAAGGCTGTTTCACAGTTACAAGCCGAACTAAAATCTGTCAAAGGACATAGTCAGGCAACCTTGCAGGATACTGCACTCTTGAACCACGCCATCGGGATGTTACAACAAGGCAAGCCATTGTCTGACGTTATAAAATTGGTAAAGAGCAGTAAGGTGCCCGTTGCCCTGCCGACGGTTTCCAAAGTAACCGTGCAGCATGTTTCCGTATCTTCGTCCCCGCCACCGGTCACGACGGTCAGCAGGGGATCCGCTCCCTGAACCCGCTCGTCTGGAGGCGATGACAAGTGCCACGACATGAAAAAATTTTTGCTGCCATGGGGTCCTCATTTTACATCTGTTTGGACACCTCTCTTGATGGCGATTACGTAGACGTGTTGATGAATCAACTGGTCGAGCGAACAGAACAGTTGGAACAGCGCATGTCCAGGTTTCGCGTCGACAGTGAGTTGGTACAACTCAATCAGCGTCTGAGGGAGCCAGTAAAAGTTTCATCTACAATACGAGAAGTGCTTGAACTGGCAAAAGTCTTCATGGAACTGAGTTCAGGGGCTTTTGACCCGCGCGTGGTTTCCGGACTCGAAGGAATAGGATATGCGGGGGCGCCACTCGAAGCTATCGATGTCGGCGAACCGTCCCGCCAACGGCAGGAAAGTCAAGCTTACAGCAGTGAAGCTGACGGCAGTCAGGTGGACGGCAGTCAGGTGGACGGTAGCCAGGTGGACGGCAGTCAGGTGGACCGCAGTCAGGTGGACCGCAGTCAGTTGGACAGAAGTCAGTTGGACAGAAGTCAGTTGGACAGAAGTCAGCCATTATTTGACGTCTCATCGGCACCAGACCACATTCGTCTCTACGCACCTGTCGACCTTGGTGGCATTGGAAAAGGGTATACAGCGGATCGGCTTGCGGATCTGATTGAGGCCTCCGTCCATCCCGCTCTACGTTCGGGCTACATCGTTGACGCTGGCGGCGACATCGTGATTTCCGGACACCAGGAAACAGGGGAGGGGTTTGCGATTGGCATTGAAGACCCGTTCGGGACGAACGGTGAGCTGGCTGCGGCATTGCAGTTGCCACATGTCGAGGAACGTATGGCCATCTGTACGAGTTCACTCAAACGCCGTTCATGGGAACACGATGGTGAACGGGTCCATCACATTCTTGACCCGCGCCGACAGGCACCTGTGCCTACACATCTGAAGGCGGTAACCGCGGTTGGCAGAAGTGCGGCGTACACGGAAGTGTTTACAAAGTGTACAATGATCTCTGAGGGTACAAATGACTATCCGTGGCTGGGGGTCCCGTTGGCGTACGTAACCATTGATGACGCACAGACCTTGCATTACACGAGAGAAATGACGCCGCTACTGAGTTGGATTTCTGCCAAATACCAGGATGCAAGGGTGGTAAAGTAAATGGATTTGAATTACCCGATTGGCAAACCGCAACTTCCGGAGACGATGGATGATACCGTGATAGAGTCGTGGATAACTGATGTGGAGATGTCTCCTCTGCTGCTGCGACAAGCTGTTACTGGTCTCGACGAGAGTCAACTCGACACGCCCTATCGACCAGATGGCTGGACCGTACGGCAGGTTGTTCACCACCTTGCGGACACGCATCTGCACACTTATACGAATTTCAAACACGCCTTGACGGAAGACAATCCGCCTATCAAACCGATTGATATTAATGCGTGGGCGGCGCTTCCGGACAGCATTTCCGGGAATATCGAGATGTCCCTGCTGATGTTTCAGGGTATCCAAAGCCGCTGGGCGATGCTGCTTAGGTCAATGTCCAGACAGGACTTTGAGCGAACCTTTGAGCACCCGCGCGGCGGCCCACGAAACCTTGGCACGATTCTCGGCGTCTACGCGTGGCACGGCAAACACCATACTGCACATATTACAAACCTTCGCGAACGCATGGGCTGGTGATTGTTCCAGCCCCCTGCACCAATAGCCATTGATGACGAACAGACGCCACTATGGGCATTGTAGACAGAACATTACAATCATTTCGCCGTGTGCACGAGGAGGGGACGATATGACCGGAAAGTCCAGGCTGATACCCATTTCAGGTGGTTTCCACGTATGGACCCGACAGGTTGGAGAGAGCCCGGTTAAGATGCTGTTGCTTCACGGTGGCCCGGGGTTCAACCATGAGTACTTGGAGGTGTTTGAGGACCGTTTGCCTCCTGCGGGTGTCGAGATTTACTTTTATGATCAACTCGGGTCCTACTATTCGGATCAGCCGGATGACCCTTCGCTGTGGAACGTCGAGCGGTTCCGAGAAGAGTTGGAGGAAGTTCGGCAATATCTTGGACTGGAACAGTTCTATCTGCTCGGCCAGTCATGGGGTGGAATGCTGGCTCAGGAGTACGCGCTGAAATATCAGGAGCATCTGAAGGCGCTCATCATCTCGAACATGACGGCCAGTATCCCATCCTATGTCAAATATCTCAACGTACTTCGTTCGAAACTGCCCCAACATCTCATCGATACCATGCAGAGATATGAAGCCGCTGGTGAATTCGAAGCTCCGGAATACACAGCACTCCTCGACGAGTTTCTCTATAAGGAACATATTATTCGGCTCGATAAGATGCCGACATCCGTCGCCCGTGCTTTCGCTCACTTCAACCCGGCCGTCTACAACACCATGCAAGGTCCAAATGAGTTTGTCGTCACTGGGACATTCAAGGATTGGGACAGGTGGGATGACCTGCACAACATCACCGTCCCCACTTTGCTTGTTGTCGGTCGGCACGACAGTATGTCGGTCGAAGATATTGAAGAAATGGGCAGGAGAATTCCACGGTCTCAAGTACGCGTGTGCGAAAACGGAAGCCATCTTGCAATGTGGGATGATGAAGAAACATACTTTGATGCCGTTCTTGGCTTTGTGAAGGAGATTGAAAGCGGCACGTTGTAAGTGTATGACACGGCTATCCGGCAAGAATGGTTGACGGCCCCGTCTGCATCTCGTGGCGGGGGCCGTCAACCATATTTCTGGTTGTAAAATTGTCGCGTGCGCCAACTTATTTGGCTGCTCAACTTTTTGGCTGGGTCAAATTCTTGGCCAGGTCAAGTTGTGGATGCAGCCTTCGCTTCTTCGAGGGAAGCCTTCGCTGTCTCATACAGTGCACTCATCCCACCGTACAGTGTGTAAAAGAACGAATCCGGTGCGTCTAGCGAGAACGATAGATATTGGCGTGGATTCGCGCCGAGCACCCACTCAAACAGTTTTGCACTGTCGTAGGCGTAGAAACAGAAATTGGTGTAATCGAACAGCGGCATTTTTTCATAGATAGTGATAATGTCTTTGGCATAGTTTGCAACATTTTGGGCCGCTTCTTGCACCATTGCTTGCGCATCTTCAAGGCCTACCGTAATACGGATGGTAGATTCATTCAGGACATGGATATTCGCCATCATTTCACCTTCGTTTCCACAGACCAGGTCAGGTGACCATCTTCGCGGGCCATTTTGTACTGCTGCACAGGGATTAGGCTGTCCGAACCACGAAACGTCGGCCGGTACAAAAGGTATCCGTCATCGGGCAGGTCAGGATTACGAGCCTGGTCCAGTGTCCCGGTTTCAAGCAACTCCACAACTGTGGACAGTCCCCACCACAATGACGGGTCTGTAATCCGTTCAGTGGTTGCACTTTGTTGAACCTGAAAGACCACCTCATACGGGAGTGGAGCGAGCGCGACGACATTCGTGACTGTACGCTCGTCTCTCACAACGAATACTCGCCGATATCCATGAGTGATGTGGCCAATCGGAAGCCACTCAATGACGAACCGTGTCACGCCTCAACCCTGCCGATGCGAATGCGAAACCACTCGGGTCCTTGTTCGATGTATTCCCATTCGTAAATGCCGGGACGTTCCAACTCGAACTGGTAGTGAAGCGGCATTGGGTCGTGGTCGTTCACGAGCAGCATCGATTCGCCAGCTTTCAGACTGTCAAAGGTTTCAAAGATGACCTTGTGCTTCAGGTGAGGTGGATATTCAGTCGCATTCACTGTTGCGCTAAAAGTTGTCGACATGGTGTGTCCCTCCGTTAGGTGTGGATATGCGTGATGTTCTTCACGCTTTGACTTTACTCACATCCAGTCACGAAGGTCGTGACATACATCACAGTGGTCGAAAATCCGCGGTTCTGAGCACTGACTCCGTCGCACCTGCGTCGCAGTCAGGACGAGTACTCGTCTGCAGCGGCCAAAACGGTCATGCTAGTCCCGGAGACGAGCAGAATAGCGGAGACGAGCAGAAGAGCTGAGGTACGCGGAGGGCCGTCAGGCAAGTCCCCTTCAGCCGGCGTTTTCAGCGTGAACACGAAAGACTCTGTATACGTAACCGCCACAGCCGCATTGATCGATGAACTGAATCCGGATTGCTTGCCCGAATCGTTCCTCCAAATCGGGTATGAGGTATGAGTCAGGGTTTCCGTGGGCCTCTGATACGGCCAGATTGACAAAGTAACCGGGGGTGGTTTCAAGAATGGCTTCAACGGCATCCTCTACAATCAGACCTTTGTCCGCAGCGTATTCTTCCGTTTCGAGGTTCGCTGACCAGTTTCCCATGATGGCTCTCTCCTTTATGACTTTCCCTTTATGACTCTCCCGTTTCATGACGCCGGACTTGCAGATTCGGCCATGTAGATACAGAGATGTGCTGATGACATGCGCTGTCATGGCAGTCGCTCTGGCGGCACATCGTCCTCTGGTCTACGGCCGCCGATGGTCAGGACGTGTTGCAAGGCTAAAAACAGGACGACACTCCCGCCTGTGAGCAGAATCGCGCTCAACCAATCAAGCAGAGTCCACAGCAAAGACGCGCGTCCTGCACCAACAGACGCGGCACCAATGATTGCACCCGTGCAATAGACGATAAAACCTACCTGAGCAGGGACTTTTGGCACCATATCATCGATGAGCGGTGCTGTTTTACGTTCCGGCCGCTTACTAAACCGGTACTCAAACCAAAGAAACGGCACGATTTTCTGCATGTATGCAAACATGAGAGGTACGAGACCGAGGAAGATAAACAGGTAGATGGGCAGGACGGCCATCGTGCCGCGCCCGGCCCAGACCACGCCAACCAACCATATCTGTGACACGATAATGACAAACGTCGCGAACAGCGCGTCGTAGAGCGGTGGCACAATGCGTCTCCGCTTGCGAGCCCGCACAATCGCGATGATGTCCACAACAAAGCTGACAAGACCAAATACCACCAGGATTGTGATGGCCATGTAAACGGGTGTAAAGGCCTGCTCAGGCAACCAAACCGCGATAATCCACAGGCCCACGCCGGGAAAGTACAGACCTGCGGTACGGGCGAGGGATGCCTTGTAGCCATGGCTGAGTACAAACATCGGGATGAGTTTGTAAGACACCACCAACACCAAACCGCCCCAGAACAAAAGTCCGCCGATGAGGATGTGTGACAAGAGAACAGAAAGGGTGACAGCCTGCGGCCAGAGGGCTTGAAAGATTCCCAGCAGGATAACAAGAAAAAGTGCGGCAAACGGTATGACCAGCGACCGGTGAACCACTGTCTTGTTACGTGCCTTTCGGTAACTCATGAGGACGAAGTAGAAATAGGCACCAGCGGCGAGCAAGACGGTGGTGCCCCCGATGCCGACCAAGAGGTAGTCCCCGCGCAGAAAACCAGCAACCATGAGCCCGACTGACACCAGGTGAACGGGCAAGTGCCACCAGAGGACGTGTCGCGCCACGGGAGGCGCCTGAAATGCAATGGGTACGATTTGATAGAGGACACCAAAGGCTATCGTCAACATCGAGCCGAGAACCAGTGTGTGAATGACGGCGAGTGAGAGCGGAGCGAGTGTTTCACCGGATCGCCATCGGGGTAGTACAGTTCCTGTGGCTGCAAACGCTGGCCAACCGATGCCCATTGCTGTCAGCAGGTAAAAGACAGTGACTGACAAATGTTTCTTTGTGGACGTTTCTGCCATCGTGGAGTGAACCTCCTTCGCCGCTAGCCCGACCAGGATGGGGCGTTGGTGGGCGTACGCGCGAGAACAGGGAAGCGCCTAACCGCAGACGCAGTCTACCGGATAAACAGAGTTGCCTGACTGGAATGCGGATTTGCCCAGAGATTGACGACCTTGTGCGTGACGCCTGGTTCATCGTCAAACTCTACATATAGGTCTCCCCGTGCAAATGCGCTGCGGATTTCCTGATTTTCAGACCCGGACATCTCTCCCAAATCGATGCTCTTTCCCATGCCGGGCAACGAGATGGGATTTAGCAATCCTCGCGGCAAGATAAGTTTCTTCACTTCAAATCGTTCCTCTCATCGGTTATCGTCAACAGCATACACCAAATTTTTGTTCAATGAATGTGCGCCACGTCACGCTTCACCACTAGTCGGTATGTAACGGTCCATTTTTGCCTTGGTCGCTTTTCTACCTTCAGATAATCTGAAGGTGGCAAGGAACCTGCAACTTGCCGCCGAGGAGGGACACTTATGAGGACCTTCGTGTATGCTACAGACGGATCGGACATCGCCAAGAAAGCTGGTAAGCTTGCCGCGCAGTGGATGGCAAAGTGGCCAGACGCAAAATTGTTGATGCTGTACGTGATTCCGGAAATTCTCCCAGACGCGGTTTATCCTTACTGGTCGATGATGCCTGGCGAGGTGGCCCGAGATAATGCCCATGCGGATGAAATAGAACGGGAAGCGCGTGATGAACTCTTTTCAGATTGTAACGACCGCGTCCAGTTCGAGGTGGTCATCGGAGACCCGGCCTGGACCATTTGCGACACTGCAGAAAAGCAGATGGCGGACGTAGTATTTATGGGCAGTCGCGGGCGAGGCGCAGTTGACAGATTGTTGCTCGGAAGTGTCAGTTACCGTGTCTTGCATCGCTCAGCGGTGCCGGTCCTGGTCGTGAAATAAATGCACAGACTGCCCTTGCTCATCAGGATGGCAAGGGCAGTCTGTCCGTTACTCTATTTCCATGCATACTCTCTCTGCTAATACGCTTCGCTTCCAAATGTCATCACCCAGATGGACCCTGCGACAACTGCAAACGTCATGGCAAAGCCAAGCCCGAGCAGCCAAACGTGAAAGGGGCGACCCTTGCTTTCTGTGACATGCATGAAGAAGAACAACTGAATACCAATCTGCACAACAGCCAGAACCATGATGAGCGAGACCAATCCACTGCTCGTCATCACTTTGTTCATGACCGCCCAGAGGGCAATAAGAGTCAGAAGAATGGACAACACGAACCCAATCAGCGGCACCCCAACCCCGTGGTGCTGGTGTGAAGGTGCTGGACGGCGAACCCGGTCTTGAGCAGTTGACATCGCATATCATCTCCCTTGGTTTGGTTGCTTGTTGGGTAGGTTGTTTGAATGGAGCAGGTGTGGGATTCCACAACCATAACCACAACCATAGACGCGGACACCGCTACGTGAGCTCTCCAATCAGATACACCACGGTGAAAATGAATACCCAGACGACGTCGAGAAAGTGCCAGTACAGCCCGACGATAAAGACTTTTGGCGCCGTGACGGTGGTGATACCTCGAACTGCCACCTGAATCAGCACGGAGAGCATCCAAAAAATGCCGAAGGTCACGTGACAGCCGTGCATGCCGACGAGCGTGAAGAACGCAGAGAGAAATGCACTGCGCTGCATTGTGGCGCCGTTTTGTACATCTGCAATAAACTCGCTGAGTTCGAGACTGATAAACGACAGCCCAAGGATTATGGTGATGATGGTCCAACCGATGAGCCCACCTTTACTGCCTCGTCGCATGGACAGTGTCCCGAGGCCGGATGTAAAGCTGCTCGTCAGCAGGATGAGGGTTTCTGCTGTAAAACCCCTCACATCGAAGATTGCGGTCGGAGTTGGACCGAAATTCGTATGTCGAAACAGCACAGTGTAGGTTGAAAAGACACACGCAAAAAGCAGCATGTCAGTCACAAGAAAGACCCAGAATCCGAATATTTTCAGGGAACCTTCTTCAGTCGAATACTCTATAGGGAGGTCCTTTTCTTCCTCCCATTCATGAAGGTGATGTTCAGCAACCGTCATGGTTATGCCCTCCCATAAGCGGCCTCGGTTTTCTCAATTTCTTCAACCGGGATGTGATACGACGTATCCGTTTCAAAGGAGCGCAACACCAAGGTCGTCAAGACCCCAAGGAGGCCGATGATGGCGAGCCAGTACCACTCAAAAACCAACCCCCAGCCGAAGAGAAAGAAGCAAAGCGACAATATGAACGGGCGCCCCGAATCTTTTGGCATGTGAATCGGCTTTAGCTTACCAGCTTGAGCTAGAGTCTGCGGCGCATTCTGCTTTGATTTTGTGACACTCACGCTATCCACTCCTGGTGTCGTGGACACATCCGTTGTATCTTTGCGCCGCGCTTCTTTCATAATCCACCAAGCGTCTCGACTCGTGACCACAGGGATGCGCGCAAAATTATAGTGCGGCGCGGGTGACGGCAAAGACCATTCCAGCGTACGCCCGTCCCAGGGGTCTCCGGTCTTGTCGCGCTGTCCACGAAAGACGCTGTAGACCACATCGACCACCAGGAAGATGAAACCGAGGCCCATCATGTACGCGCCAACGGTTGACACGAGGTTGAGGGTATTCCAGCCCATGTTTGCGGGATAGACGTAGATTCTCCGTGTCATGCCCATGAAACCCAGGAGATATTGCGGGACGAAACAGACGTAGAAGCCAATGTTGAACCACCAGAAGGCGTGCCTGGCCCATCGTTCATCAAGCATGTGACCAAACATCTTTGGCCACCAGTAGTACATGCCCGCAATCATTCCGTACACAACACCGCCGATAAGCACTTGGTGAAAATGTGCGATGAGAAAGTAGCTGTTGTGGTACTGGTAGTCTGCTGGTGCCACGGCTAACATCACGCCAGTTGCCCCACCAATGGCGAAGTTTGGAATGAACCCAACGGTCCATAGCATCGGCGCAGTCATTCGAATTCGGCCCCTGTACATCGTGAAGAGCCAGTTAAAAACTTTGACGCCTGTTGGAATTCCAATAATCATGCTGGCCAGCGCAAAGAAACTATTGACGCCTGGCCCGGCGCCCATGGTGAAAAAGTGATGGACCCACACGAGGTAACTGAGAACAACAATAGCCATCATTGATGCCACCATCGACGCGTAACCAAATGTTCGTTTGCGCGAAAATGTCGCCACGACTTCCGAAAAGACGCCGAAGGCAGGCAGCACGACGATGTAAACCTCGGGATGACCCCAGACCCAGAACAGGTTGACATACATCATAGGATTTCCACCAGCAAGCATCGTAAAGAAGTGTGCGCCTGCCAGCCTGTCGAACAACAACAAGGCGAGCGCAGCTGTTAGAGCAGGGAAAGCAAGAATAATCAAAATGGAAGCGGCCAGTGCTGACCACGTGAAGAGCGGGACGCGCATCATCGTCATGCCGGGGGCGCGCATCTTCAAAATCGTAACAAAGAAGTTGATGCCCGTACCCATGCTGCCAATTCCGGAAATTTGCAACGCGAGCAAATAGAAATTCTCCCCCGGTCCAAGGGAATACTCGGGTCCAGCAAGCGGCGGATAGCTAACCCAGCCAGCGTCCGGCGAGCCGCCAATGACAAAGCTGATGTTGAGAAGCATGGCGCCAAAGAAAAACATCCAAAAGCTGATGGCATTCAAATATGGAAACGCGACATCTCGTGCACCAATTTGCAGGGGAACGGCGATGTTGAACATGGCAAAGATGAAGGGCATGGCCATGAACAGAATCATGATGGTACCGTGGGTCGTAAATATTTGGTTGTAGTGTTCAGACTGAAGAAAATGCATACCCGGCCAAACGAGTTGGGTGCGCATCAAAATGGCATCAACGCCGCCTCGGAAAAACATGAGCAACGCGGCAATCAAGTACATGATGCCGATCTTCTTGTGATCTACCGTGGTAAGCCACTCTCGCCACAACCAGCCCCACTTTTTGTAGTAAGTGAGCACAAACAAGATGGCTATGCTCACGATGATAATGGAGGCGTCGGCGCCGTAGATGAGCGGATCGCCAAGGACAAAAAAATGTGTAGCAAAGTTTGTTAGTGCAGCAGGCATGAGGCTCCCTCTTTCATTCCATACTTGTCGCTGACCCGCGCTGTCAGTCAGTCGGTAGCTTCCGTCAATTTGTGCTTCATGTACATTCCGCCGTTGATTCGGATGTCGGCTTCAAACATGCCTGGCGGGAAGGAAGAAAACTCCTGCTTACCGACGATGTCCTGCTTCGTTGTTAGGTTCTTATAACCCACCGCGGTTAATGGAGGCGCAGTCGATTTCACTTTCTGAGCCCATTGGTGAAAACCCGTTGACGACGTTGCGATGACGTTGAAGCTCATGTGGGCGTACCCTTGTCCGCTGAAATTCGCCCCGTGTCCGTAGTACACGCCTGGTTTATCCGCCTGGAGCCAGAGTCGCATCGCCATGCCAGGCATGGTGTACTCCTGACCACCCAGTTGCGGAACCCAGAAGGAGTTCATCGGTGCATCACTTGTCAAGACAAATTCGACAGGACGGTTTGTCGGGATTTCAACGTAGTTGACAGTCGCGATTTTTTCACCCGGATATTGAAATAGCCATTTCCAGTTCAGTGACGTCACCTGAATGGTGAGCGGTGTTTCTGCCGTCGGCGGCTTCGTTAGGCGAAACGTGTCCCGCACTGTGAACGTGCCGATGATGCCAATGATGACAATCGGGATACCCCACCAGACGATTTCTAAAATCTTGCTCTCCGACCATTCTGGATTGTAAGGGGCTTTGTTGTGTGGTGTGTCCCGATAGCGAGACACGATGACAGCGAGCAGAATAATTACGGGTACAACGACAATGGTCACAAGAACAATGGTTGTGTAAATCAGGCGCTGCTCTATTTGGGCCACAGGTCCAGCCGCGTTCATAATCAAGTAGCGTTCACCGCAACCTGACGTAAGAAAGGGAACAAGAACAAGCAGAGCCAGCTCTCGCCATTTTGTTCTAACAAGTTTGTTCATAAGGCAGAGGCACACTCCTTTTCCCGGTACAGACTTGCCAGAAGGCCAGACATCGGTAACAGTCGCAAGTTCGGCGACAGGGCTGCATGCCAGAAAGAACTGTCACCATACGCATCAGGACATTACTAGCGCCAATAAAAGTGCCCAATCCGGAGATGCGCAAACTCTTGAAACTCTAATAAGAGAAACACAATCGCAATAACAATTACGACAGCAGCGGCGATGCGGCCGTAGCGTGCACGGCGGCGCGTGCTCCTTCTATCCTCACTGCTCATTTTCATACGCATACCATTCCCAGAGATGTTTGCATTATGTACATCCTTCCGTTTAACCCTTAATGATGTAACCGTCGTACCACCACAAGACGCCGCCGAGAATAAACAGCACCACCACTGTCGCAATCACTATCCAAGCCACTGTTGAAAACCCTTCGTTCACTCTATCCATGAAACGACCTCCTTTCGTTGAGTTATCAGGACTCCGCCCGTCTCCGTTTGTATCGTTTACGCCCTATAGATTTTGCTGGCAAAACTGTGATGAGCATCACGGTTTGCGGGGACGAGTCAGGGTTATTATGAATTCCATGGTGTATTTTTACTCATCGTCATGAAAGGTGGAAAAAGTGAGCGATAGACGTGCAACAGCAGTCTCGTGGTGATGCGAGCCGTATTTGGTATACTGTCATCATGGAACGTGGTTACGACATAGAGGGGGATTACATAAAATGAGACACCGTCGGCAGGCAAAAGCATATGTAGGTACGCTTGGCTTAGCCATTGCTATCGCTGGGTTTGTCGTTGGATGCGGGACTTCGGGGGGCACAAATTCGGCCGCCAACACCTCCACAACCGGAAATGCCAGTCCGTCCTCGGCGACACTCACGGGTGATGCCACCCAGGGCGTGAAGCTGTTTCAGCAAAGCTGCGCGATGTGCCACTCGACGGGCACAAACACGGTCGTTGGTCCAGGACTGAAAGGCATTATGACGAAGTCCACACTCCCGAACGGTCAGGCCGTTACGAACGACAACGTGACGAATTGGATTCGGACTGGCGGCGGCGGAATGCCAGGATTTCCGCAGCTTACAAACCAACAGCGTGCCGATATCGTGGCATATTTGAAAACCCTCAGTTAACCACGCTTTACCCACCTATATCTGAATTTCAGCGACGGTCATGAGCGCTTATCAACGCGTATCAACACGTGTGAGCGGATTTACGTCGCCGAGTACCTCTTTCTACGCCAGACGCGGGGCTGCGAGACAGTGTCCGCGTCTGTTTACGTCAACAGCCACGGCCAATTGGCTGGAGTATGGGGTGATTGGCGCTCCACAATTTCAGATAACTTGATTGCACATGACTTGCGCCACGTTCGCTTCAGTGTGACTTTATTCACAGCCGCCGCTCGCCAGTGGGTCCATAATGAGGCCCATCAGGTGGGGACATGGGAACGGAGACATACGACGACACGTGGTACCCGTTCATAATAGATGTCTCTTGGGAGGTGTCATGGATGGGTATGGTACCAGGCGGACCTGGGGGTGGTCTCTCAAACAGTCAATCCCCCCCGTTTACCGTTCCGATGCGCTATATGTTGTTTGGCATTGTGGGATTTTTGGTGTTCGCAGTCGATCTCGCTCTACAATCCGAGCAACTTGGTCACGGCATGCCGCTTGAACCGTCACTGGTTGCCGTTACACACATGCTCACACTGGGGTCTTTGCTGGCGTTTGTGATGGGAGCTGTCTATCAACTGTCGACTGTGGCATTTTTAATTCCACTCTCTACAGTGACATCCGCAAGATGGAACTTTTGGGTGTATGCCGTGGGCGTAATTGGGCTCATTAGCTCGATGATACGTTGGTGGATTCCTGGACTCGTCTTATTTGGGAGTTTGGTGACCCTGTCGTTGTACGCCTATGTTGCCATTGTCCTGACCTCCATCAGGAAGACCACGGTCAAGGGGCCTGTCGTGTGGTTTGTGGCGAGTGCACATGTCAACCTTGCACTTGCAGTAACGGCGGCACTGCTGTTAATTTTGTCCTTCGTAGTTGTGCCATTGAATCATGTCTTTCAAGAACTTCTCGTGACACACATTGTGCTCGCGGCAGGCGGATTCTTCACGTTTCTCATTCTTGGTTTCAGCTATAAACTTCTTCCTATGTTTACTTTGGCGCACGGGTTCTCGACCAAACGGCAGCCCTGGACGTTCGCGTTTGCGCAAATCGCGTTGTGGGTGCTGCTCATCGGGGTTTGGGCCCATGTCGAGATGCTGATTGTCGTTGGAGGCCTGTTTGGGATGGTTACCCTGGTCAACCAGGGGCTCGACTTTCGCGGCATTCTCCAGAAACGGCTGCGCAGGCGTACGGAAACACCGATGACCACGGCCGTTGCTGCGGTTTGGCTTGCAGTGGTTGGAATGCTGGGGCTCGTCTTGGTGACGTTTGGTACGCGCGGCTTGCCGCAGTGGCAGGGCGTCGTCACGTTCTATTTGATGGGCTGGGTGACGTTGACCGTCATGAGTTATGCGTACAAGATTGTGCCCTTTCTGATTTGGACGAAACGGTTTAGCCGCGGTGTTGAAAAAGGGAAAACGCCACTCATCAAGGACATGATTAATGTGGAACGGGCAAGGCCGGTGGTTGTCATGTTCGTCCTTGGTCTCATCATCATGGCGGTTTCCTCAGCCTGGCAGTTTGCTCCCGGTGTGACGGTGGGAGCGGCACTGTGTGCGCTCGCCGTTCTGTGGTTTTGCACACAGATGGTCAAGGTCCTTCAGATACGTAAACTGAGCAAGGAGTTGATGACCCGTGATTGACCTCTCGGAAGTAAAACAGAAATTAAAGGAAGTTTATGACCCGGAAATCGGTGTCAACGTCGTCGACCTCGGCTTGATTTATAAGATTGAGGAACCTGATGAGGGGTACCTTCACATCGAAATGACGATGACAACACCCGGCTGTCCCGCACACGATACCCTCAGTGAAGCGGTGGAGTGGGCTGCCGCACAAGCCTTCGGAGTGGGGCTTGCCAAGGTAGATGTCGTTTGGGACCCCCCTTGGACGCCGGAATTGATGTCTGATGAGGCAAAGCAGTTTCTCAATTTCGGGTAAGCCGATGTCGCGTGACGTCCTGTTCCGCAACACCGAACGTGTACATTTCGAAATGAGGACTTTTGTTGAGGTGGTTACTGTGAAAAAGGTGTCATTAGCTTTTCAGGACCAAAATGTCAAAAGTGTACTGCAACACGGCAACGGGAAGTTTGTACAACTATCGCTTAACCCTGGAGAAGGGCTGACAAAGCATCGGACGCCTCATCACCTGGCGGTCATCGTCCTTACCGGATCGGTACGCTTTTCCGTGGATGGCGAGACGCAGGAGTTGTCCGCCTCAGAGATGATTACGGTCGAGCCCAAGGTAGAACATGCTGTTGAGGCCGTGCAGCAAAGTACAGTGTTGCTGGTTTTAGTACCGCAGCAGGAAGCGCCGACAAAGAGCAGCGGTGGCTACGCTGTAGATCACGATAATGCGTATCAGAACCCTGCACTACTCGACGCCATTGTACCGGAACTGCGAGTGCTTGTGGACGATCACGTCTCGCTTTGCAAGGTACTGAGCCGCCACACCGAAAATCACCCGGAGGATATCCCACTGTTGCTGAAGGCTGTAGGGCGTGAGTTGGACACGCATTTTCTCGCCGAAGAAGAAGTGGTGTTTCCTCGCATTGCATTGCACACCGGGGGACATGATGTTGGTCCGGTGCCAAGGCTGCTTGACGAACATCATCGCATTCGAAACCTGCACAGAGAGGCGACACAGATTCATAGCCTTGTAGAGAGTCAGGCGGACCCACACGCGGAAGAACTCTTGAAGGAAAAAATCATCGAACTTTCGACCGAGCTCTTAAATCACCTCGGCAAGGAGGACAGTCACCTGTTCCCGATGGCTGGACGGTTGCTCACGGAAGACGAAAAAAAGGCCGTTGCTCTGGAATTGGAACGGTACGAAAAGCTCGTCTAACACGCTTTGCTATCAGACCTATAGTACTCGCATGATGGTAGTCTATTTGTCACCTGTGGAATCCCCCGTTTGTAACTCTACACCCGTGTCTGTTTGGTTGTACTCTGAACGCAACGAGGCCCCCCAAGTGGCGTTCACAACCAGATGGATGCAAGTCAAGAGCCACTGGGCTGATGCCTTGTGGCTCTTGATTGTCTCATGAGAGGCGGTGGTGATGATGCTCACCCGACTGATGGACAGCGAGTATCAGAAGAGAGAACTTGCCGCGAGCGAGCTTCGCGTTCGCACCAAGGCTGCAGAACTAGGTTTTACCGACACGTCACTGCTTCCGGGACTTTCGGACACGATTGTCGGCCAGGACCGGGCTGTCGCGGCTCTCGAGTTTGGTCTCGCGATGGATGCGGATGGCTACAACATCTTCGTTGTCGGACCCGCCGGTACAGGACGAACGACTTACACTGCAGCTCAGGTGCGAAAAATGGCCACATTAAAGCCGGTGCCTGATGATTGCTGCTATGTGTACAACTTTCAAGCGCCGGACGAACCGCTGTGTCTGCAGTTTTCACCAGGGCAAGGTGTGCATTTTCGGAATTCAATGGGGCGCTTGGTGCATGGCATTGAGAGCGCACTCACGCAGTTCTTTGACAGCGAAGCTTATGCGCTCGAGAGCACACAACTGATGAACCAGTTCAACGCCCGTGCGGAGGAAATCTGGAATCAGGTCGAACACAGTGCGACCGACCTCGGGCTGTCACTGCAACGGACCGCAACGGGCGTACTGACGTTGCCTCTTGACAGTCATGGTCAGGTCATTGCTCCGGAAGAATTTGCAAAATTTTCGTCAGAGGACAAAGCCGTCGTGCGCGTGCGCCAGCAGCAACTGGAGCAGTCCTTTGAAGAAGCGATGCGGCAAATTAAGGGCATTCAAAAGGAAGCCGCAACCGCATCACAATTACTCGAAGAAAAAACCGCCGCCTATGCGGTTGAACCGCTCTTTGACGAGATGACGGAGAAATACGCAGGCGAAGCCGTTCACCGTTATCTTCAGCTTGTAAAAGAGGATGTCATTCAAAACCACAGTGTCTTTCATCACGATGGAGACGCGCAAAGTGCAGAAGCCGTGTTGACGGGGACCATGGCGCAAGACCCGCGGACGCGGTACCAGGTGAATGTCATGGTGGATCACACGGGCATGACAGGGGCGCCTGTCATCATCGAGCCAAACCCGACTTATTTCAACCTGTTCGGAAAAGTTGAGTATCGAGGGAATCGGAATGTGATGGTGTCCGACTATACCCTAATCAAGCCGGGCGCATTGCATCGTGCAAACGGGGGGTATCTCATTATTCAAGCGATGGACCTCTTGAGTCATCCGGCTTCGTGGACGGCTCTCAAACGTGCACTCAAAAACAGCGAGATTCGCATCGATAACCCGCAGGAGGAAATGCTCTGGATGGTGTCGTCCGGACTACGCCCGCACTCGGTACCGCTGCAGGTGAAAGTCATCCTTATCGGCACGCCCGACATCTATCACCTCCTGTATGAATATGATGACGCGATGGAAAAACACTTCAAGGTCAAAGTCGAATTTGATGCCGTGATGGAGCGGACGAACGCTGCCGCCAAACAGTACGCCAATTTCATCGCCACGTATACAAAAGCACACGGACTGTTGCCGTTTGCTGCAGATGCGGTGGCCGAGGTCATCGACTTTAGTGCGCGATTATCTGGCCACCAACACAAACTGTCTACACGCTTCCATCCAGTGATTGAGTTAGTTACCGAAGCGAGCTATCGAGCCATGCATGACAAGGCCGAACGCGTCGGAGCAGAGCATGTCCTGCAAGCCTTGAAGGACAAACTCCATCGGTCAGATTTGGTCAAGGAGAAAGTTCTCGAAATGATTCTCAACGGAACCATCCGCGTGGACACAGAGGGCGAGCGTGTCGGGCAAATCAACGGCCTGGCTGTGCTCAGCAGCGGAGATGTCGTGTTTGGCGAACCCCATCGCATCACGGCACGGACCTACGTGGGCAGGAGTGGTGTCGTCAACGTCGAGCGAGAAACAGCGATGACGGGCAACATTCACGACAAGGGGCTGCTGATTCTAAGCGCGTATCTAGCAGCAGAATTTGCCAAAGAACGTCCACTTGCCGTTTCAGCCACCATTGTCTTTGAACAAACCTATTCGAAAATCGACGGCGACAGCGCCTCAAGCACCGAGTTGTATGCGCTCCTGTCGTCTCTTGGCGAAGTCCCCATTTTGCAAGCCATGGCCGTCACTGGGTCGGTCGACCAGTTTGGCGACATTCAGCCGATTGGCGGTGTCAACGAGAAAGTGGAGGGATTCTTCTATATCTGTAGAGCCAAAGGGTTGACCGATCGCCAAGGTGTCATCATTCCGCAGCAAAATGTAGCCAATTTGTTTTTGACGGATGACATCGTAGCAGCGGTTGAAGCTGGCCAGTTTCATATCTGGCCGATTCGCCGAGTCGAGGAAGGAATCGAATTGCTGACGGGCTACACAGCGGAAAGTGTATACACCGCTGTCTCAGAAACCCTTGACAGAATGGCTGAAGAGGCAGGTTTGAACGATACGCACGTAAAATAGACAGACAGTTTCGATTCATGTAGCCCAAGTTGCCCTCTCCATGCTACCTTAGATGGAGAGCTTCTTATTTTCTCAGCATTTTTACGGTGTGGAGTGTCTCGCAGCGTGTGGTCACACGGTTTGAAACGTTGGTTGAGGGAGTGCTCTTTCAATGAAGGTAAACGCGAATCGACTTTGGCACCGAATAAGGGAATTGCACGAGATTGGCCCAACGGGGGATGGAGGCGTCACACGATTCTCGTTTACGCCAGAGGAACGGGCCATCAAAGACAGAGTCGCAGGATTTATGCAGGATGCGGGGCTTAAAGTTCGTGAGGACGCGGTTGGGAATTTGATTGGCCGGCGAGAGGGGCAAGACGCAAGTGCAGCGGTGGTCCTTGTCGGTTCACATTTAGATTCCGTGCCAAACGGGGGAGACTTCGATGGTCCACTTGGCGTCCTTGCGGCCATCGAGGCACTGGCCGCTTTGGAGGAAGCAAGCGTACCTACGAAACACCCGATTGAAGTCGTGGCTTTTACGGATGAAGAAGGCGCACGGTTTCGCTTTGGCATGACAGGCAGTCGTGGCATTGCGGGGATTTTGACCAATGCTGACATCGATGACCACGCGGACGCAAACGGCATGACAATTCGGGACGCCATGCGGGCTGCCGGGTTCGACCCAGACGCCATTGCGACGGCGGCTCTCGACCCTCGTACCGTCAAAGGGTATATTGAGCTGCACATCGAACAGGGCAAAGTTCTTGAGCAAGCCGGGCAAGCGGTGGGTATCGTCAGCGGTATCGCCGGACCCTTATGGCTCAAATTCACCCTTGAGGGAGAAGCCGGGCATGCAGGTACCACACCGATGACGGGACGCCGGGATGCACTTGCTGCAGCTGCGGAACTCCTGCTTGTGATTGAGCGGGAGGCAGGCCGCATGACGCGCACGGTGGGAACCGTAGGACAACTTGCGGTCCAGCCTGGGGGGGTCAACATTATTCCCGGCCGTGTGGAATTTACGCTCGACTTGCGCGACGTGGACGTTGCCGTGCGGGATGAAGTGGAGCAAAGCATTGTAATGAATGCACAGACCATCTGCAATGAGCGCGGAATATCACTGCAAGTCGACACGCTCCAGCGCGTTCAACCCGTGACGTGTAATGAGCAATTGCAAGGGCTGATGCGGGAGGCCGCCATGGAACTTGGGCAAGATGCCCCCACCGTCGTCAGCGGCGCAGGACACGATGGCATGCAGTTTGCGGACAAGTGGCCCGTCGGTATGCTGTTCGCAAGGTCAAAAAACGGTGTCAGCCATCATCCCGATGAGTACACTTCAGAAGCTGATTGTGCCCTTGCGGCAAACGTTTTGCTTGGCACCATCGTACGATTTGCAAATTGAAGGGAGCCGTGAACATGTCAGTCGTTTTCAATCAACTCGATGACAAAATTGAACAGGTCAAAGAGAACGTCGTACAGTGGCGCCGATATCTCCATCAGCACCCAGAGCTCTCCTTTGAAGAAGAGCAAACTGCGCAATTTGTTTACGATACCCTGTCTTCATTTGGCAATCTCGAATTGTCTCGTCCCACCAAAACGAGTGTCGTGGCGAGGCTGCACGGCGGTCAACTGGGCGGCGTACTGGCCATACGTGCTGACATGGACGCCCTTCCGATTGACGAAGAGAACGACTTTGAGTTCAAGTCTCAAAACGACGGTGTCATGCACGCTTGCGGACACGACGGCCATACTGCGATGCTTCTCGGCACAGCGAAAATCTTGTCAGAACTGCAATCCGAGGTTCCGGGGGAGATTCGCTTCCTGTTTCAACATGCCGAGGAACTGTTCCCGGGCGGTGCTGAGGAGTTGGTGCAGGCGGGCGTTCTTGATGGTGTGTCACAAGTCATCGGGATTCATTTGTGGGCACCGCTGGAAGTCGGCAAGATTGGGATACGTGCGGGGGCGATGATGGCGGCTCCAGACAGTTTCAATGTTGTCATTCGAGGGAAAGGCGGTCATGCTGCACAACCGCATTTGACCATCGACAGCATCGCAATTGGTGCACAGGTGGTGACAAACCTGCAACACGTCGTATCGCGCAATGTCGATCCGCTGGACCCCCTCGTCCTCTCCATCACCAAATTTCATGCAGGCACTGCACACAACGTCATCCCAGGTACGGTCCATCTGGCCGGGACTGTCCGATCCTTTAAACCTGAGTTGCGCGATGATGTGCCTCGTCTCATGGAACGCGTCATTAAAGGCATCACTTCAGCGCACGGCGCGACGTATGAGTTTGAATATGTGAGCGGCTATCGTCCGGTCATCAATGACGACGAAGTTGCCGCAAAGCTGCGTGAATCGCTCGTTCGCGCCTTTGGGGAAGGTGTTGTGGAAGACGCGGTACAGACGATGGGTGGAGAAGACTTCTCTGCTTATCAGACGGCTGCGAAAGGGACATTCTTCTTTGTGGGCGCAGGCAATCAGGAAAAGAACATCGTGTACCCACACCATCATCCTCGGTTTACCGTAGATGAAGAAGCTCTGCCGATGGGCGTAAAGGCGTTTGTGTATGCCGCGTTCGACCTGAACCGGGAGTAATTGAGCGTCCTCAGTGCGTGCCGTGTAAGGAGTACAGCTGACCAGCAAATACGCTTGTCGGCGAGTGATGAACACAGGAACAGGAACGGGCGCCTCTTGGCGCCCGTCTTATGCTTGGTTCTGGCCCCAAAAGAGGCTACGCTTTGGCTAGAGACGACACAATGTCTTCCATGGCCATGCCGCGGGAAGCCTTCACGAGCACAGTGGAATGGGTCGGTATGACTTGTTCAAGGTGCCGAAGCAATTCCGTCTTGCTGGCAAAGTACTGCACCCGTGTGTGGCCTGCCGATTTTGCAGCTTCTGCAATCCATACGGCGCGCTCTCCCACAGCAATGACCTCGCCGATACCAATTTCTGCGCAAAATTCCCCGACCTCCTGGTGCCCTTGGCGCTCATAACTGCCAAGTTCGAACATGTCGCCGAGTACCGCCACCGTGGTGGCCCCTTGCGCTTGCTCCATTAGCACACCAAGGCTTGCCCTCATCGACAGTGGGCTGGCATTATAGCAGTCATCGATGATAACGCGCTCGCTGTGGCCGCTTATCACCCGTAAACGCCCCACCGAGGGTGCAAGATTGTGAAGGGCTTCTGCCATTTGCTTGAGGCTCAGTCCGTGGACACTGCCGAGAAGTAGAGCTCCCATCGCGTTGATAACGTTGTGCTGTCCTCTTGCAGGCAGGTTCACCGGAACAGATTGACCAAGCACGTTTGCGATGAATCGCGTCCCTTGTTCTGTGGACTCAAGGTCGGAAGCATATGCATCCGCAGCGTTAGACAGACCGTACCATAGAACCCGGGCACTCGTGCGTGACTGAATCCGCTCCAGCCACGGATCGCCAAAGGTAAGCGCGGCGATGCCATCTTTTGGCAGCGATTCGAGCAGTTCTCCTTTCGCGTCAGCGATTCGCTCCTGACTTCCCAGCAACTCCAGGTGACTGTGTCCGATGTTGGTGATGATGCCGGCCGTTGGCTGTGCGATTCTGCAAAGTTCAGCAATTTGCCCCAATCCACGCATGCCCATCTCAAGCACCATCGACCACTCTGTTCCTGCACGTCCGAGCAGCGTCAGCGGCAATCCGAGTTCCGTGTTCAGGTTCCCTCGAGTGGCAAGGCACGGTCCGCCCGTGGAAAATACGGTCGATATCATATCCTTGGTGGTTGTCTTGCCGTTACTCCCTGTAACGCCGATAACCGGTCCCTGAAATGACTGTCGCTCGTGGATAGCTAACTGCTGCACAGCGACGAGTGCATCTTCGACGAGGACAATCGGCTTTGTGTCGACAGGGACGTCCTGTTCGAGGGGACGAGTAACAATAGCTCCACTTGCACCTTTTTCCAGAGCCTGTGCGACAAATCTGTGCCCGTCGACAGTTGCCCCTTCAAATGCCACAAACATGTCACCAGGCAAAACGGAGCGGCTGTCGATAGACAAGTCGCGGACAAGGACATCGGGACGCCCCGAAATAACTTTGCCGTTTGTAATTCTCGCCACGTGAGCGGCGGATAAGGGAGTCATTTGTAGTCCTCCAGTCTTCCACTTTGTCAATCGGATTGTAGCACACGAACAATGTATGAGTGTGCGCATGGGCAGTTGACACCGGTTCGCGTGTGCGTTAATAGACTGAATCTGGGGAAGTGGGCGGATGTTTATCGCTCGGATGGGTCGAAATTTCGTATATAATGTAGACGCACATGTGTGGCTTCAGCGAATGGCCATGGTCGTTTCGCAAGGGTATGGCGCACACGAATGGCGCACACGAATGGCGCACACGAATGGTCATGCGAATAGTCATGCGAATTCGGCAGGTTCGCTCATGGGCGGCTTCACAAAAAGGGGTTGGCAACTGTGACGAAGATACGAGTTGGCGTCGTTTTTGGCGGGAAGTCTGGGGAACACGAAGTCTCTATTGAGAGTGCGAAATCAGTGATTGAGGCTTTGGATGGAAACAAATACGATGTCATTCCAATAGCCATTGATAAACAAGGCCGATGGTCAGCCGGCGAACGGGCCCTTCGCGTGCTCGAAGGCGGCTGGGCGACTTTGCAGACCCCGCGTACCGATGCGAACGGAATGCAAACTGCACCCCCCAGCAGCCCTGCCTCTAGCGCTGCATCTATGGGTTCGTCATCGGAAGAGGTCTCGCAGACCGTGCAGACGGCCCAGGCAAGCGTCATCCCTGAGCGTGTGATGGACAGCATTGACGTACTGTTTCCGGTCCTGCACGGATCGTACGGTGAAGACGGGACTGTTCAGGGTATGTTCGAGCTTCTCGATGTCCCTTATGTGGGTGCTGGCGTTGCGGCTTCTTCAGTCGGTATGGACAAAATTCTGATGAAGCGGATGTTTGCCGCTATGGGGTTGCCGCAAGTCGACTATGTCTATTGCACGAGGACGGAATGGGAGACCAACCCGACGGCAGTAACGACAAGGGTCGAAGAACGTCTCGGCTATCCGTGTTTTGTCAAACCAGCGAATCTTGGTTCAAGTGTCGGCATTTCAAAGGCAAAGTCGCAGGCTGAACTCCATAAAGCGATTGATACAGCAGCGAAATATGACCGCAAGGTGATTGTTGAACAAGGCGTTGACGTTCGTGAAGTCGAAGTCGCGGTCCTTGGCAATGATACCCCGAAAGCCTCTGTACCTGGTGAAGTGATTCCATGCAACGAATTCTATGACTACCGGGCCAAATACTTAGATGGAGAATCCACGCTGATGATTCCGGCACCGATTTCTGATGAACTAACAGAGGAAATCAGGCGACTCGCTGTTGAAGCTTACAAAGCCATCGATTGCAGCGGTTTGGCGAGGGTTGATTTCTTTATTGAGAAAGGTACGGACCGTGTGTTGCTCAACGAGATCAACACGATGCCTGGGTTCACGAAATTCAGCATGTATCCCAAGCTCTGGGAAGCAACCGGTGTGAGGTATGCAGCGTTGATTGACCAACTGCTTTCTTATGCGATTGAGCGCGCAGGGGAGAGGCGAAGGTCACAGATTGAATTTGACGTCTAGCGAAGTCCATTTTCATGTCAACGGGAGGTGAGTCTGTGCAAGGAGATTGTACACACGGAGCGATTGTACTCGGAGCAGGTTATGCGATTCACGACGCGCCGTTTTACGCTTCCAACCGGGAAGGGCTCACTTCCTACCTGATTCGCCTGCAAACAGAAGGTACGGCGAACATGCTGATTGACAAAACGTCCACCGAAGTGGGACCGGGAGACGTGGTTTTGTACGCCCCTGGAGACCCCTATGTCCTCTCAATTGGTGATTCGGGTATGAGTGGTTCAGTGAGCGGGGACTTCTTTGTGTTTTGTCGGGGACGGTGGATGGATAAGTGGTGGTCATCAGAGACTCGACCGAGGCGTGCCAACATCCCCTTATCGGACGAGACCCTCGGACTGTGGCGACAGTTGGTGTGGCATCACAACGGTGTCTCGAGGCATAAGGCCGAGACAGAAGACTACATCTTGCGTGCACTCTGTCTGCATTTGGATGACGTGATGCAGGTGTGGGATGCGACACCGACGACTGCGGAGTCGCTTGTCGCGTACCAAATGAAGGCCTTTCTTGTGCAGCACGTCGGGGACGATATCACGATTCAGGATGTCGCTTTGCATGTGGGTCTCAGCATTTCTCGCGCTGTCCACCTCTTTAAGGAAACCTTTGACCAAACGATGGTGCAGTTTTTGCAAGAAACGCGCCTTGGTATGGCTTGTGATCGCATTCGATTTAGCCGCATGACGCTCGAGGAAGCAGCCGAGTCGTCAGGATTTCGCAGTTATTCCTACTTTTATCGACTGTTTCGCAACCGCTTTGGCATGTCCCCTAAACAATTCCGTGCCAACATGAAATAGGAAAACAGAATATAGCCAAATTGGAAAGGAATCTGCAAAATCGGTCATTCCCATCCTTGCGCGTTTGTGATTAAATCACAACTACGTTGTCGAAAATCGGCACCCGATGAGGGACGCCGGTCCGACATAAAGTGTTGTTGGGAGCGAGTCGGTACTCCCATACGGCACGTTTGGGGGTGAATGGATGACGAGTGTGTTTCGGCGGCTCTTCAGATTCTACCGTCCCTATCTCGGGTGGCTATACGTGAGCCTTGCGCTCCTGGTCATCGCGACAGCTTTGGGACTCGTCTATCCGTATTTACTGAAGACGATTGTAAATCAGGTCATCATGGCAGGACATTATCAGCAACTGCCGCTGCTTGTGGCAGGAATCCTTGTTGCCGCACTCTTCAAAGGTATCTTTAACTTCTCATTCCAGTACTTAGGCCAAGTGTTTGGCGCGAAATCTGGTCTCGACCTGCGCAATGCGCTCTATCGGAAGTTGAACATGCAACCATTTTCGTATTATGACCAGGTTCATACGGGAGATTTGATGTCGCGTATGACGGCCGACTTGGATGCGTTTCGTATGTTCCTCGCCTTCGGCATTAACAACCTCGTCAACCTGGTACTGATTATCATATTCGGCATCGGCCTGATGGTGTCAATGAACGGCTGGCTGGCTCTGGTTATTGCGTGTCTGATGCCGATTCTCGCCGTAACGGCTGTGCGGTTTGACGGGCGATTGCGTCCAACTTACCGTCACATCCGAAAGACGCTCGGTACGTTGAACTCTGGTGTGCAGGAAACCATCATGGGGATGCGCACGGTCAAGTCGTTCGCGAAGGAAGACCGTGAAATCACGAAGTTCACGGACAGAAACGACGCGTACTTTGACGCAAACATGGATGCCACGCAGTTGTGGAAGAAATTCTTTCCTTTTATCGAGTTTGTCGGGAATTTTGGTGTTGTCCTAATTTTGTTCGTCGGCGGCATTTTGGTCATGCATCACAAAAGTATGAACCTGGGCGATCTCGTTGCCTTTCTAAGTGTCGTCTGGTCCCTGATATGGCCGCTTTCCAACCTCGGGTTCTTTCTCAACAATTTGACCCAGGCGGTTGCCGCAGGTGACAGGTTGCTTGAAGTTCTTGAGTCACCGGATGAGTTGGCAGACCACGGTGCAGAACATCAGGCACCGATTCGTGGGCACGTCGAGTTTGACAGTGTGACAATGCGCTATGGCACGGAAACGGTACTGAAGGATGTATCGCTGACGGCAGAGCCCGGCGAGACCATCGCACTTGTCGGTCTGACTGGGGCGGGCAAATCTACAATTGTGAATTTGCTGCCACGGTTTTACGATGTCGAGAGTGGACAGGTCAAAATTGACGGCGTCAACGTGCGTGATTGGGACTTGCAAAGCCTCCGTAATCAAATTGCCGTCGTGTTTCAGGAGCCATTTCTGTTTTCAACGACCATCTTTTCGAACATCGCCTACGGCAATCCGAATGCAACCATGGATGATGTGCGGCGGGCTGCGGAGATGGCGGACGCTGCTGAGTTCATCGAGCGATTGCCAGAAGGCTACTATACCTTGGTGGGAGAACGTGGTCTCGGTTTATCCGGTGGTCAGAAGCAAAGGCTTGCGCTCGCTCGAGCAATTCTCATGAATCCTTCCGTGTTGGTACTCGATGACGCCACAAGTGCTGTAGATATGGAGACGGAATACAAAATTCAACAGGATTTAGAACGAGTGATGAGCGGGCGGACAACGTTTATCATTGCGCATCGAATTTCGTCGGTCAAACGCGCGAATCAAATCCTTGTGATTGAACAGGGACGCGTTGTCCAGCGCGGCACACACGATGAACTGCTACAGCAAACAGGCGGCTTGTACCGCCAGATATTTGACATGCAGTTCCAAGACTTTGAGTCTGTGACACAGTCGGCCGTGAGGGGCGGGAGTGTCGCTCTGTCAGGCGGGGGGGCCGCTCATGAGTAAGCCGCAAACGACAACAACACTTGCATCTGCAGATGGGACTGCTCCGCATACAGATGCAGGACTTCGGGCTCCTTTTATTTACAAAGATGATGAAGCGCTCGAGAAAAAATTTCAATTGGGTCAAATGAGGCGGCTGTTTCGCTATGTCACGAACTACCCGAAGCTGATTGTACTCGCTCTCATTGCGACACTTGGTAACCTCGTAGCGACGCTGTTTGGGCCGTACATGGTCGGAAAAGTCATCGACACGGCCATCTCACAGGGTGATGTGCACCGGCTGCTCATGGATTCCGTACTGCTGCTTGCGCTCTACTTACTGAATTTCGTGGCGAGCCACTACCGAATCTATTTGACAAATTTGCTTGGGCAGCGCGTGATTCAAGGCCTGCGAGCGGAGTTGTTCAGCCACGTACAGCGACTGTCGATGGGTTTCTTTGAAAGCAGACCCGCGGGGTCCGTACTGGTACGCATCATGAACGACGTCAACTCGTTGCAAGACTTGTTTACAAACGGTGTCATCAACAGCATTACCAACGTGTTCACGTTGATTGGCATTGTCGTCATCATGCTTTCTTTGAATGCTCGTTTGGCGCTTGTGACGATGATAATCGTACCCATCATGTTTTTGCTGTCGACGCGCCTGACTATCACCATCCGGCGAGCTTGGCAGCAGGTGCGCGTCCGCCTCTCGCGGTTGAATGCACACCTGGCCGAAGCAATTCAGGGCATGCGTGTGACAGAGGCTTATACCCGCCAGGACGAAAATCAGGAGTTTTTCCAGGGTATGAGCTTCGACTATATGCGTTACTTCCTACGAGCACAACGACGCAGTATTCTGTTTGGGCCACTCGTGGACTTTACAAGCGCAGTTGGAAGTGCGGTGTTATTCCTTTACGGCGTGCATCTGTTGAGGACGCCAGGCAGTACCGTAACCGTCGGTTTGCTCGTCGCGTTTGCCAATTATCTTGGGAACTTTTGGCAGCCGATATCGCAACTCGGTCAGTTGTATAACCAGTTGCTTGTTGCGATGGCGTCATCGGAACGCATCTTCCAGTACCTTGACACAGAACCTACGGTTAAGGATGCACCTCATGCTGGGAGATTGCCGGAAATCAACGGATCGGTCGAGTTTTTGGACGTTACTTTCGAATACGAACCTGGCCGCAAAGCGATTGAAGACATCGAGTTTCGTGCCGAGCCGGGCCAGACCATAGCCCTAGTTGGCCACACCGGTGCCGGGAAGAGCACAGTGATGAACCTCTTGGCTCGGTTCTATGACCCGACTAGCGGGCGAATTTTGATTGACGGGACCGACATCCGCACGATTACATCCGACAGCCTGCGGTCGCAGGTCGGTATCGTCCTGCAGGATACGTTCATCTTCTCAGGTACGATTATGGATAACATTCGGTACGGGAACCCAGGGGCGTCCGACGATGACGTGATGGCAGCTGCGACGGCAGTGTATGCAGACGAGTTTATTCGCGAATTGGAAGACGGCTACCACACGGAAGTCCGGGAACGAGGCAGTCGACTCTCCATGGGGCAGCGGCAATTGTTGTCGTTCGCCCGGGCCATCTTGGCAGACCCGCGCATCTTGATTCTCGACGAAGCCACGGCCAGCATCGACACGTACACCGAGCACCTGATTCAACGAGGGCTGCAGGTTCTCCTCTCCGGTCGCACCGCCTTTGTTGTGGCACACAGGTTGTCGACGATTCGCGGGGCTGAACAAATTCTCGTTTTCGACCAAGGGCACATCGTCGAACGTGGTACGCACGCTGAACTCATGCGTCAGCGCGGGCACTACTACAGCCTGGTGGAAGCACAGTATCAATTCCTCGCTTAGGGGATTGTGAGATGGAAAGTGTGAGGAGCGCGGGGTGTGAGGCGTCCCGAAGTGCGGGCGTGTACGTACGGGTTGCGCGCAGTGTGAGCATGAGAAGTGACGGGCGCCAAACGGAAAGTATGGGATGGAAAGTGTGAGATGGAAGGTCGCGCCGGACCACCCAAGAAGTTTGAATAAGACGAATTTGAAAGGCCTTCAGGCACGCACAGCCTGAAGGCCTTCTTTTATTTTTCATTTTTATTTTTATATTTGTTTTTACGTTCCCGGGTGCCAGTTCTGCGTCCTAGATTTTGGCCTTTCAAGTTGATTCGTGCCGCAAGGCACACCTTTGGGGTTGGTTTTGCGCATCACGAGACATGTTGATGGCGGGGAACGGAGGTTGGAGAGGGCTAGGACGAGGCTAGGGGGAGCGGAACGGAGCGGAGTGGATTCGAACGGAGTGCGCAGGAGCGGGGTAGGGAGCGGACGGGAGAGGATTTGAAGGGAGTGCGCAGGAGCGGAGTAGGGAGCGGACGGGAGAGGATTTGAACGGAGTGCGCAGGAGCGGGGTGGCGAACGGATCGGAGAGGATTCGAACGGAGTGCGTGGGAGCGGGGGAGGGAGCGGACGGGAGAGGATTCGAACGGAGTGCGCAGGAGCGGGGGAGGGAGCGGACGGGAGAGGATTTGAAGGGAGTGCGCAGGAGCGGGGTGGCGTGCCTAAACGGAGAGGAACAGACGGCGGAGCAGAGGCTTCACTAGGTGTCTTTACGGTACGAGGTCCTCGTAGTGATATCTATGTATCCTGGACATAAACCCCTGGGGGTATGTGACGAAATTTAGATATAGATTTTTATCTTAGAGGCATACCCGGCTGGGTATATGGACCCTGTTTTGCCGTCTCAGTTCGCTAGATTCTACATTGCAGCGATACTTGTGAACTTTAAATGCCCCCGCATACCCCCCTGTACAGTGAATTAGCGACACTTTTGAGTCTTAAGATCCGGCCCATACCCCCTTCGGGTCCGAGCCTAGATATAGATTTGTATCCTACAGCCCCGAGTGAGGCCCCGGAACGCTCCATCCTCGGGCCCCTAGGTATACATTTGTATCCTATGCCCTGATTGGACCCCGGGAACGCTCCAGCCTCGGGACCTTAGATATAGATTTGTATCCTACAGCCCCGAGTGAGGCCCCGGAACGCTCCATCCTCGGGCCCCTAGGTATACATTTGTATCCTACTGCCCTGATTGGACCCCGGGAACGCTCCAGCCTCGGGACCTTAGGTATAGATTTGTATCCTACAGCCCCGAGTGAGGCCCCGGAACGCTCCATCCTCGGGCCCCTAGGTATACATTTGTATCCTACTGCCCTGATTGGACCCCGGGAACGCTCCATCCTCGGGACCTTAGATATAGATTTGTATCCTACAGCTCTGAGTGGACCCCGGGAACGCTCTAGCCTCGGGACCTTAGATATACATTTGTATCCTACAGCCCTGAGTGGGGCTTCCGGAGTGGGGCTTACCGGGTGGGGCTTACGGAGTTGGGTCTACCTAGTGAGGTGTCCCGAGCGGAGGCTGCCGCGTATGGCTTAGCAAATCGAACCTCCCAACGTTCGCTAGCGGGGGATTTGAGTGAGATTTGATTGTATATCATCTCCATTGACAAATAGGTAAATGTGATAAATACTCTAGTAAAACGTTTTCGTAAAACGTTTTCTCACAAATGACCCAGACACTTCTGGGGAACACTAATTCACCAAGGGAGGTTTGTCTATGTCACGTGGTAGGGTCCGTTGGAGCATTGCTGCAGTTCTTTTCATCGGGGTGCTTATTAACTACTTTGACCGCACCAACATGTCAGTTGCCACCAAACCGATGATGTCGGAGTTTCATCTGACAACTGGACAGATGGGCGTGTTGATGTCCTCATTTGCATGGTCATATTCGCTGTTACAAATTCCTATTGGTGCCTTGTTGGACAAGATTGGTGTCAAGTGGCTGATGCGCATTGGCACGATTGTGTGGAGCTTGGCCACCTTCATGACAGCATTAGTGAGCGGCATGGGTCTTATTATTCTGTCCCGAATTTTGCTCGGTGCTGCTGAGGCACCGGCCTTTCCTGGTGCAGCAAAAGCGACCGGGTATTGGTTTCCGATGCGTGAACGCGGTGTTGCAACGTCAACGTTTGACGCGGCTGCTAAGTTTTCAAATGTAATCGGTGCCCCGCTTGTTGCTTGGGCCGTTACGGTCTGGGGGTGGCGTGGAGGTTTCTGGTTGACCGGAATTCTCAGCCTCATTTATGCAGTCATCTACTGGGTATGGTATCGAGATCCGAAAGAGCATCCAAGTCTCGGTGAGGCAGAGCGCGAGTACATCGAAGAAGGAGGCGCCCAGGACGAGGGCGGTGCTGAGGGCGGCATCGGACGCAACCTTGCTTTCCTGCTGCGTCAGCGTAAAGTTTGGGGATTAACAATTGGCTTTGCGGCTTACGGATACTCCTTCTATCTCTTCCTCACATGGTTGCCTGGCTACCTCGAGAAAGAAATGCACATGAGTGTTCTTAAGAGCAGCGGCTACGTGGCAATTCCTTGGTTGATTGCCACAATTACAGACTTCCTGATTGGTGGGTTCCTCGTAGACTGGTTAGTGAAGAAGGGCTACAATTCATCCAAGGTGCGAAAGACCTTGTTTGTGATTGGTCTGATTTTGGGGCTCGCGGTAGGTGGAGCTGCCTTTACAACGAACGCAAACGTCGCCATTATATACATCTCCATCGCGCTCGGGGGCTTGGCCTTCGCAGCGCCAATCGGTTGGAGTATCCCATCCATCATCGCACCAAAAGGCACGGTCGGTACGGTCGGCAGTATTATGAACTTCGTCAACAACCTCATGGGTATTGCAGCCCCAATCATTACGGGTTACATTGCAGGTGGGACGGGATCATTTGCGGACGGGTTTATTGTCGCGGCAGCGGCTCTTGTTATCGGGATCATATGTTTCTTGTTCTTGCTCGGGCGGATTGAACCGATTAAGACGCCGTATGAACACGGCCCATCGCCTCGATAATCGGGGTACCCATAGTTGGAGTCACCGAGTTGCAGTATCGAGAGTTGGAGTCACCGAAATACGTCGAGAACCATCGTTATCAGCACAGTAAAATGACATCGCGTGCCGCTCCTTTGCCCTCACAGCCGGGGCAGGGGCGGCACATTGTTCGCTTTGATGGGAGAGAGTACGGATGCCGCAAAGTTGTACGATTGGCATTGATGTTGGAACAACATCGGTGAAGGTCATTGCAGTGAATGACCATGGTGAACAGGTCTCATACCACAAGGTTGTGATTCCAATTCGCCACACAGACGAGGGCGGGGCCGAGCAAGAAGCGCCCGTCGTATACGAGGCCGTCATGCAGGCTCTTCGAATCGTCGTGGACGACGTTGTCGGCAAGTTCGACGTTGGCCAGATTGGATTTAGTGCTGCAATGCACAGTGTGTTGGCTGTCGACGAATCAGGAGTCCCGCTGTCGTCTGCGTGGACGTGGATGGATTTGCGCGCGAAACAGCAGTCTGCCCGACTTTGGTTAACGCCCGAGGGGAAAGACATGTACCGCCGCACTGGAACACCGATTCACCCGATGACAATGGCGATGAAACTGCTCTGGATGCACGACGAAAGGCCAGACATGTTACATCACGCAGCGAAATTTGTGTCGCTGAAGGAATGGATTTGGTTTCGCTGGTTTGGTTTATGGCAAATTGACGAGTCGATGGCAAGTACGACCGGGCTCTACGCCACAGATACACGTACTTGGAATGAAGCCATCATGCAGTCTGTGAGCGTCAAGGCGCAGCAATTGAGTGACATTGTCCCGACGACATACTGTGCACAAGTCGCTCAGAGCCCTGTACTCCAAAGTCTCGGACTTCGAGCAGGGACGAGCGTAAACATCGGTGCCACAGACGGTGTGCTTGCGAACTTGGGTGTCGGTGCCATCACTCCGAGGACAATGGTTATCACCATTGGCACGAGTTGTGCGCTGCGTGCGACAGTCGATAGTCCCGCAACCCATCCTGAGACGCGTTCATTTTGTTACGTTCTGAGCGATGGGAAGTACGTCATTGGCGGACCGAGTAACAGCGGTGGAGTGTCTGTCGAACAAATGTATCGACAAATTATGGGGGGTATGGCGGAGTCCGAGCTTCCTCTCGGCCTCACCAAGGCCTTGCAGGACGCGGGAACTGTGGATACGGGCAATTTGATTTGCCTGCCCTACGTGGCCGGCGAGCGTGCGCCGCTATGGAATCCTGATGCAACGGCCGCATGGATAGGCGTCGAACTGCATCATCAACCCGTGCATTTACTGCGATCCGTAGTCGAAGGTGTTTTATACAACGCGTACTGGATTGCGACCGGGTTATTCGAGCAGATTGGGAAACCAGAGCGGTTGATGGCCTCGGGTGGGTTGCTTGACGTCGAGTGGATTCGACAAACCTTGGCAGATGTCTTCGGGATTCCGGTCGAGTACGACAACGAAGGCGATGCCTCTGCGGTCGGCGCAGCCAGGCTGGCGGAACTGGCCACCGGGATGCGCACTTGGGATGACGCGGGGCATGCGAAGCAGGAACAGATTCGTCACCGTCCTGATTGGCCCCGCCACACCGAACACCTCGCTAAGTTTGAGCGCTTTAAGAACACGGTGATGTCATTGGGTCTCATGACGGCTGACGCAAACTGAGGTATAGATGTACCCAAAAGGGGCAGTCCCTCACTCTACTGTGAGGAGGACGCGCCCCAAATGACTTCAGACGGGATTGTCATGGTTTGGTTTGGCGCGTGATGCTTAGGGCCGTTGCTTGTCTGAAGAGGTCGCGCTGTTCTGGAGATAACCGTCGGCTCACTCTTGAAGACCTGGCCAATGCGTTCCCTGAGTTGTTCGAGTACAGTATCAGCTGCCGCCATCCCGATGTCGTCGGTGGGCTGACGCACGCATGTTAGCCGCGGATGCGTCACTTGGACCCAGTCCGGTTCGTCGAACGTGGCGATGCCCATTTCAGTTGGTACGGAGTAGGGGAGATGCATGAGCTTTGGGTATAGATCAAGCATCACCAGACCGTTCGCTGTATACACTGCAAACGGTTTTTTCGGTGGATTTTGGAAGAGTTGTTCGGCCAGCTGTGTCATGGAGGCCGGGTCGTCGCGAAGTACCCAGCGCGGGTCCGAGGAGACGCCAGCAGCCCTGCAGGCCTCAAGGTATCCGCCTAGTCGTTCTACCCGCGTGCTCAGATTAGACGGTGGTTCGGACACGAACACGACATGCTGGTACCCTTGTAGCAGGAGGCGTTCCGTTAACTCTCGTGATGCTTCGTGATTGTTCGTGATGACGTTTGTCACGCCAGGAACATCAAATTGGCGGTCTACCAATACAACAGGCTTTTCTAAAGCGATATCCGCGAGCAAGTCGTTGTTTTGACCGCTCGTCTGGATGATGATACCGTCTACTCCTTGCGATATCAGAGATTGCAGCAGTTGCGCCTCTTGCGCCGTATCGCCTGCGGATTCTCCGACCAGCATGGCATATCCCATTTCGCTCAAAACCGACGAGATGGACCTTATCACGCCGACAGCGAAGGGATAACCCAGGTTTACAACAACGACGGCAATCGTTCTGGTTTGTCCCTTTAAGCCCTGGGCCATCTTGTTCGGCTGATAATTCAGTTCTTCAATCACTTTTTCTATGCGCTCTCGTGTCTCGACACTCATCGAATCGTAGCGTCTGTTGAGGTATCTCGACACCGTGGTTATGGAGACACCAGCCGCCTTTGCGACATCTTTAATGGTTACAGACTGATTTACCATCGGCCAAACCCTTTCCCCGTGTATATCCGCTCATTCCATCATCTCACATCCCGACGACGCCGCCAACATGCGTGGGGGCAATCTGGCAACCAATTCCACGGAGGAAGGGGCAAGTTGTGGCAACGAACCTCTCGGATGACGGTGCAAGCTGATGGCGAGTCGATTGCCGACGGAATGAACCCTTGACCTGACTGATACACTGTTCACGCAAGCACTTACGACCCCGCTTATGTTTTCGGAGAGGATGGCAATCATGAGGGGCTATCGAGAAATCCTTTCCCTGTCTTGGCCGATTTTGCTTGAGATGGGTGTGCAGATGCTGATTATGAACGTAAACATGTTCATGGTCAGTCGACTTGGTGACCGTACCGTGGCTGCTGTCGCCACGGCGAACACCGCGCTGTCCCTCGTTGGCTTGCTCCTTGGGATTGTCGGCATTGGGGCAAACATTCTTGTGGCCCAATATGTCGGTGCGAAGGACAAGGCGTCGACGAGTCAAATTGTGATGGAATCAATTCGCCTCAATCTCCTCGTCTCCATCGTCGTCGCGCTCGCCATGTTCAGTGTCCCATGGCTCATTCTCGCGCTGCTGCACACTCCTTCGTCCATTCTAGGTCCAACCCGAATGTACTTGCGCTTGATGAGCCTGCTCTTGCCAATTCAGTCGCTGTCGATGATGGCAGCGGGTATCCTGAGAAGCTTTGGCAGTACGCGGTCGGTTTTGTACTTGTCCTTGTTCAACGTCCTGTTGACAGTCCTCGGGAATGCGATTGTTGTGTTTCAGTGGTTTGGAATGCCTGCCCTAGGCATCGTTGGCTTGGTCGGAGCCAATGCCATCGGTGGCGTCGTTAGTACCGCGCTTTTGTGCTGGATCCTCTATCGGCAAGTACCACTCCGGACGCGGATATCAGCATGGTGGAAACGAGGGCGGTTTACTTGGGACGTGATTCGCGTCGGTATCCCATCCGCGGTAGAATTGGGAAGCTATCAGTTGACCCAGTTTCTCATCGTTTCTCTTGTTTCCTTGCTTGGGGCGTATGCAGTCGCAACGCGAGCGTACGCTTCCACAGTTGAGTCCATGTCCTTTTTGATAGGGATGGGGCTTTCTCAAGGTGTGTCTATTCTCGTCGGTCACCACGTGGGGAGAAGTGATTACAAAGGGGCGCGCGTGATAGCAGGACGCGGAATTGTCCTTGGAACTACTTTGATGACCCTGACAGGTGTCCTCTTGTTTGTCTTTGGCGGTGACGTCATTCGTCTGTTTTCCCACGATGACGCGGTCATCGCATGGGGAACGGGCGTCTTGCGCATCATCGCGGTTGCGCAGCCTGCGAAGGCTGTCAACATGGTCATCGGTGGGGCGCTTCGAGGAGCGGGAGATAACAAGTGGTTGATGTGGAACTCAGGGACATTTGTCTGGCTCTCCATCATTTTTGCCTACTTGTTTGGCGTCACATGGCAGGGTGGACTGTATGGGATGTGGTGGGGCATGTGCCTTGACGAATGGATCCGCGCTGCACTGGTATTGCGACGGCTCTTGAGTAACCGCTGGCAGGGACGTAGTTACGTTGTCCAGCACGTTGAGTCCGTGCAGCAATAACGCGGAGAGCCTGCTACAGCACGTTGAGTCCGTACAGCAGTGATGCGGAGAGCTTGCTACAGCAAGGGAGCTCTGGCGGCAGTAATGCGGAGAGCCTACCGCGAGAGCGGATTCCTGGCAGACGGGTGGGAGCGGCTGTGCGGCGCAGAGTTGGCGCAGCAGCTATCGCCGGTTTGCATGATGTGCGGGAGATTGTTAATAAGGCACGAGATTCTTAATCAGAGGGAGGAACGGTTGTGGCTGCGTCAGTTGTCATCGAATTTGCGAAGTTTTTGCAAGAACACCAGTATTCCACAGAGATGTGGGGCAGTGGATATACGTCAGCAGAAAGTAATGGGGTCTGCCATGACCTGACTAAGTGGGGGCAAACAACGTGGCAGTTGCCCGGGGAATTTCTCATGTTGTGGTCACGGTCGCAAGACACTCAGTTTTTGGGAGACAGTGAGCTGGTGTATTTTATCAACGATCTCGCTTATCTGCTTCCGAATCCATTCATCGAAGGCGATGCAGAGGGGTTTGTGCTGGCCCTTTCGACGATTGTGGCGGGAAACGTGGAGTCGCTGTACAGCGTTACAATCCGACAGCGAGTTCTCTATAACGCGGTGTAGTGTAACGGACCTGTCTCGGGGCTAGCGTGACAGGTCTGATGTGAAGCGAGCCATGTGATGCATCCTGCGTGACAGGTCCGATGTGAAGCGAGCCATGTGATGCATCCTGCGTGACAGGTCCGATGTGAAGCGAGCCGTGTGATTCATCCTACGTGAAGCATCCTGCCTGATGCATCCTACGTCATGCATCCTATGCGACGTGACTCATGCGATGCTAGCTATGCCGTCGGCGCTGCTGATTTTCGTGCGAGCAAGACGACGGTAATCAGGATGCAGAGCCCGCCAACGATGGTGGCGACGCCAAGCCGAGTGTGGAGCCAGACCACCGATGCGACAGCTGCCGAGAGCGGCTCCATGCAGGCAATTAGGCTCGTCTCAGACGGTGTGATGTAGTTTGTGCTTGACAGATATAAGTAGAAAGCGACCAGCGTGCCAAACACAACGACGAATCCGATAAGTAAAAAAGAAGAAAGCGTGAAATGGCTGCCTTGTACGTGCCATGGCGGCGTGATGAAGGAACAAAAGACCGTGCCGATAAGCATTGCCCAGCCAACTACGGTCGCCGATCCGTATTTCCGAATGAGTTGAAACGGCGAAACAGTGTAAATTGCGAGCGTCACAGCCGAAATGATGCCCCAAATGACAGCGGACGGCGGAACGACGATTTTTCCCCAAACCCCGTTGGTCACGAGCAGAAGGGTGCCGAACAGCGCGAGGATGACGGCCGTCGTCTCCACTCGGGTTGGCAGTCGGCGAGCCCGCCAGGTGACATAGAGTAAGAGGAAAGCGGGCCCGAGGTACTGCAAAAAGGTCGCCATGGCTGCGTTGCCGTCCTCGATGGATGCGAGGTACGAGTACTGCACACCAAGTAAACCGATAAAGGCGAAGCCTATCAGATGTGCGCTGTCCCGACCGCTTTTCCAGACGGCCAGGAGCTTCTGCCGCCCCTGTGACAGCCACACCGAGAGCAGCAGGACAATTCCCGACAGCCCCATCCGCACATCTACCAGCCAGCCGGCACTGAACCCGTCATGTTGAAATAGTTTCTGGGCCGCTGTGCCTGAAATGCCCCACAAGGTCGATCCGATGAGAACCATAATGATTCCTATCATCCGGGGGGATAGGAGGGTGGTTCCTTGCAGTCTGCGGATGGGTTGCAATTGTTCGCTCACACGCTCTCCCCCACTATCTACGTTCGCTTAGTCCCTTATTCGCTTAGTCACGTACAATCGTTTGATTTCTTTCTGGGCCGACGGAGACGTATTTGACAGGCACACCCGTCCACTCTTCCACCTGTTTGACGAATGTCTGTGCAGCAACAGGCAACTCACGAAACGTTCGACAAGCCGAAATGTCCTCTGCCCAGCCGGGGAGTTGGATGTATTTGGGTTTTGCTTTTTCCAGTTCGTAACTCGGCAGCATTGTGGTGTAGAGCTTGCCGTCAACCTCGTAGCCTGTGCAGACTGAGACCTCTTTGAGCCCGCTCAGGACATCGAGTTTCATCAGTGCAAATTCGGTATACCCGTTCAACCAGGCACCATATTTCAGGGTCGGGATATCGAGCCATCCGCAGGCACGGCTTCGTCCTGTGGTTGCTCCGTACTCATGACCTTTATCTCGCAGGTACTCGCCGACTTCATCGTTGAGCATGGTCGGGAAAGGCCCTTCGCCGACTGCTGTTGTGTACGCTTTTGTGATGCCCGTGATGCGATTGAGCGCGGTTGGCGGCACACCAGCGCCTGCCGTAACGGCACCGCTGATGGGATTCGAAGATGTAACAAAGGGGTAGACGCCCCAATCGAGATCGCGCATCACACCAAGTTGCCCCTCGAGTAACACGTGTTTCTCTGTACGAACCGCTTCTTCAATCAACGGTAATGTATCCATTATATATGGTAGAAGAACTTCTCTGGCATCCAGAAGTTCCTTCCACATTTCATCAAATGTTCCGCATAAGTGCTTCATTCCCGGTATCCGTTCGAGCTTCTGGCTGTACGCTTGAAGCGTGCGTTCATGGAAGTGCTCGAGGTCTCGCATTTCACCAATCTGGATGCCGAAACGTCCCGACTTATCCTGGTATGCAGGGCCAATCCCTTGCCGCGTAGTACCGACTTTCTTGGAACGGACTTCTTCTTCATAGGCGTCTTGCCAGATGTGGTATGGCATGACCAAGTGGGCTCGCTCTGAAATCACGAGTTTACTGGTGGAGATGCCTGCCTGTTGAAGAGATTCAAGTTCTTTCACCAAGTTACCGGGATGAATGACAACACCAGTCCCGAGAATGCAAACGGTGTTCGGGTTAAATATCCCGGACGGCACCAAGTGCAGCGCAAACCGCCCGGCCTCGTTGACAATGGTATGGCCAGCATTGCCGCCGCCCTGAAACCGAATCACAACGTCCGCCTGGACAGCGAAATAATCGACCATCTTGCCCTTGCCTTCGTCGCCGAACTGTGCACCTACAATTGCATGAACCATCCGTAACAGCTCCCTTTTTCAAACATGTGATTGCCTGTCTTTGCATTCGTCAATTGTGCTCACAACTCGAGCTCTGTGTATGTGCGAAGTGCGTGATGCAGCGAAATCCTCCCTCTGACAGTGTAATTTTTCACAGTGTATGTGTAAAATGAATTTCATACATAGACTTCATGCGAAATATGTATATCTTGCATCGGAGATGCTAGTAAGGTTCCCACAGAGTCAAAATTTGATGATGCGCCGAACGGCAGGGAGGTGTCGTGGTGAATCGCCTGTACCGTACGTTCGTGGTCAGCGTGGAGTCGGGTACACTTGTCAAGGCGGCGACAGAGCTTCATGTCACGCAACCCACTGTGACGAGGCAACTACAGCAACTCGAGGCTGAGTTCCACCAGCCGCTCTTCGAGCGAACGGGCGGGAGACTTGTTTTGACGCGAGCGGGCGAAGTGGTCTACCGCACTGCAAAACGTTTGCTTGCACTCGATGACAAGCTGCGTGAAGAGTTGTCTTCCCTCGCGAACCCTGAGGTTGGCACGGTCTATGTCGGAGCCGGGGTGACGCCGGCCATCCATCTCTTGCCGGAGGCATTTGCACTCTACCGCAACCGTCATCCTGGGGTTATCTTTCATCTGCGGACCGGATCGTCGAGTGAAATTGTGCAACTGCTGGCGCAGCGCGAGGTGGACATCGGTATCGTGACGACCGTTGACGCAGGCCGATCCGATTTGACCACACAACCCCTGTACAAGGACGACCTGCTCCTTGTGGCTCCGCCAAACCACGTGCTTTCCAGCCACACAGCTATCACTGTATCCGACCTTAAAAAATTTCCTGTTATTGTGATGCAGACAGGGTCAGGTTTGCGCACTCTTGTCGAGGACTTATTGGCCTCGTGGGATGTCAAACTAGAGCCGGCCCTTGAGGTGGACAGCCTTGAGGCTATTAGTCGACTGGTGCAGTTTGGTTTTGGCATCTCGTTTTTGCCACGGTCTTGCGTCCGTGATGACCTGGCGCGGGGGCGCCTGATTGTCTTGCATGTGATGGATGAGCCGCCGACGTCTCGGACGATTACAATGGTATATAGAGCCCAGGGGAGTTTGCCTGCAAACGCCGAACGGTTTGCCGCGGAATTGCCGGAACTGTTCCAGCTCTTGCATGAAGTTCGGGAGGGGAAAGCAACATGAACAATAACGAAATGAACGCAGACACATCGAAATCCGGTCCAGCCAAATCCGACGGGCGGTTAGGGTCTTCAGGTCTTGGCGAGTCGGTTAGCATTCGCGAGATTGAGAGCGCCGCAGTGCGCATTCGCGGTGTCGTCGTTGAGACACCGCTGATTCGTGCACACCGTGTATCAGAGATGGTCGGTGTTGAAGTGTTTCTAAAATGCGAGAATTTGCAAGTCACGGGGTCTTTTAAGGCCCGCGGCGCGAGTAACTTTATCTTGTCCCTGGTGGAGAAAAGAAACGTAGACACCGCAGTTGCGGGTGTGGTCACGGCTTCATCCGGCAATCACGGACAAGCAGTTGCGTATGCCGCCAAACGCGTCGGGCTCCCGTGCACCGTTGTGGTCCCGGAGGACGTGATTGCGGTCAAGGAAGATGCCATCCGAGGATACGGGGCAGAAGTTGTCCGCTGCGGCGTGACGTCATCTGAACGCATTGCCTACGCTGAGCAACTGGCCCGAGACAAGCAGCTTGTGTTTGTCCCACCTTATGACCACGCGGACATCGTCGCAGGTCAAGGGTCAGCGGGACTTGAGTTGATGCAAAGTCTGCCGCAAGTAAGCGAAGTATTTGTTCCAGTCGGCGGCGGGGGCCTTATCTCCGGCGTGTCAACAGCCGTGAAATCCATCGCCGCGATGTCGTCACGCGACGTTCGAGTGGTTGGCGTCGAGCCCGCATTGGCGCAGGATACGTATCTATCGCTCTTAGCGGGTCATGCAGTGGATATCGGACCAACATCGACGATTGCAGACGGACTGCGCACCAGTCATCCAGGCTCCTTTACGTTTCCCATCGTCCAGCGCAACGTCGACGAGATTGCGCTTGTGTCTGAAGACGACATCCTGATGGCCATGCGGGTCCTGTTCGAATCGAAACTCGTGGTCGAGCCGTCTGGCGCTACCAGCCTTGCAGCTGTGATGAGGGCCCACCGCGAAGGTTACAGGTTTTTAGGTCCCGTTGTCTGTGTGCTGAGCGGCGGAAACGTTTCGCCGGAAGTTTTTTCGGGGGTTCTGCAGTGAACCATCTAGCATTGCCCATGGGGTGGCCCGCGGTTGGGTCAAAGAGATGGCCCAAGCGTCGGATGTACCAGGCCCTGGTTTCACTGTTTGTCTTTAATTTGGCTTTACGGTGTTTGTGGCTTCTTTACATGCACCCTCCGCAGGTAGACGATTTCGCCTGGTATTTCAGCCATGCAACCCAAATGTATAAGGGGCAGGGGTACGTGTGGTACGGTCACCCAACCGCCTATTGGCCGATAGGGTACCCCTTCTTTCTTTCTCTCCTGTTTCACCTGACAGGTCCGTCCGTTACCGCTGGCTTAATAGTCAACATTTTGCTCAGTACCGGCATTGTATTTTTCGTCTACGGATTGACTGTCCGCATCTTTGACCGCGATTCGATGGCGTTTGCAGCGGCGCTCGGATATACGCTCTTGCCGAGTCAACTGGAATGGAACTCTGTGCTCGGGTCGGAGGAGTTGTTTACCTTTTTGCTTGTGCTCGCCCTCTGGATGTATCTCCAGGACCCGTCAAAGTTATGGAGCACAAAGCACATTTGGCGCCTCATTGTCTCCGGCCTCATCATGGGTTTCGCCGCAGACGTCCGGCCAATTGTCCTGTTATTCCCGCTAGCCCTTGTCTTCGTTGAACGTTTTGCACTCGGCCGATCCGTTCGCAACGCCCTAGCGGTGGCTGCCATTTTCGGGGGCGCGATGTGTGTGGGCGTGGCCCCCGTAACCATCCGAAACTGGATAGCACTGCATCACTTTGTTGTCGTCTCGACCAATGGCGGGGTCAATCTGTGGCAGGGCACACATAGTAATGGCGCGTACTTCTGGAGTTGGAATCCGAAAGTCAATCCGCTTTTACCATATGTGAAAAACGACTGGCTGGAAAACCAGGTGGCCATGCACGCGGCACTCATGTATTACAAGGCGCACCCGTTCCTGACGATATTAAACGGGTTTCTGAAATGGTACTTTCTGTACTGGACCGACTGGAATGTGGTGAGCGTGACATTTGCCGAAAAAGTGCCCCATGTATCTCAGGGCGTCATTGATTTCAACATGTGGTTTGACAACATTGTTTATTACGTCTGGATGGTTATCAGTGGGACTGGACTCATTCACGCTCTGCGTCGGCTCAGACGGCCCTTTGCTTGGCTTCTCGTTGTGTACTTGGCGTACAATACCGCGATATTTTTCTTCTTTCCGGCTTGGGACAGGTTCCGTTACCCGATGATGCCCCTCTATGCCGTTTTCTTTGGCGTTGGGGCGTGGTACATTGTGAGACGCTGGAATAGGAGGCATGCCCCTTGACAGAGAATCTTTCGCCAGCCGATGACGCCAATCTTTGGCCGATAGATACGGAAGTGCAGTGGATCGATGACATTGAAGACAGTGCCCACAATCTTGAACTCGAGGTCATCCTCGGCCAGGCGGTCGGACGAGGGGAGATTCGTCCGCTCGTCCGCATTTGGCGGTCCGCTCTCGCACCTGGCATTGGCGTAAGTCGGCGAGACGTTGCGTCTGAACAGGGTGAACAGGCGCTGGATGAGCTGAAGCACGATGGCTGGGATGTCGTCGTTCGTACAACGGGCGGTACGGCTGTGCCACAGGGACCCGGCGTAGTTCACTTGTCATATCTGTTCCCGCGCGAACATCGAAAGGTGACAACGGACGCGTACTACAGGCTGCTGTGCCTGCCGCTCATCGATTGGTTGGGGACACTCGGGTTGAAAGCGACGACAGGTGCTCTTGCAGGCAGTTACTGTGATGGAACGTACAACATTCTCGTTGGCGGCAAGAAGCTGGTAGGTACGGCGCAGGCGTGGCGTGGTGGACTGGCAGGCGTGAGTTCAAACAGACCAGGCTACATTCTAGCGCACGCCTGTCTGGTCGTTGATGTGGACATGGTGGCTGCTGCCACGCGCATCAACCGATTCTACGCTGCCGCAGGAAACGACTATCGCGTCGATGCCGCCACGTCAACCACGCTGCGAACGTTGGCACCGAACTACTTTCTCGCCATGACGCCGCTTGAAGCTGCGAACCGCGTCGCAAGTGACTGGGTCAGCTGGTACGGTGGACTCCTGGCTGCACAAGCGATGCCAAAGTGGTAGCCTTTTCTTCAGGAGTGGGCTGTTGTATCCTTGCTCTGTAATAGATTTCATGACTGTGTCGTACAACAGGATCCTGAAAATGGTGAACGTACGCTTCACGGTTGCTGGCGAGAGGAGGGACTGCAGTGGGGGAAAGCGGGATTCGCTTGACACAGTGGACTACGAAGGCCGGGTGAGGATGTAAATTAGGTCCGGCGGACCTAGACACAGTTCTTTCGATGGTTGATATCGTTACACCAGACCCAAACCTTCTTGTCGGACTGCAGACCCATGATGATGCTGGGGTTTACAAATTATCCGACGACGTCGCGCTTGTACAAACGGTCGATTACTTTACACCGATTGTAGATGACGCGTACTTATTTGGGCGAATTGCCGCGGCGAATGCACTGAGCGATATCTATGCCATGGGCGGGAAACCGCTCACCGCGCTGAATATCGTGGGCTATCCCATCAGTAAGCTGCCGCCGGAGATTTTGGCACAAATTCTGCAAGGGGGCGCAGACACTGTCCGTGAAGCCGGGGCCGTGCTGATGGGGGGGCATTCCATTGATGACACAGACCCGAAATACGGCCTTGCGGTGACAGGGATATGCCACCCAAAGGACATCTGGACAAACACCGGCGCAAAGCCTGGGGATGCACTCGTGCTCACAAAGCCGATTGGTGTGGGTGTCATTACGACAGCCATTAAACAAGGATTGACGACACCGGAGGAAGAAAGGGAAGTCGCCGAAGTCATGGCGACGCTCAACCGAGTGGCGGCCGAAACGGCGAAGAGTTATACCGTGCACGCGTGCACGGATGTGACCGGGTTTGGTCTGCTTGGCCATACACTAGAGATGGCAGCGGGGTCGGGAGTTCGGATTCAACTGTCCTTGCAGCGCGTTCCGGTCCTTGGCAGTGCAGAGAGATTTGCTCTGCACGGCGCTATTCCTGGCGGGACAAAACGTAATCTTGAGTACGTTTTGCCTCGTACAGAGTTTCAGACGGGGGTATCAGGCGTCGCACAGGTACTTCTTGCGGACGCTATTACATCCGGCGGACTGTTGTTGGCTGTGCCTCGTGAAGAAGTAGGACATCTCGTGGAAGACTTGCACAACAAGGGTGTGGCCTTTGCACGGCATATCGGCGACGTGCTGGAACAGACTGCGGACCACGGCCCAGACGTGGTTGTTACACCGTAACTGGGCTGGTGATGCGGCGAATCTAGTGGTTAGCCGTATCGAGCGTAAAACGAAACGGTTTGACGCCATTTAGGGTCGATACGATTGAAGCAGTTCTGTGTTTTCGACCCAGAATTGAAGCAATTCTGTGCTCTCGGCCACCAACGAATGCCGGTCCTTTGGACCGGCATTTTTGCTAGCGTACTAGATTCGAAGTTTGCGGCTGTAGTCTGCCGTAAAGTCAATCGTCAAAGCGGACCACCAAAAGTATCTCGTGCGCAGTGACTTTCGAAAATTTCGTGAAAGCGCTTTACTAATATCCCGAAATGCACTTGCACAGTCCGACAAACTCTTTTAGAATGAACACGAATATGACGATTACGCTTCGGTAATTTGACCGTAATGTGTGAATGTTTGGTTTACATGGACAATCTTGTTAAAACAGAAAAGATTGACAACCTCACAGCGCGTCAATAACCCTTTACAAACGGTTCGGTGGAAGCTAGAATGACTTCAAAATCTTTGAATTCATAGATTACCGAACACTTCTCTCTTATCTCGTTTCAAACCTACAAGTTATACGATTTTTGTATGGCTGCTGCTTGGTTTTGAAAGGCCCCGGCAGGGTAGAAATCACGAAGGCAGGAGGTCTTGTGGTGGCAGAACCGCTTCTGGAGATCAAAGACTTAAAGACCTACTTTATCAGCAAGGACATGGAAGTACGAGCGGTTGACGGAATTGACCTCGATGTCTATCCGAGCCAAATCGTATGCATCGTTGGTGAGTCTGGTTGCGGCAAGAGCATGACATCGCTGTCAATTATGAGGCTCGTCCCCCAACCACGCGGTAAAATTGTTGCCGGCGAGGTTAACTTTAACGGGAGAGACCTTCTCCGGTTGTCGGAAAAGCAAATGACGGATGTACGCGGCAATGATATTTCAATGATTTTTCAAGAGCCAATGACGGCGCTTAACCCCGTGCTGACGATTGGTGAACAGATCACTGAGGTACTTCTGCGGCACCGTAACGTAACGAAACGTGAAGCGATGGCGAAAGCTGTCGAAATGCTTCAGTTTGTCGGTGTTCCTCGTGCAACGGAAATTGTCCACGAATACCCGCACCAACTCTCCGGCGGTCTTCGACAACGTGTCATGATTGCGATGGCCATGGTCTGCGAACCGAAGCTTCTGATTGCGGATGAGCCGACCACAGCCCTCGACGTAACCATTCAGGCCCAGGTCTTGGAATTGATGAAGAAAATGCGGAGAGACTTTAATACCGCAATCATTCTCATTACGCATGACCTCGGTGTTGTTGCTGACATGGCAGACCATGTAGTCGTCATGTACGCCGGTCAGGTCGTTGAGTCAGTGAATGCAGATGACCTGTTTGCAGCTCCTCTGCATCCGTACACCAAGGCTTTGATGGAGTCGATTCCGTCTCTTGAGGAAGAGAAGGAAGTCCTGTATTCAATTCCTGGGACGGTTCCCGATGCAGCTGCTTACCCTGTGGGTTGTCGCTTTGCTGACCGTTGTCCGATATCGCAACCGAGTTGCTACGAACGTATGCCGGTACTTCGGGAAATAACACCGGGCCATCTCGTTCGCTGCGATCTTGTATGAAGGGACTGCTGACATGAGCGAGAACCTATTAGAAGTAAAAAACCTCAAAAAATACTTTCCAATCACGGCAGGCGTACTACGACGCACCGTCGGCCATGTGAAGGCTGTCGACGATATTTCGTTTAGTGTGAAAGCGGGCGAAACACTCGGCCTCGTCGGTGAGTCTGGTTGCGGTAAATCTACTGCAGGGCGTATGGTGATGCGTGTACTGGAGCCAACAGAGGGCAACATTGTCTTTGACGGCGAAGACATCACCAAAATGTCGGGAAACCAGTTGCGCCGAGTGCGTCCGAAGTTTCAAATGGTGTTCCAAGACCCATATGCTTCACTCAATCCGAAAATGGCAGTCGAGGAAATTATTGCCGAACCTCTTATCGTCAACCAAGCGGTGAACCGTCGGCAGGCGATTGAACGCGTCGTTCATTTGTTGGAAACTGTCGGATTGCGCGGCGAAGACCGCCTGCGTTACCCGCATGAGTTTTCCGGTGGTCAACGTCAACGTATCGGCATTGCCCGTGCCTTGGCGCTGAATCCGAAACTGATTGTGGCAGATGAGGCAGTTTCTGCACTCGACGTTTCAATTCAGTCGCAAATTCTCAACCTAATGGTGGATTTGAAGAAGGAGTTTAACCTCTCCTACATCTTCATTTCGCATAACCTGGCTGTTGTCCGTCACATCAGTGACCGGGTTGCAGTCATGTACCTCGGACACATGGTGGAAGTGTCTGAGAAGACAGAGCTCTACAACAACCCGCTTCATCCATACACAATGGCGCTGTTGTCGGCTGCACCTGAGCCAAAGCGTGAAGGCCGGCGTGAACGCATCATATTACAAGGTGATGTTCCAAGCCCTGCAAACCCACCAAAGGGTTGCCCGTTCCACACACGTTGTCCAAAAGTTATGGACGTCTGTCGAAATCAACGTCCGTTGCTGCGGGAAATCGCTCCAGGTCACCTGACGGCCTGCCACTTGTATTAGGCGACACTCGCAACGCGGCGCTGATCATAAAAAAATTTTTAATGGGGGTCATTACATGAAGCCAATTGGCAAAGCTTCCATGGCGACGATAGCTCTTGCAGCATCGTTGACTATGTTGGTAGCTGGTTGCGGCACTGGCGGCGGCAACTCAAATGGGGCTAGCAATGGTGCCGGAAGTGGAAATCAGGCAGCAAGCAACAGCACTCCGGGCAGCACAGCTACAGGGCAGCCTGTTGATGGTGGCACGGTCACTATCGCGCAGACAACAAAGTTTAACGACGAGTTGATTCCGGACATGGATGCGAGCTTGTACACGGCGAACATCGTCGGGTATGCATTCGATCCGTTGCTGACTGTTGACAAAAACCTGAACTTTGTCGGTGATTTGGCGAAGTCCTGGTCTTGGTCTGCTGACAAGAAGACCCTGACGATTACGCTCGCGAATGCGAAGTGGTCTGATGGACAGCCGATTACATCAAACGACGTTCTGTTCACAATGAACTACCTGGCTTCAAAGACCTACAACACCACGCTGCAAGGTCAGTACGGATACTTGGTTGGACCTGTTGTCGGTTCTACCCGCATCGGAAATGCCAAGGCGACTTCGTTTGCGAACACCGGCGGCTTTAAGAAGATTAGCGATACCCAGTTCAGCCTCACGTTCCACACGGTTGACGCTGCGGTTTTGTGGTCAGATATCTCCGCCATTCAACCGATTCCGGAGCACGTCTTAAAGAGCGTGCCGCTGAGCAGTTGGAACACGGCTTCGTTCGACAAGATGCCGACCGTTGTTTCTGGTCCGTACACCTTCAGTCAGGTCAACGGTCAGGACAGCGTCCAAATGACAGCGAATCCGAGCTATTTCCAAGGCAAACCGCACATCACCAACCTGGTCATGAAGACGGTCAGCCCTGACGTCGTCCCTGGCTTGTTGGCGAATGGCAGCATCCAGATGGTCCTCGAAGGCTTAAAACCGACAGACGTCAGCAAGTTGAAAGCCATTCCTGGAATCACGGTGTACACGCCGCCTGAGAATGGATATCAATACTTGGGCATCAAAGACTACCTGCCAGAGTTCAAGAACGTCAAGGTCCGTCAGGCGATTGAGTACGGTTTGAACCGTCAGGCCATGGTGGACGGTATTCTTAAGGGTCTTGGCACGGTCATCAGTGGACCGATACCGCCAGTGAGCTGGGCTGCCGCAACGACAGCAGACGGCATGAACCCGTACAGCTATGACCCGACCAAGGCTGGACAGTTGCTTGACCAAGCAGGTTGGAAGATGGGTTCGAACGGATATCGCATCGACCCGACGACCGGCAAGGAAGCCAACCTGACACTGTCGTATCCGAGCGGAGACCCAACCAGACAGGCAATGGCTGTGGCTATTCAGTCTGACATGAAGAAGATTGGCATCAAGGTCACCCTCAACTCGCCGATGGACTTCAACACCTTGGCGAAGAAGGTTGAGACCGACGACAAGAGCATCCAGATGTGGCTGATGGGTTGGAGTCTTGGAACAGACCCAGACCCACGCGGACTGTGGGATTCAACCGACCAGTTTAACTTTGAACGCTGGAAGGATCCAAAGAACGACAAGCTCATTGCTGCGACATGGAATGCGGCAGCATTCGATAAGACGGTCCGCAAACAAGCCCTCGTTCAGTGGCAGTTGTACGTCAATCAACAAATGCCGCTTATCTTCCTGTGGGCACCTGACAACATCTTTGCGTACAGCAACAAGCTGAACATCCCGCAAAAGGATTGGAGCACGCAAGGACCTTTGAACATTCAAGACTGGTGGCTGTCTCAGTGAGACTAACAACGAGAATCGGCAACCTGGACTAGACAGGTTCCAATCTTTAAGGCAGATGTGGGCGGGGTTGCCCGCCCACTCGCCTGTTTGAAGGAGGTTACAAGTTTTGGGAACCTACATCACGCGTCGTCTGCTCGGTATGATTCCGATGCTGTTCTTCATCACCCTTGCCGTATTTCTCATGATGCACGCGGCGCCTGGTAACGCTTTTAACTCGATTCTCAACCCCAACATCAAGGACCCACAGGCACTGATTGCAAGCCTCGAGAAGCAAAACGGATTAGACAAACCGCTTTGGTGGCAATATATCCACTGGATTGCTTTATTCTTTACAGGTAACTGGGGTTTCAGTTTTGCCGAACACGCACCTGTTATCACGCTCGTGGGACCAGCACTGCGTAACACATTGATTCTTTCTGTGCTCGCTGAGGTCCTCACGCTCGCTATTGGCATCCCGCTTGGCGTCTTCCAGTCGCGGAAACCTTACTCCGCGTTCGACTACACGACATCGGTCGTGAGCTTTATTTTGTTCTCGGTTCCCTATTTCATTTTTGCAATCCTGTTGATTTACGTCTTTGCCATTCACCTTCGAATGTTCCCGGCCCAAGGAGCGGTTGGAACCGGTCCTGGAGCTGGTTCGTTGTTCGACCATATATACCATGCATTGCTTCCGGCCATCGCCATCGCGCTGTCGTACCTGGCGTTTTACAGCCGTAACACCCGCGGTTCGATGCTTGAGGTCAGTCGGAAGGACTACGTCCGCACTGCTTATGCAAAAGGTCTCAACGGGTCGACAGTGTTTAGCAAGCACGTGTTACGTAACGCGTTGATTCCGCTCATCACGTTCTTTGGTCTAGACATTGGTAACTTAGTTGGTGGCGCTGTTATTCTCGAGGGGCTGTTTACGTACCAAGGTATGGGCTTACTTACGATTAGCGCAGTCAACAACCGCGATTACAACGTCATCATGGCCACGACTATCATCTTTGCTATCGCTGTGTTGTTGGGTAACCTCCTGGCGGATGTTTTGTACGCCGTGGTGGATCCCCGCATCAGGTACAACTAGGGGGTGACACGATGAGTGCACAGATTACGACGCCTGAAAATGTTGACACCAATACCGCTGGAAAAGGCCGACCCAGTAAAAGCCCGACGAGGATGGCTGTCGAGCGATTTATGGTGAATAAAGCTGCAATGATAAGCACTGTGGTCCTGTTACTTATTGTTTTGGTGAGTATCGGAGCACCGCTCATTACACACGTCAGTCCTGTACACCAGTTTCTGATGAATACTGATTCTCCGCCAGGACCAGGACACGTTCTGGGCACAGACCAATCAGGGTTTGACCTGTTTTCCCGTGACCTGTACGGTGGACGTGTCGACCTAGTCATTGGATTTGTCGACACCCTGATTGTCATGGCGATTGCAATGGTGCTCGGCGGTCTGGCTGGATATTACGGGGGCTGGATTGATTCTCTGGTCATGCGTGTATGCGACTTCATGTTCAACTTTCCATTCCTGCTCTTGATTATTGTTCTGTCTGCAATTTTCAACACCTCGTCGGTGTGGTTGTTGATATTGGTCATTGGTTTCACTGGGTGGCCAGGAATGACGCGTTTGGTTCGAAGCTTGTTCCTGAACCTGCGTGAGTCTGAGTTTGTCCTGGCTTCGCGGATGGCGGGTGCTGGTGCGTTTCGCATCATTTTCCGTCACATGGTTCCAAACGTCATGGGCGTGATGGTGGTGCAGGCGACGTTCGCAGTCGCTGGGTTCATTGCTGCCGAGGCCGCACTTGCTGTTATCGGATTTGGTGTGAAGCCTCCAACTCCATCTTGGGGCGACGTCTTGGCAAACTCTTTGGGGTACTTTACGCTTGCAACTGAGCCGTATGCTTGGGTTCCGCCTGCAGCGTTGATTACGATTACCATTCTCTGCATTAACTTTATCGGTGACGGCCTGCGCGACGCGTTCGACCCGAGCTTTGAGGCTTGAGCGAATCCGAATCGTTAGCCGAAGCTGCCGTGTGATTTGTGGGTTAGGGAAAGCGATGAGATGAGGAATGGCGTGCCTGCTGGCACGCCATCTGTATAGGCCGGGTTTATCTGTGTCAGGATTCATCTGTTTGCGCAGCGTTCATCAGATTAGGCAGAACTCAGCAGATTACGCAGGATGGAAAGGGGTAGCGGATGTGAACAGCCGTTATGAAGGTGATGCAAACAACGGTGCGCAAGCTAGGCGTGCGAAGCGGCAGTTCATGATTGGAGCGGTCATCGTGCTGGTAATGGCGGTCGCTTTTGCAAGTATCACCATATGGGCGCTTGCCATCCGCCAGAAAACGGGATCGGAATTCAGCAAATATGTCCTCTCACACCACATTGGCCAGGCTGTGGTGACAAATGACGAATCGGGCTTTCAGGATGCTTTCTGTATCCTTCATTTAAACAAGCCCATCCCGGACACAGAATTACAGAAGCAGGCGATGACGTTGTTTCAGGCCTATTCGTCTCTTGACGGGGGCAGCCATCTCACCCTTGAATACACGGACCCAAAAGGCAAGACATCCATCGAAGCTGACGTGGTTCAGGTGGACACGTCTCACGTGTCGCTGACATTGCATTTGTCTTCCGGAATCAAGACCAGCGTGGAGAACGTCAGCTCGAAGACTTCGTAGTGCACGCGAAGCAGTGCATTTAGGCGCTTAGGCGCGAAGCCTGTTCCAGGGGATGAGCGCTTCCATGATGGTGGCGAGAAGAATGCCGACGAGCATGCCATTGCCAAGAATGGATTGGGCGACGGCCGGTAACGAGCTGAACGCCTGCTTCGGCGTTGCCAACACAGCTAAACCCGCGAGGACAGGGAGTGCGAGCCGAAATATGGTCCGGAAGTCGAATTCCATGCCTTTGATGTTTTGCAGGGCCGAGCCAAACAATTGAAGGTACGCTACAAACAGGACGGAATCCCCCACACTTACAGGCAGGGTTGCGAACAATGCGGACAGGTGCGGGACGGAACCGAGCACGACAAACATGGCCGCTCCGAGCATATAGGGGGCCCGGTGTAAGATTCGAGTGGTTTTTAGGAAACCGATGGATGACGTGTACGGCGCGTAAGCCACAAGCGCGAGCGGTCCCGAGATGACGGTGTAAAAGCCGGAGAGTACAAGGGAGCGCCGATAGGCGCTGTCGCTGACAGACTGGTTAAATACAGGTTCTGCAGCCCGGAGAGTGGCAATGGTATTGGTCGTATTAATGAGTGCAGTTATCACACATGCAATCAAGATGCCCGCTTGATACGCCGGTTTCCCCCAGACAAACAACCGTGTGATTTCCGACCACTGCGGCAAGGCAGCCGTTGCCTGACCGCCAATCCACACCACGTACAGAACCCAACCCACAGCAAGTCCGATGAGAATCGAAAAATTGCTGATGACTCCACGTACGCCAATCGTCAGGAATGCCACCAACAGTACGAGCAGAATCGAGAGCAAAGCCACTTTCGGTTGAATCAGATGCCCTTGATTGAGTCCCATCATGCCCTCAAAGAAAATGTCGATGAGTTGTGCGGCGAGCAGCAGCAGCAATACCGCCATCACGATGGGTGTAAATAGACGATTCAGCCATCTGTGCAGTCCGAACGCTCCCGCAATCATTAGGCTTACGCCTCCAAGCATCATCCCAACAGCGATACTGCCGCCAATCTGTGAGATGTTGACGCCAGCGGCTGCCCCCGTAGCCGCCAGATTAAGTAACACGCCCCACCAGAGCCCCGATTGGCCTTCCATGAGTGGCATCCTGTGTCCTATCCAACCTTGAATGAGACAGGCGAGACCGGTGATGATGAATGAGCGGGCCATCGCCCCACTCAGTTCGACGGATGACAAGTGAAAGGCTGCACCCACGGAGAGTGGGATAACAACCGTATTTGCAAACATGAAGCCGAGCCACTGGATGGCTGCAAAAACCGTGGTGGTTGTGTGCCTCATCGGATCCTCCTTGTGTTGTGCGAAAATTGTGAGGTTACAGCAGACATCATACAGCAACTGGCGTCGCAAGGGACAGCTATGCAGCGAAGATTTTCCGGATCCCTAGGTGTGGTGTCTTTAGGAGTGTGTTTATGAGTGCCTTTACGCGTGTCTTGGGACAAGTGTGCATTTGCCAGTGTGCATTTGCCAGTGTGCATTTGCCAGTGTGCATTTGCCAGTGTGCATTTGCCAGTGTGCATTTGCCAGTGTGCATTTGCCAGTGTGCATTTGCCAGTGTGCATTTGCCAGTGTGCATTTGCCAGTGTGCGTTTGCCAGTGTGCATTTGCCCGTGTGTCTTTAGCAGTGCGTCCCTACCATGGTATAGTAGCTACGGAAACTAAGGAGGCAATCTGTGATGACTAAATTTGATGTTGTATTCCTGGATTTAGACCATACACTGGTGGACACACGTCTTCAATATAAATTGGGACTCGAACACACCATCGCCGAACTTTATGATCATCAAGTGCCAAAAAACTGGATTTTGCGATTCATGGAAAATCACCAGGAACTCTGGGGTCAATACGACAGGCGGGAAATCACCATGGCTGTGTTGCGGCGAGAGCGGTTTTTAAGAGCATGGCGTGATTTTGGTGTTGAAAAGCCCATCGAAGAGGCGGACAAGTTCCAGTCGGTCTACGACGCCAACTTCGAAACGACGCTCTTTCCGTATCCAGAGACGAAGGACCTCGTCGCTGACCTCGCACGGAACTACCGGCTCGGTATCATCACCAACGGATCACCTGATTTGCAGGAACGAAAGCTCGCGGCAGTTGGACTACTCTCACACTTCCCGAAAGAACTGGTTACGGTTTCGGAACTCATTGGTATGGCCAAACCTCACCCGTCTGTTTATGCAGCCGCTTGCGAATCTGCGGGTGTCGACCCTCGCGATGCCGTCATGATGGGTGACAACTATCGAGCGGATGTGGAAGGTGCTGAAGCTTTCGGCATGTCTGCCCTCTGGTATGTGCCGGATATCGACATGGCGAGAGAGGCAGGCATCCGTGACGGTAAGCGGCCGCTCACAAAGCGGGCTGAAGTGTTGCACGCGTTGCAGCGGCTGGAGAGTGCACGGAACGAATCGAAGTAGTTGACGCTTACGCATCATGTGTTAACGGCGCTCCAAAGTGACCCGAGATGAACAGCGAAAATTGCGGCTTGTCCGCCGAAAAACGGCATTTCGGCGCGGTCTATGCTGCCTCCCTTGTACATATGTACAAGTAGGGAGGGATGTACTATGGTGGAAAAAGTCGCATGGTGGCTGGTGCTGATTGGGGCACTGAACTGGCTGCTCGTCGGACTCTTTCAACTGGATGTGGTGGCAGCATTATTTGGTGGGTCGGACGTACTGTGGAGCCGTATCATCTATGTGCTCGTCGGACTGGCCGGAGTCTACCTGCTTCCACAGGCATTTGGCGTCAAGATGATTCAAAAGAAGAGCTGAGCAAGAAGATGTGACTGTTTTTCCGCTGAACGGCTATGTTTTTTGTGGGCCGTGTCGAGCATCTAAGCACCGTGGAGGATGCGGTTTCGAAAGGGCATGCATGAGATGGGTCTTCCGTGAGACCTTAGAGGGTGCAGACGTATGCATCCTGAGGAGGCGACAGCGTGCACGGAAGCTTCTGGTCTCTCATGCCCTTTTTGATTGTCATTCCCATTTCGATTGTGACACGTCAGGTATTGCCAGGGCTGATGGTTGGCCTCTTGGTCGGATCGTACATGATTCATCCAACCTTGCTCGGAGGTATCGATGGCGCTCTTTTGTATATCCTGAAGGAACTGGCGATTCCCGACAACCTTCGGCTTATCGTCTTTCTCTACGGATTCGGTGCGTTTGTCGGTCTCGTTCGGGTAACAGGCGGCGTGACGGGGTTCGCACAGTGGATGGAGAAACGTGTGAAGACAGTCAGGGGTGCCTTCGCACTGACTTGGCTATCGTCTTTAGCGACCTTTATGGCGCCGGACTTTCGCATCATCACGGTGGCCCCTGTGGTCCGACATGTTTTTGACCGATTGAAAGTACCTACCTCACGCGTAGCGCTAGTGATTGATTTAACCTCGACCCCTCTCACAGCATTGGTGCCGCTCGGAACGGTTTTCGTGGGATACATGGTGGGATTGCTTACGACCGCGGGTCGCCACCACGGTCTCGTAGGCACGCCATATCATCTGCTCTTAGTCAGCTTACCGTTTAACTTCTTTTCACTCTTGATGATGGTATACGGTCTCTACGGGACATTTTTCGCACGGTCAAAGACAGAGTCGAAGGTGACGTCAACGCGCAAGATCCGCTTGACTCCCGAGTCACGCCTGCGCATCGCGTCGCAAGTCGGTATGGAAGCAAGTGAAGAATTGTCGCCTCGGTTTAGGCAACTTGGGCAAGCAGCTGGGACGGGACCTGCGGACGCGATTCCGGAACCGAGTACATACGGCGGCGCAACGCACCTTCGCCCTGACACTGCTGCGGCAGACCTCGATGGTTCCGGACTTCAGCGGCAGGATGGACAACCTAGTCAACCTCACAATCGTCGAAGCGAGGAGTCGGATGTTTTGCCTGATGCGATGGATGTCGCCGCGGAACAGACAAAGCCGAACCCCTTAAACTTGCTGCTTCCACTCGCTCTTTTGCTCGTCTTGACCTTATTTCTAACCTGGTGGAGCGGGCACAGCGGCACATCGTCCGTGTGGCAGGCCCTGGTCAGGGCAAATGCTGCAAGGGCGATGCTCCAAGCGCTGCTCATCACACTCATCGTCTCCATCGTGTGGTACTCCGTGCAGCGTTTGTCGATTGGCCGGACGATGTTCGGGTTTCTCGCCGGTGGTAACGAGATGATGGGCGTTATCGCGCTATTGACATTAGTATGGGCTGTCTCGGCGGTGTCGTCTGATTTGGGCTTTACCACCTACACAGAACATGTCATTGGGGGATTGGTGCCGGCAGCGTGGATAGCGCCTGTGCTCTTTCTCTTTGGTTGCGCAATTTCGTACGTCATTGGGTCATCGTTTGGAACTTGGGGTATTTTAATGCCCATCGGCTTTTCCTTGGCTGCAAGTACCCACGCGTCGATGGCACTGATAGCCGGAGCTATCTTCGCCAGCGGCACGTTTGGCGGTTTTGCTTCCCCTCTCAGTGACAACACGGTGGCAATGGCAACGGTCATGAAGTTGCCCGTGATGCAATACGCACGCTACAAATTAAAGCCGGCACTATTTGTCGCCGGTGGTTCTACACTGCTCTACGCGGTTGCAGGCTGGCTATAACGGATTTTGCGGGTAGAGAAGATGAGGGTTGCGCTCAGACAGACGGCCTGTAGTGGGCTCATTAAACAGCTGACTTACGCATACCAAATGGTTTGGCGTTTGCACGCTTTAAGAGTATTCTTATGGATGTGAGAGGGAGGCTATGCGCGATGATTCAATTCGACTTGCGGTTTGCGAAAAATTTTGTGGCTTCACACGAACTTGAGCAGTTCCAACCGGTGGTTGACGATGCACACCGGAGATTACATAGTGGACAGGTGCCAGGCGCTGATTACCTTGGTTGGCTCCACCTTCCAAGCGAAGTCTTAAAGTCGGGTTATGCTGACTTGATGTCAGCCGCCACGGAGATTCGGGAGAATGCCGATGCACTCGTGGTCATTGGCATTGGTGGTTCCTACCTCGGTGCACGGGCGGCGTTTGAGTGGGCGAAGCCTGAGTACTACAATCAATTGCCGCGGGCAGTCCGAAGCGGGCCGGAGCTGTACTTCGCAGGAAACCACTTAAGTGCTTCGGCACTGAATGACCTCTTACGTGTGTTGGAAGGAAAGCAGGTCTATCTCAACGTCATTTCCAAGTCTGGCACAACGACCGAACCAGCTGTGGCGTTCCGCATCCTTCGAGCATGGCTGCAGCAACAGGTGGGACCTGACGAGGCGAAAAAGCGAATCTACGTCACGACGGATGCACACAAAGGGGCCCTCAAAGACCTGTCCGACGTGGAAGGTTACCGGACATTTGTCGTGCCGGATGACGTCGGTGGACGTTACTCGGTGCTCACACCGGTTGGACTTCTGCCACTTGCCTCGGTAGGTGTGGACATTGCAGCCATGCTTGAAGGCGCAGCAAGTGCAGAAGAACGGCTCAATACACCACAAATCTCTGAGAATCCGGCCTATCAGTATGCGGCCACAAGAAATGCACTCTATCGAAAAGGCAAGAACACGGAGATCTTTGCCTACTACGAACCTTCCTTGAAAATGGTTGCCGAGTGGTGGAAGCAGTTGTTTGGAGAGAGCGAAGGAAAAGACCATAAAGGTATTTACCCTGCTTCTGTGGGTTACACGACGGATCTCCATTCGATGGGGCAGTTTGTTCAGGAAGGTTACCGCAATTTATTTGAGACGGTAGTACGGATTGAGAGTCCTGTGTCTGACTTGACGTTGCCGTCAACGCCGGACGTGCAGGATGGACTGGAGTATCTGGCGGGTAAACCACTGTCTTATGTCAATGACCAAGCCCGCCTTGCGACGCAGATTGCGCACGTGGACGGCGAGGTGCCAAACCTGCTCGTAAGTGTAACAGACCAGTCTGCAAGGAGTCTCGGCGAGTTGTTTTATTTCTTTGAGTTGGCATGCGCCATGAGCGGACAAATGCTCGGGGTCAACGCCTTCAACCAACCTGGTGTTGAGGCGTATAAGGTAAATATGTTTGCACTGCTCGGAAAGCCGGGGTATGAAGCGCAAGGTCAGGACTTGCTTCGCCAGCTTGATGACCGCTAAAGCATGACAAAGGGCGGTTCCTGATTGTCTACAAGCCCCAAAACACGGCCAACGGGTGTGCCCGTTGGCCCCTGCCATGGGGAGAGCGACCTGCCATGGGGAGAGCGAGAGGTGATGAGTCATCGACAACCCGAAACACTTATTACGAAACTTTTTCTCAGCCCGTAAATGGGCCTATGCCTTGTCTTTGTTGTCTATCATCATATCTGAGTTTGTCATGGTTCAATTCCCACACTTGCTTGGCAACTTCACCAACACCTTGCAAACACATCAGCTGTCGAAAGCGCTCGTGATTCACTACAGCTGGCTGCTGCTGGTGGTTGGCGTCCTTTATGTCCTTTTATACGGTTACGGACAAATGCGAAACGGGCAACTCGGGCGACAGTTTGAGTATGACCTTCGGCGCAGACTGTTTAACCACTGGGAGAGCTTATCGACAGCTTACTTTCGTAAGCGGAGTATTGGCGATCTCCTGAATCACGCCCTCAACGACGTCCGAACGGTCCGTGAGGCTCTGTCCGGTGGCCTCAACATCCTGACCAATGCCATTTTTCTCTTGACCGCAACCTTGATTATGACATTTCGCACCGTCAGTCCGAAGCTGACCATCGTCAGCATGATCCCGCTCTTTTTTCTCCCGCTCTTTGTCATCTGGTGGGGCCCGAGAATCAGAAACGCTTCCAGGCGAGCACAGGAAGCGCTGTCCAATATGGCCGATTTGACAGAAGAAAGCCTGTCAGCGATTCGACTCGTTAAAGCGACAGCCAATGAAGACATTGAGGCGAGCCGCTTCGAGAGCCGGGTGGATGACATCGTCCGTCGACAGATGACGGTATTTCGCCAGAGTGCAATGTTCCAGTCGATGATCCCGTTTCTCGGCTCCATCAGTTTCTCCATTGCGCTGTTGTACGGCGGTTATCTAACCGTGACAAAGCAGATTCAATTAGGTGGTTTTGTTGCCTTTACCTTGTATCTCGCAATGATTATCCAGCCGCTGCAACAGATGGGGTTTGTCTTCAATCAGTTCCAACGGGCCTCAGCTTCACTTCTTCGCCTTGGTGTCCTGTTCTCGGAACTCCCTGAGATTACTAATCCGGCAGAGCCTGCCCCTGTCGATGCCGTTACCGGGTCCGTCTTTGTTCACTTGCCGTCATTTCGATATCCGGACGGGGATCGCGATGCGCTCGTGAACATTCACTTCTCAGTGTCTGCTGGACAGACCCTTGGGATTGTGGGCCGAACCGGGTCAGGCAAAACAACCCTTGTCAATCTGCTTCCGAGGATTTTCGATCCGGCGGCGGACACAGTGTTTATCGATGGACACGACGTGCGCACGTTGCCTCTGGAGACGTTGCGGGAGGCGATTGCTTACGTGCCGCAGGACGGATTCCTGTTCTCGACGACAATTCGCGAGAACATCGGTTTTTCTAAGGAGGCGGCTACGGAAGAAGAGATTATTTGGGCCGCAAAGAACGCGTCTTTCTGGAAGGAGATTGAGGAGTTTCCTGAGGGTCTCGATACAGTCGTCGGGGAACGCGGCGTATCACTCTCTGGCGGACAAAAGCAGCGAGCAGCCATTGCACGCGCATTTTTGAAGGACGCTCCGATTTTGATTCTGGACGACAGTTTGTCCGCTGTTGATATGAACACGGAAAAACAAATTATCGGTGCGATTCGGAACATCAGGCAGGGCAAGACAACCATCATTATTGCGCACCGACTATCTGCCATCAGGCACGCTGACCAAATCATTGTTCTCGACGACGGCGGACTGATTGAGCAGGGGACGCATGAACAACTCCTGGCGGAAAACGGCGTCTACGCTTCGATGGTCGCACTCCAAGAGGGAGAGGAGGCGCTGGCATGAGTTTAGGAAACGGTAGTCCGGATGAATCCGGTGGACGAAACGTGGGAAGTCCGGGAAGTCCGGGGAGTCAGAACGGCCAAGCAGGCACGAATGAAAACTCCACAAGCAGCACTGACCATCAGGGAACGACGTCCAACGGCGACAAGCGGCCAGCGGCCAGCTTTCAGAGTCTCCTTCGGTTGTTGCCATATGCAAAGCCATTTCGCCTCAGCTTTCTCGGTGTTATGGTGCTTGTTGTCATCTTTAACGCAACCAACGTGCTGCAGCCGTGGTTGGTGAAAGTGGCGATTGACCGCGATCTCAGCACGGCGAACCCAAACGTCAGGGGTCTGGTGTATGTCAGCGTGCTGTACGTGGCTTCGGTTGTCATTGGGGTTGCGGCGAACTACTTTCAAATCATGATGCTGCAGTTTTCCGGGCAAAGAATCATCCGCACGATTCGACTGGAATTATTTCGGCACATTGAGCGTCTGTCCATGTCTTTCTTCGATACAAACGCCATTGGCCGTTTGGTCACCAATGTATCCAGTGACACGGAAACGGTGTCTCAGTTCTTTACAAACTTCTTTCTCAGCATGATTCGAGACGGATTGGCCTTGGTCATGATTATTGTCGCGATGTTCGAGCTCAATGGACGCATTGCCGGTGAGACCATGGTTCTCATTCCACTTCTGTTTCTGATTTCATTGCTGTTTCGAAAACAGCTGCGTCGGCGTTATCAACTCACGAGGACGAGGCTATCCAATATCGTGGCGTTCCTTGCCGAGAACCTGGCCGGGGTGCGTATCATCCAGATGTTTCACCAGGAGCGTCGTCAAGCCCGACATTTCGATAAGCTCAACAATGCGCACAGGGAAGCGAATGTGGCTGAGTACCAACTGTCCGTTATTTTTAACCGGACGTTTGAACTGCTCGGGAATGCAGCGGTGGCGGCTGTAGTGTGGGTTGGAGGCACGGCGGTTTTGCACGGGACCATCCTCTTTGGGACGTTGTATGCGTTCATCAGTTACATTCGCCAATTTTTCCAACCCATCAATTCCATTACGCAACAGTGGAACACGCTGCAGTCGTCGATGGTGGCCGCCGATAGGATTGGCCAAGTTCTCATGGTCGAGCCGGCTGTTCAAGATGACCAGAGGCCCCTGCCTGTGGAGGACGCGAGTATCGAGGGTAGAATCGAATTTCGCGACGTCTCCTTTGGGTATAAGCCGGATAGACTGGTCCTTCAGCACATCGACTTTACAGTGGAGCCCGGACAGATGATAGGAGTTGTCGGTGCAACAGGAGCAGGCAAGAGCTCGATTATGAGTTTGCTGACCCGTTTTTACGATCCGCTTACAGGTGATGTCCGCATTGACGGGATGGATATAAGGCGGATGGCGCAGGTGGATTTGCACCGGATCGTCGGATTGATTCAGCAAGATGTGTATCTGTTCAGTGGGACGATTGCTGATAACATCCGGATTTTTCGCAAGGACATCTCGGACGATGCCGTTATCGATGCTGCGCGCATGGTGGGTGCACACGAAATGATTTCCCGACTGCCGAAAGAGTATGAAACGCCCCTCTATGGCAAGGGCGCAAATCTATCGATGGGTGAACGGCAATTGATTGCGTTTGCCCGAATTGTGGCGTTGAATCCGCGGATACTGATTCTCGACGAAGCGACAGCAAGCCTCGACAGCCAAACGGAGGAACTGGTCAGCACAGGGCTGCAGGCTGTGTCTCACAATCGAACAACCCTGGTCATTGCCCACCGGCTCGCCACGATTCGCGAAGCCGACATGATATTAGTGCTTGACAAGGGGCGGATTGTCGAGCGCGGGACGCATGAGTCACTCCTTGACCTTGGCGGACTCTACGCGGACTTGCACGCCAAGTCGGGCATTGAGTATAAACCGGAGACAAATGCGCATCCTATGCATTGAGGGTAGCTTGGCGTAGGTGCGAGCTACTGCTTTGCGGCTTGTGAGCAATTTTGGACAGGTCCGGGCTACGTCCGGAGTTCAGGTTTGCTCGCGAGCAGCTTTGCATAGGTGCGAGGTGAATGTGTGTGCATGTTTGGCGAAGGTCATGGTTGCGCATAGGCACGGCAGTGACGGGTTTGACGCTCTTGATAGGCTTTGTCCATCCGTTCGCGGCGATGGCCAAGACTGTGACCTATCAAGTCGTCACGAACGAGATCAAGGCGAATCAAAAGGATGGAAGTTCGATTGAGGTGTACCGCTTCGATCCCGCCGTATACGTAGCCACTGAGGGCGACGACGTGAATTTGGAGATTCGGGGCTTAAAAGGGCACGACCACCCTGTGGTGCTCGAAGGGTATAACGTGAAAGGTGTTGTGCACCGTAATCAGGTGACGAAACTAGAGATTCACGGTGCAAAACCCGGATTCTATCGGCTGATTTGCACGGTCCACGCTGATGCTGCCCACGAGGGTCCAATGGAGGCCTATCTGGTCGTCATCCCGTCGTCTGCAGCGACTGCAGCGAGGGCCGCTGCGGTGCAGACTGCGCCTGCAAGCACTGCGCAGGACTGACTGGTGCTACCACGTGCTCGATTAGTTTGGCCCTCGATGGCACGTCTTACGTCTTGTGTGCCCCACGTGGCAGGGACGGCATGGGTTGGGTGGCGCTTGAAGCACGGCTTGGCCAGCTCAGCACCAGTTGGGTTTGCTGAAAGGTACGACACGACTCTGACGTTCGCGTAGGGTCGTTTTTTTGTTGTTGCTTGTTTTGATTGCTGCAGGGTTGTGTTCCTTTGGGTGCAGCCGTAAGGTTGCGAAAGTGAAGATGTAAAAGGGGGGAGAACTGAAAGAAGACAAGAGGTCGGCGACCGCAGGTCGCCATTCGATTCAGGATTGTAGACTATTAGGTAGTCGAGCACAGGTCGACATCCATCGAAAGCATCTACAGACATATCGGTAGTCGACCGTAGGTCGACATCCATATCGGACCTACAGACACAACGGTAGTCGACCGTAGGTCGACATCCGCAGAACAGGGCAGCAGGGCATGGATTTGGGCATACTTGACGGGGTTTATGGGGCCATCCAGGATACAAACACATCCCTAAACATGCAGGCCCGCCACAGATACCGGACAGGGTATATAGACGTAGGGTACAAATTTAGTTCTAAATCGCATAGGGGTGGGGGTATCAGAACTCCTTTCGCGTTCACTTTGATATTTAAACGTATACCCTGGTGGGTATATTGTGGAATTAAGAATACCTTTGTATCCCAATTCGTCAACCCCAGGGGGTATGTTAAGTATCATTTTGTGCCCTCTGCCTTCACTGGATACCCCCCGTAATCCAGACTTAAGTATACTTCTGCATCCTAAGTCGCGGAGGGTACCCCACCGTTCTGGCATCTAGGGATATTTCTGTTACCTACATTTTGGCGCATACCCCCACACGTACGTAAACAAGATTCGGGACCCTAACAAATACAGCACCTTGCCTCTGGTTCCTTACGCTCTGGTTACCCCCGTGCAATCCCTTTGCTTACCCTCCGCTCATCCCTCCCCGCCCAAACACGACCCCCGCCGTAAAGTCCATGCCTTGCACTCCCAGGTATGGCAGCATCTCTCCGCAACATCTTGATTTGACGACAAGTCCAGACGAGTTGCGCCAATATTCCGCTTGGATGTGCTATCATGGGCAAAGGACAAAAAGTCGTCATAGGAACCACTTGCGGATTCACACCATGTCCGTAGTGCACCTTTAACGCCCCTCGACGACATAGATTGGATTGGCCTTCCGGGGAGGGAGACAGGTGGCAATCAACGAATCAAAGACGAACCTGCGACCGCAGACAGTGGGCGGCTTGCTTGATACGACATTCCGGCTTTACCGTCGACACTTCGTGTCACTGTTGGTGTTGACCGTTTGCATTTACCTGCCGTACATGATTTTGGAATCCATCTTCAATATACATACACAGACGCTGCTGTCTCGCATGTTGCAAAACGTGCAAGATCCAGCCCTGGTACAGCAACAGCTCATCTCGCAGATTCCTTCACTAGCTTTTGTACTGCTTTTTGCCATCATCAGCGGTTTTGTCGTGATTCCGCTCTTGTATGGCTCGATTTTACACATTGTCGTCAGCGTGCAGTATGACGGACAAGAAGTGCCAATCGGAAGATGGCAAGCGTTTCGTCATGCCTGGCGTCGCTTGCTGCCTGTGCTCGGGACGAACGTCGTGCGTTGGTTGATTTACGTTGTGGCGAGCGCCGTCGCTGGAGGCGTCATCGTCGGCGTTGGGGTCTTGCTCAGTGCGCTCAAGTTGACTCCGACAGCGGTTGGTGTGGCCGTCGTGTTGCTGACTTTGACAGCAGTTGTCGGACTCATCTGGCTTACGGTGAAGCTGGCTTTTGTTTCATCGGTCGCCCTTGAAGAGGGCATATCGTTCATCGCTGCCATCCGTCGCTCGTCCGAGCTGAGTCGCGGAAATTTGTGGCGCATCATCGGCTACTTCCTGGTCGTTCAACTCATCATCTTCGTGGTGAGTTTAGGGTTCGGCCTGCTGTTCAGCCTCGTTCCTGCCATCATCTTTCAATCCATCCTGACCGATCTCGTTGGGGTCATCATCACTCCGTTCTCGCTCCTCGCGATGGCAAACCTGTACCTCGATCTGCGAGTCCGCACAGAAGCTCCAGACCTCGCGGCTTGGCTGCGCGACGAGTAAGGAGTCGGTGACGGATGACGACTCCATCAACGTATCAGCAAGCGCATCAAATCCTGCAGAGCATTCTGCAGGATAAGCTCTTTCATACCCCGGTACAGCCGCTGCCGTGGTGGATGCGAGTCATACGATGGATTGCCAATCACCTTCATATCGATCTCGGTGCACACACGCTCCGCTACGTCGGCCTGGCCCTGGTTGGCGTCTGCATTGTGTTCGTCATCACGGCTGGGTTTGTGCTGTGGAGAGTATTGCAGCAACGTGCGCAAGGGCGTGCCGTGCGGATATCAACCGTGGACATCTCGCACAGCACATCGCTGAAAGATGCGAAGACGGCCTTTTCAGCAGGCGAATATGAGCAGATGTTGCACTTCCTCGTTGAAGGACTGCTGCGTCACGCGGCTCTCGAAGGCTGGGTCCGATTGCGTCCATCAAAAACGTTGCGGACGTATGGCCGCGAGCTGTTGCGCAGGCAGGCATCGATGCATGCAACCCCCGAAACCTCGTCCGCAAACCCTGTCGCTTCGCTAGCCACCGTCACGTCCGTTTTTCAGATGGCTGCTGAATTGGCCGAAGCTGCATGGTTTGGACAACAACCGATTGACAGAGTTGATGCACAGCGGGTACTGGATGCAGCGGCAGAAGTCCTCGAAGAAAAGGGGATGGAAGCATCGTGAAAACACGCAGCTGGTGGCTGATTTTTGTGGCTCTTGGCATCTATGCAGCGGTGCTGTACATCGTCCATCCTAACCCGAAGGCGACGACGGATGTCACGCCAGGGTCGAGTGTGTCTGCAGAACCCATGGGCGATCTCGCTTTGGCCCGCCTCTGGCCTCGCCTCGGCCTGTCATTCCAGACCTTCGCGCAAGTTCCCGGGCTTCTGCCGCAGGATACAACAGCAACGTATGTCAGCGTTGAGCCGCAATCGTCGAAGTACGCTGCAGCAGATGCACGCGACTTGTTGTCGTTTGTGGCGAAGGGGCATGACGTCATCTGGGTGACGAATCAAAACGATGCCATCACAAAAGCACTGCAACTTACCATAAATGCTGTCAACCATGCGGGCGCGCCCAGCAAGGCAGGTAACACCGCAAGCTCAGCTGGCACCGTGGGCAGAGCTAACACCGCAGCGTCAGGTAACGCCGTGGGCACAGGTAACGCAACAAGCGCAGCCAACTCAGCGCCCGCGTCCAAACTGACAACGGTCAAGACACTCGAGTTTGTCAACACACACACGACGCTCACAGGCCTTGATTTTGCTCTGAGTGCCAAGCTCACAGGTGCCGGGCTACAATCCGCTGTCGACAAAATGAATACAGTAAACGGCGCCACCGTTGGGGCAGCCTTCGTGCACGGCAAAGGCCATATCACTGTTTGGACTGCTCCTGTGGTGTTTGAGAACCAGGGCATTGGCGAGGCGGGTAACCTGCAAATTCCGTGGCGTCTACTGCAGGGGAAGAACATCTTATGGGACGAATATGGCCACGGAGTTGTCGACCAAGGTCTGCTGCAGACGTTGTTTGGAAACGGACGAGAGGGTACGCTGTTGTTGCTTCTCGCCGCCGGCGTTGCGTACCTCTTTGCGAGCAACACCCGATTTGGAGTGATTCGCAGAGCTCCCGATGAAACACCACGGGTAGATGTTGAACTCGTGCATGCCTTGGCAGGACATTTCATGAGGCGACCGCTCGCGACCGCTCGTGAGGCGTTGCTCGATGCGGCGGTTCGTCGGCGCCTTTCGAAGACGTATGGGATTCCAGGCACAGCTTCATGGGATGTGCTCGACGCAGTCGTCCTGCCAGGCCTTCCCCGACGACTTGCGCAAGCCTACGCGCGGTGGCGGACTGTCGAGACTCAGGATAGTGATAGCCGGGCATTGTCTCGTTCAGCAAGAAAGAGGCGATTGACCGCTTTGCAAAGTTTCATACGTGAATTAGACGCAACAGATTCAACAAGGTTGGACGGAACCGACAGCGGTTAATTTGACATTGACTTATCGACAGGGATGAAAAGTAGGATCGACCTTCCGACAGGGATTCAATTGAGATTGACTTGCTGATAAGGATTATATTGGAATTGACTTAAGGAGGCTTACACATTTGCGCGAAGCAGTGCAGGGTATTCGAGAACAACTGGAGTCCGTTGTCTTTGGACAGCGGGAAGTGGTGACGGAGCTGCTGACAGCGCTCCTCGCGGGCGGACACGCTTTGCTGGAAGGTGTGCCGGGGACGGGTAAGACCCGCCTGGCGCGCACCCTCACCAGGCTTATTGGCGGTAGCTATCAACGCATTCAATTCACGCCTGACCTGATGCCAAGTGATATCCTTGGCAACGCCTACTACGATATGGCGCGGGGAACTTTCGAAGTACGCGAGGGACCTGTCTTTGCCAATGTTGTGCTGGCGGACGAAATCAACCGTACCCCACCAAAAACCCAAGCCGCCTTGCTGGAGGCGATGGAGGAGCGACAAGTCTCGATTTATGGTGAGTCGCGACCTCTGCCGCACCCGTTTTTTGTCATCGCGACGCAGAATCCCATTGAATACGAAGGTACCTATCCGTTGCCGGAAGCACAGTTGGACCGATTTCTGATGCAGATTCGCGTAAATTACCCCGATGAAAATGCCGAGGTGCAAATGCTCCAGCATCACCGTGGGGGTATGGGGCAGGAGGACTTGCCGCGACTGGCTGCTGTGCTGTCGCCGACGGAACTTTACGAGATGATGCGCCAGGTACAAAATGTCACCGCATCGGAACCCGTGCTCGGATATATCGTGCAATTGGCCAGAAGATCGAGAAACGTTGAAGGCATTTCACTCGGCGCCAGCCCAAGGGCAGCGACTGCGTTGTTAGATGCCGCGAAGGCAGTCGCGTATATCGAGGAACGTGACTACGTGATTCCGGACGACGTTCACGCTGTCATCCATCCGGTGTGGCGACATCGCCTGTTGCTCATGCCAAACGCTGAACTTGAAGGAGTCGAAGCAGATGCGGTCATTTCGCGCATCCTGGAACAAGTGGAAGTCCCGCGCTGATAGAATTGTCCCATCCAACCGACAAGTCGGCGCATGGCTTTTGCTTTGCGTTCTAAGTCTGGGAACGGGCGCCTTGTCCCCTCGTTTCGGGTGGATTGGCCTTGTGCTGTTCGTGGTTTTAACCATATTCGTAGTTGCAGACTTTTGGCTCGCACGTAAACGGGGGTTCCCTCAGCTGGACCGCGAGTTCTCCGGGACACCGCAAAATGGTTTGCCCGCGACTGTAAATGTTCACGTCTCGGTCCCTGATTCGCGCGGAAAGTCCGCATACGGCGTCGACATGGCAAGAATGCAGTTCCACCTTGGCCATCCGGAGACCGTTCAACTCACGCGCCCCCTCGCTCTCATGCCCGGAGACGCCGGTTCAGTGGGACAGTTGGAGTCCGCAGCGAGTCGATTTACGTTTGCGGCCGAATTCACGCCGACGGTGCGCGGCCAGAAGGAGTTTGCAGCGACGGACTGTCGATTCACAAGTCCTTTGCGGCTGTGGACCTGCATGCATCGAGATGACCAAAAAACACCATTGTTGGTTCTTCCGGACGTGACATCCTGGCGTGACGAGGTCGAGAGTCTGATGAAAACGCTGCTTCACGAGGGGCGGCACGTCAAACGTCTCGCCAGCGGGGACACGGATTTCGCCTTTATCTCGGAGTACGCCATTGACGATGACCTCCGCTCCGTGAACTGGGCAGCAACGGCCCGTCGCAGCAGACTCATGAAAAACGTTTACGAACCGGAACGTGGGCAGCACATCATTATTGCAATTGATGCCAGTCGCTACATGGCTGTACAGTTGCCGGACGGAAAGACCCGGCTCGATCACGCCGTGGATTGCGCCAGCGCCCTCGCCCACACGGCTCTCCGCGTAGGCGACAGTGTAGGTGTGATTGGTTTCAGCGACAAAGTCGACCTGCGCATATCACCCGACAATGGCAAAGACCACTGGCGATCCGTTGTGGAGGGCCTCGCCCGCCTTCAACCGAAGGAGGTGCAAGGGGGCTATCAAGCGTTGTTCTCGAGCCTCACGGGCCGGTTTCGACGCCGCAGCCTGCTGATTGTACTGTCAGAGATGGAGGGGCTTGCTACCGACGCAGGATTTTTGCCTGCGATTCGGGCGGCACGCCAACAGCATCCGACACTGTTTGTCAGCCTGACGCCGAATCATCTCTATGAACTATTGGAGCATCTACCACAATCAGAAGAGGATGTTGCGCAGTGGGCATCGTCAGAGTGGCTGCTTGAGGAGCGAGACGATTTCAAGAGCGTCCTGCACCGGGGCGGCGTCGAAGTCGTCGAAGCGCCGCCAAACCAGTTGGTGACGAAGGTCGTGAGTAACTACCTGCGAAAGAAACGTCGCGGCTCTCTCTGATTGGGCCGCTTCGTTCCGACAAACCGACCGACAAACCGGAAGTATACAATCCAAAATACCCCCGTCAACACAGCAACGAGGAATTTCGTCCACTCAGGCAGCGGAGATGGGGTCAAAAACCCTTCAATCGTGCCAGCGATAACAAACATGGGGACGGTGCCAAGCATCAACTGAACGGCATCCAGTGTGCCGATGCGAAGGGACGCCGCACGGGTTAACTGTGCCGGAGCGATAATCTTGTGTGCAATCCGAAATCCTGCTCCGCCGGCGATGAAAATGGCCAGCAACTCTGTGACTCCGTGGGGCACAATCAATGACCAAAAGACGGTAGCATGGCCGCTCGATTGGAACAGTGCCGCGAGGACACCGAGTATCATACCGTTTTGCCACAGTGCGTACGTGGTATAGATGCCAAGCGACATCCCGCCCACAAACGCCATCAGCGCCACGAAGATGTTGTGTGTCATGATGACGCTTGACATCAGCGGCGCGTCCACTGCGTGGGGACCCGCCTGACTGGGCTGAAACTGATGCAGAAACGACGGCGGCAAGAGGTGATAGGCTTGTATCGGCTGCAAGAGGACGAGCAGGTAGCCGAACACCCCGCCGAGAGCTGATACAAGAGTTGCAGCAAGGATATAGCCGCCAAGGCGGCGAAAGATACTCGGGAAGACTCGCCGATAAAAGTCCCATACGGTTGTGTAGCTCCGACTGGTTCTACGATACAATCGATGATGTGCGGCAGAGACAAGCCCGTTTAAGTAGTCTGTAACGTCGGCGTCGGGATAAAACGTCTGTGCATAGGAAAGGTCACTTGCAACCGCACGATATAACCTGACAAACCGCAGAAAACTTTGTGCACTTTGTGCCCGGCTCTTTTGCCGCAGTAACTCCTCCAGTTGACGCCAAGATGGTGCTCGGCGTGCCTGAAACTGCGAGACGTGCATAGAGTCGATTCCTCCTGGTGGTGATGACATGCTGGATAACAACCTAAAAGTGCATACTCCAGAGCAGGTGCGGCTGAAGTTGCGGCTGGCTGGCATCGGATCGCGCGTTGTAGCCCAAGTCATTGATTTGTTGATATTGATGGTCGTTTATGCGCTGTTTACGGCGAGTGAAGTCATGTGGCAGTGGCTGCATGTCTTTGGCCGCGCAACTTCGTATCTCGTCGGTGCAGCAGTTGTCATCTCGTTTCTAGTCTTCTGGGGATATTTTATCGCACTTGAGGCGGCTTTGTCCGGTCAAACAATCGGAAAACGCGTGATGAAGATTCGCGCCGTTGGACGTGACGGACGCCCGCTCTCGTTCTACGCAGCCGCCATTCGGAATTTGCTGCGTCTCGTTGACTTTCTGCCGGCTGGGTATCTTGTCGGTTTGATTGTCGCTGTGATTGATGGACAAGAACGACGCCTGGGCGATTTGGCCGCAGGTACCGTCGTCGTACAGGACCGCATGGGGAGCCTTTGGCAGTATTCCAGTTACCTCGATACGCAGGGCTTGGGGTTGCAGGACGCAGAGGACGCGCCGAGGCGTCAGGACTCACGGCGGTACCAGGACTCCCTCCATCGTGAAAACTCAGCGCACGAAATGGATTCGTCAGACGGACCGTCTGGCGATGGCAGCGTCACGTCCCGAAGCTTGCTCGTGAGTGTACCAAAGTCATCTCTGCAAGTTCAGGTCAATTTACCGTTGCCGGGAGAATGGACGCAGTTTCTGAGCGATCTCGGTCCGAGGCTTCGCGGGCTGTCGAAAGCGCGACGTGACGAATTGCTGCCTGAGGTCTGGCAGAACTTTACCGCTCTGCCCGAAGTATCAGTCCACTCGGCTTTGAGTACGAGTCGTGGCAAGGGCCGACGCGCTCCAGATGGCGTGAGTACGAGTCGTGGCAAGGGCCGACGCGCTCCAGATGGCGTGAGTACGAGTCATGGCAAGGGTGGCGGCACTGCTGATAATACCATCAACGGAGAACACGAACAAAGTGGGGAACAGGGTGAAAGTTCAGTGGTGGCCATTGAGGTGACCGTACCAGAGATAGAGCGGTTCCTCGCTGCCGTGAGTAGACAGCTCCGTGGCAAACGGAGAGGAAGGAAGTCACGATGAAGTGGAATTGGAAACGTCTTCTTAGCATTGAGTGGTTGATAATGGCCGTCTGGATTTTAGGCGTTGCCATGTACGAGATGCATGACTACAATGACCCCGACACACCCTGGCATTACGCTACCGGACAATACATCCTGGCTCACCACGTTGTGCCCACGACCGATCCGTTTTCCTGGTCCAGCCACGGCATGCCATGGGTCACGCAGGAATGGCTGTTTGAGCTTGTTTTTGCGTGGATTGGCAAACATTTTGGTTTCCCAGGCACCTGGCTGTTTCAAATTGCCATCTTTACTGCAACCGTGGTCATCCTCTATCTGCTGGCAGTGCGTGTGTCGAAGGGCAACCACGTCATGGCAGCGATTCTCGCATGCGCTGCGCAGTTTGCCGGAATCATTTTTTGGACCATGCGGCCACAGATAGTGTCCTATATGATGTTTGCACTGTTCCTTTTGATTCTGCAGTATGTCAGGGAAGGGCGGTTCGGCGTACTCTACTGGGTACCCGTGGTGATGCTCCTGTGGGCCAATTCACACGGTTCATCGACCATCGGAATCTTGCTGCTGCTGCTTGAAGTGTTTGTCAGTTTTATTCCTTCGGTCGGTCGGTTTGTGCGGGTCATATTACCAAAAGGAGCCAGGTGGAGACTCGTCTTGGCTGCTGTGGTGGGCGCCGCCGTTGGACTCATCAACCCGAACGGCATCAAGGCGTATACATACGCGCTTTTGTCCAATGACTCCCAAATGACAAATAACATCATGGAATGGCATTCTCCAGACTTTCACATGCAAAGCTTCAAGTACGGTGTGTTGCCGTTCCTCATGGTAACGTTCATCATCGTCCTCATTCGGTTTCGCACGTTGCCCTTGCGCGATATCCTCTACTTTGGCGGCAGTTTTGCCGTGATGCTGGTTTATCAGCGGTTTCTGCCTTATGTCGCGATTGCTACGGTGCCGCTGTTGGCGCAAGTTACAAGTGACTGGTTCCGCAGCCTGAACCGTTTGACAAAGTGGATGCGCCTGACAGATGGTGTCCTGCTGCTTGCATGGATTGCGTATTTCGCCACGACCATTCCGAATGTGCAAGGCCCCGTCAAGGACCACTGGAGCAGTGGGGCGTATCCGGTTGGGGCGGTCAACTACATGGAGTCGCATCACCTGACTACGAGGATTCTCAATAAATACGACTGGGGTGGATACCTCATCTACCGTGGTATTCCGACATTCGTGGACGGTCGCACGGACGTATTCCTGAAGAACGGGATATTCATGGACTATCTCGCGCTGCAAAACGTATGGTGGAATGCACCGGATTTGCTCAACAAGTATCACTTCCAGGCCATCCTGTTCAACAGCGGGAGTTCTCTTGTCACGTATCTCACACACACTGGGCAATGGAAAGTAGCATATTACGGGACCAATGCGGATGTCTTGGTGCCCATCACAAGCAAAGTGGGCTCGGGCGGCAGCACCTGATGCAGGCGCGGAGTGTTCTCGGTGTAATCTGCACAACGACGGAGTTTTTTGCACGTCTGCAAATCGAGCAAAAGAGTCATTTTAGGTACAGTCGCCCAAGTTGGGCGGCTGTACCGTCACTTTTGGCCCAAAGCACCCGTATCCTAGCAGGAGTACGAGAACGCTTAAGGAGCGAGCCAAAATGTGGATTCACACCGTCACAGAAGGGGAAACACTGCGCAGCATCGCCGAACAGTATTCGACGACTACACGCGAGTTAGAACACTTTAATGAGTTACAAACCGAGGAGGTGCTAGTCCCCGGACAACACCTCCTTGTTCCGTCTACGAGGGATACGCTCGCCGAAGTCTATGTGCTCCGGAGGGGGGACAACGTAGCCCGGGTCGCCCGCAAGGCAGGTGTGTCGCAAACGGAGTTGGAGCGTTGGCTGGGGATTCGACCAGCGCCCGGCAGCACGGATTCGACTCAGGCGATTCCTGGGTACAAGAGTTTAGTGCCGTGGAACACCGGATCGGCAATTGCAATACCGAAACTAATTACGCAAAAACGGGCCATCGAGGTCAACGGTTACTTGTTGCCGCAGGGAAACGCCAGTGATGCGCGGATTGTGCAGGAGGTTGGGGAACGTCTCACATACCTTTGCATCTTTAGCTACCAGGCGAAGGCGGACGGTACCTTGACCCCGCAACCGGATTCACAGGCGGTAAGTGCAACCAAAACGGCTAGAGTGCAGCCGCTCATGACCGTGACCAATTTTGACGGGACACAGTTCAACACGGAACTAGCACATACGCTGATGGCAAATTCGAGTCTGCGGCGTAAGCTGATCCAAAGCACCGTAACCATGGCTAGACAGCGTGGGTTCAGTGGCGTCAATGTGGATTTTGAGCATATGCGGCCAACGGATAGGCCACTCTATAACACCCTCATCCGCGAACTCGGCGCAGCATGCCGCAGGCAGGGCCTGTCAATCTCCATCGCGATGGGGCCGAAGACGAGCGACTCACCCACAGCGTCGTGGATGGGCGCTTTCGACTACAAGACGCTCGGTGCCGAAGTCGACTTTCTCATGCTGATGACGTATGAGTGGGGGTGGGTCGGTGGACCACCGATGACCACCATCATGCAATGTGTTGATTGTGGGTCGGCTGGGTTAGTTGGTTTCGGCTGGGTCACCCGGATCAGCCTGTTCAGCCAGTTCAGCCAGGAGCGACTGCACAAAAATAAGACCCACGGGGTTATCCCTGTGGGCTCGTCGTATCTGGAGAACTGGTACCCGGTGGGGCATCATTACTGAGCAGGGGGACATAATCGTCATCCCATGGCGCCCCATCGGCTGTGGCATCACTGATGTAACGATGTGTATTTTCCTCGTCATAGGAACGAATGTGAATATCCATGGTTTTCAGCCCCTACCCCCTTTCATCACTATGTTTCCCTTCTTTCACACACTTAATTCTTCAACCGATATTTGCGGGAACTCGGTATAATAAGACAGACTGCATGCGATAAACGGTGCTTGCGCACCGTGAATGCGTAAGGGAGTGCCGAATTGGGGTACCTGAGTGTTGCTAACGCACCGTGGGTGCGTAAGAGAGTGCTGAATGGGCTGAATGAGTGTTGCTTACGCACGGTGGATGAAAAAGTGTGCTGCTAGAGACTGTTGAGTCGGTCGATGGTCTCTGACTCGAACATATTCAAAACATATTCAAAAAGGGGTGTCGTCGACGTGGATTTTAGCTTGAAAGGGATTCATCATCTGACTGCGGTTTCGTCACAGATTCGAGAAAATTATCAATTTTACACCAAGGTCATGGGGCTGCGTCTGGTTAAGCGGAGTGTTAATCAGGACGACGTGAGTGCGTATCATCTGTTTTACAGCGGCGACAAGCGCGGTACACCAGGAAACGACCTCACTTTCTTCGACTGGAACATCCCCAAGGAAGAGCGCGGCAGTGGAAGTATCATTCGTACCTATCTGCGCGTAAACGGTTCGGAGGCGCTCACCTGGTGGAAAGACTGGCTCTCTGAGCAGGGGGTAAAGCACGACGAGATTGTCGAACTGGACGGTAGACCTACGATGTTTCTTGAAGACCCGGAAGGGCAGCGCCTAGCACTCGTCGACGATGGTGGACAGGGTGATTTGCACGTTCACTGGGAGCAGAGTCCGGTGCCGGCCCATCACCAGATTCGTGGCCAAGGACCCATTATGCTCAGTGTTCCAGAGTTGAGCTACACAGATGTGATGTTGACTGAGGTCCTACACATGCGACAGGTTCGTCAATACGCTCATCCCGAAGAGGGAATGATCCACGTCTACGAGATGGGGGAGGGTGGTCCGCATGCAGAGCTGCATGTAGCTGAACAGCCCCACTTGAGCCGCGCGCAGCTCGGCGCTGGCGGGGTACACCACGTGGCATTCCGCACACCCACAGACGAGGAGTACCAGGAGTGGATAAACCAGATTCGATCTTATCGCATCCCCAACAGCGGCCCAGTCGACAGATACTGGTTTCGGAGTCTGTACTTCCGCGAGCCAAATGGTATTTTGTTTGAGATCGCGACGGATGGTCCAGGTTTTGCTGTCGACGAGAATCCTGACACCCTCGGTGAGAAAGTGGTTTTACCGCCATTTCTCGAACCACAGCGGGCGGAGATTGTCGCGAATCTCAAGCCGATTGATTGACTCCGTGGTCTCACTCAACACGTTCCCTTGCCAGACTCTCACTACCCGCTAAAGCTGTCTGTCTGAGTCATTGCCTGCGTCACTCACTGCCGGACTGATTTTTTGCGGACACTTAGGAAGATTGCGAGGTACCGCCGATATGGACTTCATTCACCGCTTTATTCCGTCAGAAAACCAACACAGCCAGAAGACCTTAATCCTCCTGCACGGGACGGGGGGCAACGAGGAGGATCTTCTTCCACTTGGGCGCTTCCTTGCACAAGACGCCGCCCTTCTTGGCATCCGCGGAAAGGTACTCGAGAACGGTATGTTTCGCTATTTTCGTCGCCTGGAGGAAGGCGTATTTGATGAAGCTGATGTCATTTTTCGCACTCACGAACTCGCGCGCTTCCTCGAGGAAGCCGCCCAAACCTATCAGCTGAATCGCGATGAATTCGTCGCTGTTGGTTATTCCAACGGAGCCAATATCGCCGCGAGTCTGTTATTGCTCGAACCTGACATCTTCTCTGCTGCGGTACTTTTTCGTTCCATGGTTCCACTCGAGCCAGAGGATGTACCGAACCTCAAAGGTAAGCGGGTCCTGATGCAGTCTGGTGCGTTCGATCCGATAATCCCTCCCGCAAACAGCGAACGGCTCGCGCACATGTTGCAAACGGCAGGGGCTAATGTGACCCTCAACTGGCAGCAGACGGGGCACGGTCTGACAAACGAGGAATTCACCATTGCCCGCAGTTGGATGGAACAAATCTGACACCACAGTCAAGGCGCTTCAGTCTCGCGGTTCAGCGTGACGGTGGTGATGACGAACGGGCCGCTCTACGAAAAATTGCCTCAACCGTCCATCTGAGGCACAGCGCGATGGCAACGTAGATTGGGAACGAGTAGATGTGGCGCCAGTGTATCGGATCGTAAATGCCTATCCAGGCCGCAAGAGGCTCGAGTAGAAATGAAAAGGTTAGGGACATCACGACCGATGCGATGATAAATGACCGCCACGTCTTACACCCTTGGTACAGCCACATGTAGGTTAGCGGCATGGCAACAAAGTCCACAGGGATGAAGCGCGTAAAATGCGGTGTAACCTGGACTGGATAGTCCCACATCAGCGTCTCGCTGCCGAGACCGTCGAGGGTGGTTGTTACGATGAGCACAAAGGCTCCAAACAGAGCAATTTGTGGAAGATGTCTCTTATCTACGGTTTTTACCCAAACGGCCCAGGCGACAACGCAAAGAACAACCAGCAACCACCACAGGTCTGTGAACACAATGTGGTTTTGCCAATAATCCAGTTGCGCGTATATGAGTGTCTTGTGAATGGATTGTACCTTGTGAAAGTCGCTGCCGATAGGTCCTCTCATCTCCTCGTGCTCTGAATCTCCTTGCCTCCGCGCCTTCCCGCCTTTCACTGGGTTTCATCACAGACAAGGGTTTCGTGGCCGCGTTTGTAGTTCCAGCATTCCCGACATAGTCTTACCGCCCTACGAGTGAATATTTATTCTGCGTGCCTGTGAATCCTTCCAATTCGTGTTTCAACGCCCAACTTGCGCATTCTATTCTCCTAGATAATGGTGGTACTGCTGCCGCCAGTAGTGCTCTTAAATGGAACCTGTCTCGGCAAGTAGACAACCTGCGATTGCATATCCATCTGATGAGGTGATGGGTGTGGCAAAGTCGCGTATTACGGTATCGAAGGTCTTTTACGGCGCCGAACCAATAGAGACCTTGGAGCCGAATCTGGTCGCGATTCTTCTTTTGCACCTGCGCACGAAGGTCGAGGCAGGGCTCGACCCAGCCGCAGACCCACTGTCCGACAGAGTGTCGAGTGAAGTGTCGAGTGAAGTGTCGAGTGAAGTGTCGAGTGAAGCGGGGCCCGCAGAGCAGCGGGAGCAGAAGACCTCTTCCGGTGGGTGAGCTGTATGCCGATATGTGCCATTTATGCTCGTGTGTCGGATGAGGCGCAAGTAAAGGGGGAGTCCATCGAACACCAAATCAGCTTCTGCAGAGAGATTGCAAGGCGTAGGAGCAGTGAAGGTTTGGGGGTGTGGGAGACGCCGCCCCAGTTGGTGTACGTCGACGAGGGCATTTCCGGTACCAGTCTAGTGAAACGGGCAGCCGTTCAGCAACTCGTTGAAGACGCGAGGAGACAGCGGTTTGAACTTGTGCTGTTCAAGGGCATTTCGCGATTCGCGAGGGACACGGTAGACGCGCTTGTGATGCTGCGAACCTTGCTCGCCTCAGGCGTCCGCGTGGTTTCTGTTGAAGAAAATTTCGATAGTCTGCGCGACAATGCAGAATTTGTGTTTACGATTCACAGTGCGTTGGCACAGGCCGAGTCTGAGAAGACCGCCGTGCGGGTAAGAATGGGGGCCATCGAAAAAGCTCGGCAAGGGAAGTGGAACGGAAAGCCCCCCGATGGGTACATCCTCAACAAAGTCACGAAGCATTTGGAGGTCGATGTTCAATTTGCTCCGCTCATACGCGAGGTGTTCGACTTGTATGTGGGCGGCTTAGGCGCTCGGAAAATTGCTGCGTTACTCAACGAGCGCGGCGTACGTACGAAGCGTGGGAACTTGTGGACTCAGCGAACGATTCTACGCATGCTCACAAATCCGGCCTACCAAGGAGACGTCGCATATGGACGACGCGAGAAAAGGTCTGTTGTTCCGAAGAACAGTCACTGGGTCGAACGGCGCAAGGTAACAACGCGGGTGAGTGACTCTGAGCAAATTGTCGTCAGTCCAAATGCCCATGCCGCCATCATCGACAGAGCAACATTTGAGCGGGTTCAGCACGTGCTGGCAAGCCGCAGAGAAGTTCGTGGGCGCAGCGGTGAACTGCATCTGCTCAGCAGAGGACTGATTCGATGTACGTGCGGCAGCAGTATGATTGTGAAATACAACAACCGAGGAGACAGGTACTATCGATGCGTAAGGCAGGCTGACAGCGGACGCACCCTTTGTAGTCAACCGTTTCTTCGGGCGGATGAAGTAGAGAGGATTCTGCTTCTTCGAATTCGCAGTGACGTTCTGCAACCATACCTTATAGATCGACTTTCAAAACAACTCAGTGTCGCTGACTCTGCCCATCAGTTGCACACAGAACTTGCTCATGTCCAGCAACAACTGCATCGAGTCATCCGTACGTCGCAGTTGTTGTTTGAACAACTGGCAGAGGGTCATATATCCGAACAGCAATTTGTACATTTGAACGCAGAGTACCGTCAACGGATAGAGGGACTGGAAAAGCGGGGAGAGGAACTTCACATATCCGTGGATGGACTCCGTGATGAAAGCGGGGGTGGTCAGTTGGTCAAGGATGCCATGCGTCAGGTGCTCAGTCCGGGTCAGGCTCATACTCGAGTAATCAGACAGTTTCTTGAGCAACTCGTGGAGCGCATTGATGCGCATGGTAAGGAACTTGAGATAAGGTATCGTTTCAAGCCGCCTCCTAGCGCGGTTTTGTTGCAAAATGTCGAGCATTGGACCACCGATGGCCGTAGCTCCATATAATGACGTACGAGCGGTGCTCAAATACGCGACGTCTGTGATTACGCCTTCAAAAATTCTGATGGGCATGTCACTGTACGGATACGACTGGCAGATTCCGTGGGAAAAAGGGAGACTGGCGTCTGGCATCTCAAACAACAGCGCGCAGAACCTGGCTCAGGAGCAGCAAGTGCCAATTGTTTGGGATTCTGCGTCAGTTTCCCCTTCTTTTCGGTATAACGCTTCGCAGTCAGAGCATGAAGTTTGGTTCGACGATGCACTTAGCGCTGCAGCGAAACTAAACCTCGTCTATGAGTTTGGACTAAGGGGTGTTTCCTATTGGGTACTCGGCAAGGAGAGCACGCAGCAAGTAGCTAAATGTTCCATATAATGTCTGGCTTTTTATCGGGGTGGACGACGACGCGTAGAACGGCTGTGCGCAGTACTTGGTGCCTCTCATCGTCCGTCATGTAGTTCCAGGATGAACGGATGGACTGAATTGCAGCGCTGACGTTGGTGTCGTTGCCTTCAGGCTTTTCCACGAAAGAGTCTAACCGTTCCTCGAGCTGTAATTGCCGCTCCTCGAGTTGACTCATTTGTGACTGAATTTGCCGAGAGGTGAAGACGCCATCGCGAACCGCATTGACCAGGTTGTCAACCTTTCGCGTGATGGACTCAAGTTCGTTCTGCAAGGCGATGCGTTCCCCTTCATCAGCACGGTCGTCATCAGCAGTCATGTAAGCAAAGAGAGTTTCGCGTTCGATGGGCAGATCGATGACTTGCTCAATGACCTGGTCTTCGAGTTTCTCAAGTTTGACTTGCTTAGAAGACGCACAATGTGATTTACCTTTTAATTGTTTTGTCGCACACATGTAGTAATGGTACACATAGTCAGAACGCGGGTGCTTGCGGCGTTGGACCTTGTAGTTACCCCCGCAGACTCCACACACTGCAAGACCGCTTAACAGGTATTTTCCGTATGGGTGCCGTCCCTCGCTGCGGGACTTCATCTCCTGTTGGACGGCTTCCCATGTATTTTTGTCGATGATTGCCTCATGGGTTGCCTGGAATAGGTCATCACGATGTTTCACCAAACCCGCGTATACGGGACGTTCCAACATGTCCTTAATGAAGTTGTGGTCTACATATCTGCTCGAGTCGTTTTCGGCCAGCCAGTTGGAGATGCCTAGCAGGGTCTCGCCAGCGAGATACTTCTGAAATATTCTCTGAACGAGAGGCGCCTGCGTTGGATGTGGCAGCAATGTGTCATTATCGCTGTCTCGCAGGTACCCGAATGGCGTTGGTCCACCAAACCAGAGCCCCTTCCGTGCGCGTTGCGCAAGTCCAACCTTTGTGCGCTCAATGATGGTGTCACGCTCTAACTGTGCAAACACGCCCAAGATTCCGAGCATCGCTTTTCCTAGTGGGGTCGACGTGTCAAAAGGTTCCGTAGCGGACTTAAATGCGGTCGCGTTCGGCTCGAACACATCTTCAATGAGGAACAACAAATCCCGCTGACGTCGGCTCATGCGGTCGAGCCGGTAGACAATCACCATTTGGATGTCGCCGCGTTCAATGTGACGGATAAGCCGTTTCAATTGCGGCCTGTCCATAGATGTTCCACTATACCCATCATCAATGTAAAATTCATAGTTTGGCCAACCTTGGGAGGTGCAGTACGCTTCGAGGCGTTGCATCTGCCCTTCGATGGAAAACCCATGCAGGGCCTGGTCATCGGTCGAAACCCGGACATACAGAGCTATCTTCATCGTGGTCACCCTGATTTGAGTCTATGCAGCAAAATTCGGGTTATGGCCTGCGCGCGTACAACTTGCCAAGCAGCCTCTGCATAAAGCAGTCTTAGGAGGCGATGGCATGCTGCGTCCAAAGAGCGTCGGGGATTTGAAACCTCATGCGGCTGAAATCATCACTAGGATTTGCTATGAAGCCTGGATGCGTCACCAGCGAGACAAGGCGCGCAACAGTCAGTCTGTCGAAGAGGAGATTCCTTTGGCCGCAGTGAAGCTGCAGCGCACGATGGATGATGGCAGCGGCAGGGACGTTGGGCCGGGTTTGTAATTGCCGAATTTCGGAAGAACCGATATTTGCTCCACAGCCGCCACAACTGACACAAAAATTTCATGCAGCGAAGTTGCGCAAACACGGTGTATTTGGTGTAAACTGGCGAAGTTGGTTAAAAACATAGACACAGAGAATCAATTGGGCTAGTACAGTTGCATAGAGATTTGCGGCGGCACCCGGCCAAACGAGCATCATGTGCAAAATGTCCCATCCCGTCGATGATCCCGAAGCGAAGAAGATATATTTTCGTTGATTCGGCGATGTCGAAATGTGATAATTATTGTCGAATTGCGTGAAATCCGAATCAAATACTGGGCAAACGCATTGAAAAGTGCGGACGCAAAGCTACGGGTCTAAAGGATTACTCCTATGATCGCCGGGTTGCCGTAAATTTTTCTACGTTATGGAGAAACAGCGCGTCCCCCTTGTTTGCAGAAGTCTGCTGACCGTGGGGACGTTTTTCCGGTCTGAAAGGATGCTGAATACGTTGGCTAGCTGTAGAAAGTGCAGCATTCGTTTTACGGGTGACGAGACGGAAAGGTATTTGTGTCCCCAGTGTGTGGCCGCGCAGGAGGAACATGATATACAGGTCATCAGCGAGTACCTGCAAGGACACCCCCACGATACATTAATCAACATCGCCAGCGGAACTGGCGTCACGATGAGACGCTTGTTGAAGTTGATTGTAGGAGGACGTCTGGACCGGCGAAACCAGCCACGGATTTGAATGTGTCTAGTCTCTCTCAAGTCTTTCGCTCACTAGACTTGATTTGGCAAGCAAGATGAGAATCATCCGTTCTGTTCACTGAATAGACCGTTGTCATACCTGAGTGTCATCCGCATGAACACCTCTTCGCAAGCCACGAGTGCAACTCCAGACAGGACACCGTTTTATTCATAAGACTCCGCTACAAGGCCAGCCAGATTTTTGTCATTGGCGAAATGTGGTAGTATATATCATGAATATAGATAAGGCTCGCAGGGTGTTGACGAGTCACGTGAGTTGCCCGCGGAACGGCCCGTTATCGACGTGGTGACTCTTACGGGTGTGTCATAGGGGGATTGCTTGGTTGGACCATACGAAAGATTAATTGAGCGTTCCAAGAGCTGGACAACAATGACGCAAGTGCCTGACGTGCTGTATAGTGCATGTGAATTCCTCGACCATTACTTCCACATAGATGCCGGATACTTTTTATATTACAGTGAGGAAACAGATATTAGAATGGAATACTCGTGGGGATTGGGTGTTCCCGAAGAAGAGTTGAGTGCAGCAACCTATGCATCGGACGACTTTTTGCCCAAGTTGCAGGTAACCCAAGGGAACTGGGTGACGGTTGATGAAGCGCCACTCCCATGGCAAGAAATCATGAGGCGAGCAGGACTCGTGCGTGCTGCGGGTTGGCTAATCACCATCAATAATGATGTTGTTGGCATTTTTGTTTTAGGTCGCAGAACACTCCGTGATAACGATATCAACATGATCTCGTTATCCATGGCTCACATTTGCTTAATGGTGGAAATGATTATCTATCGCCGAAGTGCTGAGCAAGCCAGCCTCCGCGACCCCCTCACAGGACTCTTCAATCGCCGCGGATTTATGATGGAATATGAACGCGTCATCGCGGAAACCCCACAAGACCGTGTCCTCATGCTCGTAGTTATGGATGTTGATGACTTAAAACAAATCAACGACACCCTCGGTCACCTCACTGGTGATTCCTTGCTTATCCAGGTTGGACACTTAATGAAGGTGCATTTTCATGAAGACCATGCGATCAGCGGACGATACGGTGGAGACGAATTCGTCGCCTTATTGCAATATGAACAGGGTGAGAGTCATGAATGTGAACGTGAGATATCTTTGTGGTTTGAGGCCCATGCTATCAATGTGAGCGTGGGCTGTGCTGTGTTTGGAAGAGATGGAGCGCACTTTGAGGAGTGCTTTAACATCGCCGACCAACGTATGTACAGACGCAAATTCGCCTAACAAGTTCACCTACCGGGACCATTGCTCGATTGACTGTAACCAACAGCAACGGCAGTTGCGTATGTATGAAAAAACAGTCTGTGTAAATGGGGGGCATATAGGGAGCGGGAACCGAAATGGACCATAAAGGGAGCTCTCAGCGGTATTTAGACGGTGTACAATACTCCATCGATTTTATCACTGCCCTTCTGCTTTTCACGGGTCAAATATCCACGTCCGGGATTTTCGTGGTTCCTGACGGATTTCAGTTGGCCATGACAGGCCCTATATTTGGCGGTGTTACGTTACAGGGAGTAAACAGGAACTGGGACGTAGTCGGTGCGGCAGTAGACCGGATCGTTGCCATCTTGCTCATATTGAATGTCATTCGTGTGACAGGGCCATATATCACGAGTGGTCGCTTTTTCCTAGTCGTCGCTGGAGAGATATTTGGCATTAAGGAGATTGCAGGGGCGGTACCATTGTCGGCTATGAATCCGCGAGAGGCTTCCAGCGTAGCAAGGTTCATCAAACGGGCCGTCATACGTCGTACCGAGGGAAATCGGAGGTGACACGCTTGAACACATACGGCACCTTTAACTGGGCAAAATCCGCGCGCTTTTATGCGCTTGTGTTTGCGGTTATTTTCTACTATTGGTTCACACGACCTACATCGGAGAGACGGTCAGTGGTTCTCGGTACGCCCCAACAACCTCAATGAATGGGGGCTTTTTTACTTGATGGGTGAACACGAACAGTTTCCCACAGAATTGGCATCTGATTCGGGAATCGTTCGCGGTGAAAAAGATGTGAAGCGTCGAACAGTGCGGCTGAAAGCAGGAATGCGCGTTCGCGTTCGGTCGACAGCCAGGAGTCCAATTGCCGGCGCAGAAGGCATTGTTACGTACGTGGGTGATAAGTTGTGTGACGTCAAAGTGATTCTGAAACGCAAAGGGTCACGCGTGGAGGAATCAATCATGGACACTCTGCCAAAGACAGAACTAGAGAGCGTCTATCCGCATGTGGAGCTGGTGTCGATTAGCACCGGGCATACGGGGTTAGGGTGGGGCCGATGGACGTTCTGGATTATTGGAACCACTCTGGTGTTGGCAGCGACGTGGGCGATAGTACACTGGGCAATCGGGGCCTAGACCCCACTTGCCCAGTGTTTTTGTGAGCGGTATCCCAGGCAGGTACGTACCTGGGACTTCCTCCTTTCGCTGCCCGAATAGCGGCGGGCCTACCTGTCAATGTCGCACAGAAATCTGGTCATGTACGTCGTCGCACTGGACAAGACCCGCTTACAGATATCATCATGGTTGTAGCTGAGGAAATATCAAGGAAGTGAGCCTGTGCATACGAGAAGTGAGCCTGTGCATACGATTGGAATCGACCTTGGCGGCACGAAAATCGCCGCTGCTGTTGTGAATGAGGCAGGGGAGGTCCTGGCCCATCTAAACGTCCCCACACGAGCTGAGGATGGGCCGCGGGCTGTTCTTGACCGCATGGCAGAACTTGCCTGGCGGGTCAGTGAGACAGTGCCATCGGTGCGACCGATGGCTGTTGGGGTTGGTGCACCTGGTCCACTTAACCCGAAGAACGGTCTTGTGTTTGGACCACCAAACCTACCAGGGTGGGACCATGTAAATCTGGTTGAAGAACTGCAAGAGCGCCTGGACTTGCACGTCGTCCTCGACAACGATGCAAACGCGGCAACACTAGCTGAATCCACCGTCGGAGCAGGCAGAGGATTTCAAGACCTCGTGTACATCACGGTTAGTACAGGTATCGGCGGCGGTGTCATGCTGGACGGCAAAGTTCGTCAGGGGCAAAGCGGTGGTGCTGCGGAAGTTGGACATCATATCGTGGACATTCACGGACCGCTCTGTCGCTGTGGCAACCATGGGTGTCTTGAGACTTTCGCGTCCGGGACAGCCATAGAGCGGACGGCGCTCGAAAAGCTGGGAGAACCCCTTGATGCGAGGCAGGTTGTAGAGCGGGCGCGAGCGGGAAGCGCAATCGCAGAGCAAATTCTCGATGACGTGTATCGTTACCTGGGAGTTGGTCTCGTGAATGTCGTTAACCTATTCGATCCCGCCATTATCATTGTTGGCGGCGGCGTCGCCCAGATTGGCCGTCCGATGTTTGAAGCATTGCAAAAAGCGGTGAACAACAATCACTTTCGCTCCAAGGCTGCGGAGCGAGTCAAAGTGGTTCCTGCACAACTAGGTACACGAGCCGGCGTGATTGGAGCGGCGTTGCTTCCACACGTAGAAACCGAGGGGTCTCGTCTAGACCTTCTTAGGCAGTCAACGTAAAGACCCTATCCACCGGTACTGGTTGAGAGGAGTATCAGTGCAAGCCATATCAGACCGAGGCTGACGAGTATAGCCAGCCACGGGAATTGTTTGTTCGACACGGTGTTCCCTCCGCTTCAACGTGTTTCCTGTTCGATTGCCCTCATGTTCTAATGTATGGAGACAAGGACATGCTGGCTTAGACCCTTGAACCCTCGCGATAGAAGTTAGGGCGCGGGCCACACCCCCACAGCCCTGTTGGTTGGTTGCAGCCTAGACTGTGACATGACTGCAGCCGGCCCGTAATTCGTCCATCATCTCGGCGGAGAATGAACGGATTACGGTAACATATACTAGTAAGAACCGCAATTCGGTGGTGTACGAGCAAGACTGTCTGTGTTGTCGCGTTGATGCAGTGGTCATGTACGCGCCGAAATTCCACTTTGGTGATAGGAGACGTGCAGCGATGCCATCGGCTCAATCGGAAGAACCATCAACGCCGGGTGTGGTGCAAACAGGAACCCAAACCGATTCATCAATCGAAGCTTTGACGTTCCAAGATGCAAGACTTGAGTCGGCTCCGCAACTGACCAGTCCGTACGTGAAACCCATCCATTTTGTGGTCGATGTCGGCGAACTTGACGAAGCCGCACAGAGCTCTCCTGACGACAGCTCTTTCGACGGTGGCTCTTCCGACAACGTGACGTAGGGTGGCGACGCGGTCGCTTGGCATGTGCCCGCGGTGCAAAGGCTGCTGGCGGATGAGGGAACTCATCGAAGCTAAGTACACCTGTACGCACTGCGGCTATCAGCTGAGGGTTGGGTCTGTCGTAGCTGTCCGCAGTGCTGGGGGAAAAATACTCACACCGTGTACTCTCGAGCGAGCAAACAGAGAAGTGGCCGCGAAACGGGCACGCTTTGATAAGGAGGGTACGCTTTGGCTATACGATGCACCGGAACAGAATGCGGCGTATCGGCGAATTGTGTTTGAGCGGGATGCGGGGACGTGTCTATGGTGTGGCAAGCCGGCGGATACCGTAGACCATATCATCCCGTATTCGGAAGGCGGTGTCTATCACCCATCGAACTTAATATGTGCCTGCAGGCATTGCAACCAGAAGCGCCAAAGCGACGGCGTACTGCTGTTTCTTGAACGCCTGGCCGGTGACAATTCGCCGTCCCCTTATGCAGCCTACGTGATTGAGCGCTACGCCCTCGCATGCACAGTGGTCCCACGCCTGAAACTGGACATCGCTGCTTCCACGTCCAGCCCTTCCAAGTACAAATAACATCTCTTGTAGTGCCAAAGTGCAAATGGCGTATCTTCCAGCGCAAATCAGACGAATTTCAACAGGTTTGCGAAGCGAAGGGCCTGACGTCGGTACAGGTCGTTTTCTCGTGATATCATGTTCTGCGAAGCGATGTGTTTCGACAGGGTGTATGCACATCCTAAGACAATATGAAAGCCCGCATGCGGCACGAAGAAGGGGTTGTACGCAGCGTGATGAAGACATACCTGTATGACGCCAAAGACGGGACACTTGAACACGACATTGAAACGGACGATTTGGCACGGGTCGTGGAAGACAAGGCGACAATGCTGTGGATTGACGTATACAACTGGGAACCAAACGAGATCAAAGCCATTGCAGAGATTTTTGGGTTTCATCCGCTGGCGGTCGAGGACTGTATTCACGAATCACCGCGAACGAAAGTCGATAGGTACGAGGGGTATGAATTCTTCGAGCTGCACTCCCTGAAGTACAACGAGGACAGCGAACCGGAAATCAGTATTGAGGAGTTAAACATCTTCCTCGCCTCAAATTACATTGTGACAGTACATAGGCACGCCATTCCGTCGATTGGTCGCATTGCGGCTAGGTCTCGACACGACGCTTTCAACATGAACAAGGGTCCAGACTACCTCTTGTACGCCATTGTGGATGGGATAACGGACACTTATTTCCCCATCATTGACCAGCTTTCTGCTCGTATCGACGACCTCGAGGACGAGATGTATGAAAACCCTGCACTCGCGATTACCGAGGAATTTTTGTCGTTGAAAAGGACAATTGTGATGATTCGGCGGGCGATTGAGCCGCAGCGTCGAATCTTTGCCAATGTAAACTCGTCGTACACCTTTAACGTCACACCTGAGAATCGACCGTATTTCATGGATCTGTCTGACCATTTGGAACGCATCACGGATGCTATGGAAGTCTTTCGCGACTTGGTTCAGGGTGCTCTGGAGACGTATTCTTCGCTCGGGACGGCGAAAACCAACGAAACCATGCGTGTCTTGACCATCATCACAACACTCACAGCAAGTATGACATTGATTACTGGTGTCTTTGGTATGAATGTCCCGTTACCGTGGCAGCGTACCTGGCAGGCGACACTGGTGATTATGGTCGGCATGGTTGTGTTGAGTGTGGTCATGCTGGTGATTTTTCGAAAACGCAAGTGGATTTGACTAACTCTCAACACGGAGGCTTGACAAAATACCTCCACCGGTATGAAAATGAGGTTTGAAAATACCATTGGGGGTATGCTGAATGGCTTGTCCGCAAATTACTATCCCTGAGTTGAAGCAGAGGTTATTTGGTTACCAGGACGTACAAATTGTTGACGTTCGTGAGGTACACGAGTACCGTGACGGGCATATTGAAGGCTCGACGTTGATTCCGCTTGGAATCCTGCCTTATCGCCTGGATGACGTAGATAGGGACAAAGAAGTCGTGCTGGTGTGTCGTTCCGGCAATCGCAGTTCTGAAGCGTGTCAGATTCTGCGTGATAGAGGTTTTCGAAACGTAAAGTCGCTGCAAGGTGGATTGTCGAGCTGGACCGCGTAATTTGCGCTTCTCCCCTGATGTCACTGCGTCATGTCTTTTCTTGATGATTGACGCGAGAAAGCAGGGGGGAGACGGCTCTTAGGGTCACTGGCTGCGATGAGAAAGCCCTCAGTAGGAACGCCTGTTGTCAGCGTCCTGCTCGGGGGCTTTCTCGTGTTTAGCGGCTGTTTTCTTCTTCGCTGTCTTCCTGGTTGCCTGTCTCACCAGTCAGATGTATCCCTGTTCGCTTCCTGGCGTCTGAGAACACTTCCCCCAAAAGCCCAGCTCCAAGCAGCATGACGCCGAGCCACTGAAGTGGTGTGAATGGGCCCAATTTATCGATGTAAGGCGTGCGCGTAGATGCCAGCAACACCACGACCGCGAGAAAGATCCACAAACGATGTGCATACGGGCCGAATTCCGCTGCGTTCCTTAGCGATAGGACCAGCAAGACGGCCGTGGCCGCCAGAATTGCAATGTCCCGTTCAAGAAAGCCAGCCCTATCGACAAAAGTGCGTACAATCAACCAAATGCCTGCGGAAAACAAGACAGTATTTGTCAGACCGAATAACTGATGTGATGTGATAGGACCTCGCCTGCGCAACTGCCAGTACACCACCATAGCCGCAACCACCAAGCCAAACAACCAGCCTGAACTGGGAGCGTCCGCCAGCAGATTCCAGATACTAAAATGGACGAATTCGGACGGGTGCAGCAGCAGTCCTGAAAATCTTGTTGCGACCATATACACGACAACAAATTCACCCAGCACAGGGAACAGTCGCTTTTGCAACGCCTCATCCCGCAGTAGCCGCAAAAACACCCATGCTGCTACGGCAGCGACAAAAACGGCAACAAATTGCGAAGGGATGCGTTGTAAGGTATGGAACAGGTTCGTCATGACTTTCCAATCCTTTGCAAGTTCGCACGAAGCTCCGCGGCCGGAAGTGCTCCTGAATACCTGGCGACAATGATGCCGTTTCGGTTGACAAACAGCGACGTGGGTATGGCAAGGACGTTGTAGGCACTACTCGCACTTGCGTTCTTGTCGAGCAGGACAGGATACTTAATCCCGTACTTGTTCACGAATTCGCGAACGTTCCGGGCGGAATCACCGCTGGTGATGTCGATACTGATGAAGGTCACTTGTTTACCATACGTCTCGTAAGCCTTGACGATGTGGGGGGTCTCTGCCTGGCAAGGCGGGCACCAAGAAGCCCAGAAGTTGATGAATAGAGGCTTGCCTTTGAACTGGGACAGCGACACAGGCGATGCGCTCGTGAGTTCATCGAGCGTAAACGCGGGCGCCGTGTACCCTGTGTACGGGCGGCTGTTCGCTGCCTGCGCGGACGGTTCTGGCGATGCGGTGAGAACAATTGCCATCAGGATGGCAACCCCAGCGCTGATGATTGTCCACTTTAACCCCAACTTCACATCCTGCCATCCTCTCGTCATGAAACATACCTGTTACGACCCTGCAATACCGGGCTTGCTTGTCTTTGTCGACAAACAGGCGGCCTGTGGACTTCTTTAGGACGGAATCACACTCTGAATCAATTGCTCCATCTGCGAAGCAGTCATCATGCCGACGTTGACATCGAGAATGCGGCCCTGCGGACTAATAAGGAACGTTGTGGGTTCTGCAATGACGGTGTATTTATCTTCAAAGCTGCCTTTACTGTCGAGCAGCACGGTGTACGGAATGCCATATTTACTAACAAACGATTTCGCATTCTGGACATTGTCCATCGCCGTCAAGTTGAGGCCGACGAATTCAATCTTGTTGCCGTACTTGTGGGACATCTTGACGAGGTCAGGGGTCTCCATTTGACACGGGGGACACCAAGAAGCCCAGGCATTGATGAGAAGCGGCTTGCCCTTTGCGAGAAGTTGGTGTAACGAGATGGTCCCGGTACCGTTGATGTTTTGCAGAGTGAAATCGGGCGCTACACTGCCAATGGTAAGTGGCCCTTGCGCTGGACTGGTCGACGTGCTCCCTGTCGCATTGCCTGCAGGGCTGGTGGATTGGTTTGCCGTTCCCGGTGTTCCCTGATTTGCAGCAGTGGTCGATGTATTGCCTGTCTCTGCAGAACCAGCGTTTTGAGCGTTTGCAGCTTCACTCGACCCCGATGTCTGGTTTGGCACACCACATCCGGTTACAGCGAGACCGGCCAGGATTGTTGCGGCAAGGAAGGTTCTTTTGTACTTGGAGGGTAAGTGCATAAGTCTCAACCACCTATTCGTATCGTATGGAATGCATCTGTTCGTGTCCCGTGTGACCGTCAGAATCCTGTAAAGCCACCGTACAGGCGTATCAGCCAAACTGTGATTCGGGTCAGTGTGTTTGTTGCCAGTAAAACGCCCATGACAATCAAGATGTACCCGGAGATTTTCGACAGCACGGCGCCGTAACGAGCCAGCTTCCGCACAGATGCGAGGGTAAAGCCCAAGGCAAAAAAGGGAAGCGCAAATCCGGCAATGTACATCAAAATGAGGGAAATGCCCATCGTACTTTGTGTTGCACTTAAGACCAAGACGGAGGCCAGAATCGGTCCCACACACGGCGTCCATCCTGCAGCGAAGCTCATCCCGACAAGTACCGATGTGACGTAGCTTCCTTTGCTCTTACGATACTCCCACCGCTTTTCCATCATCAGCCATTTGGGCTTTACTAGTTCGCTCAGCACCAAACCCATCAAGATAATCACGATTCCGCCAAGGACCCGGATTAAATCGCGATATTGGATGAATAATCGGCCAACAGCGGTAGCGGACAGGCCCAACGCAAAGAAGATGATGGAAAATCCAAGCACAAAAAACGCCGTGTGGGACAGTGCTTTCAAACGGCTGCGAAAAGAATGCGCCGTTCCGGGGGCAAAGGTCACACCGGAAATGTAGGAGATATAAGACGGGTATAACGGAACGCAACACGGTGAAATAAAGGACAGAAGTCCCGCTGCGAATGCCAGCCAAAGGGTTGGATGTGCACCCATTATATCGTTTCCCTTGTTTGCTCTTGAAGTTCCATGGTTTTTAGCGCTTGTTCAAATTTGCCTTTGTCATATCCGATGACGACTTGGTCGCCAAACGTGGTTACGGGAACAGTCATCACGGTGGTGAGGCGCTCAAATTCCTGTCGGTATTTTCGATGAAACAGGATGTTTCGCTCTTCAAACGGGATGCCGCGTTGTTGTAAGAATTTCTTGGCTTGACGGCAGTACGGGCAAATGGGGATGACGTACATAACGACTTTGCTGCTCACTGTGGAGAAACCTCCTTGTGTAGAACCATCGTTGTTCGTACATCATCATACCATATGGGGTATATAGGGCGCATCTCATTCCGGCTACAGAGGCGTATCGATTGCGGTAGGCGCTGGAAAAACGGAAAAGCGGACCTCGGCGCCGAGGTCCGCTTGAGTCACTCACACAAGTCACGCAATTACGCGGGTGAAGAGAAGTCATATACCGTACGGGAACTCAGTTAAACATACGTTTGACGGTCGTGATGTGGCGGTACCAGTACGACCCGGGATGCAGTGGCAGGTAACCGACTTTACCAAGCCCGCCGCCTTCTTCAATCATTCTGCCGTTGCCAGCGTAGATTCCAACATGTCCACCACGGTCGAAGATGACGAGGTCACCCGGACGCATCTGCGAAACGGGAACGCGCCAGCCCACGGAGTGGTACTGAACTTGTGATGCACCGCTCATTCTGTATCCAAGGGCATGATGATATACGTAGGCAGTAAAATTGGAACAGTCAAAACCGTACTGACCGCGGTCTTCGTTGTGACCCCAAATGTACGGTGTTCCCAGCTTGCTTGCGGCTTCGCGAAGCACTGCATTTTCTTTTGCCGCAACGCTCGCATTTCGCCCTGCCAGGGGGTGAACACTATAATCGTAGCGGACGCCTGGCGGTAAAGCACTGACGGTACTCGCCGACGCGGTTGTGCCAATCGCACCCGCAAAAGTCGTTAATGAAGCTACGGCCATCGCCGAAGCAAACCAGCGTGTTAATCGGTTTGTTTTCATAGTTTCCTCCCATGGCCTTCGGAGTTAGTTGTCGGGTTTGGGTCGAGGTCATCCTTGCGACAGTGGTCGCTTTCACCCCAAGTGCACAAAAAAGGTGCACAGAATACATCCCCCGTACCTGCTTTGCAGGATTCGGCCTACGAGACCGAGGTTAACATGGACATGCATCCATTTCACTATGAAATCAATGGAAATGTAGAGTAGACTAGGAGTGGAGGTGAGGGATTTATGAAGTCTGTCGTACTTGCTTCTGTGGCAATGAATGTTCAGTACGATAAACGTCAGAACCTTGCGACCTGCCTGAAATACATTGAAGAGGCGGCGTCACAGGGTGCAAATCTGATTGTGTTCCCCGAGCAATGTCTGCAAGGTTATCTGCGTCACTTGAATCAGTGTGTCACCTCAGCAGATATCAAGTATCAGTACGATGAAGCGGAAGTCGTTCCGAGCGGTCCTTCGACGCAAGCCATCATCGCTGCCGCGAGCCAACATGGGATTTACGTCGTGTTCGGAATGACGGAGCGCGATGCAGACCGCTATGATGTTCTCTATAACACATCTGTCCTAGTTGGGCCAGAAGGTTACATTGGCCGATACCGAAAGGTCCATCAGCCCGGCGATGAGGTTCATGTGTATTGGCCAGGCGATGATTTCCCCGTATTTCATACCCAGATAGGCAAAATAGGTATGCTCATTTGTTACGACAAGGCGTTCCCTGAGGTCGCCCGTATACTCGCGTCACAAGGTGCAGAGATTCTTGCCATGCCGACAGCGTGGGCTTTGGCGGTGCCTGGCGGGGACGTGTCGACGGATGCATCCACAGACAACTACATCCTCTACGACCGCGTGCGAGCCGTCGAAAATGGATGCTTCTTCATCTCTGCCAATCAAATTGGTATTTGCGGCGATCTCGATTATCTCGGTCACAGCCAAGTGGTCAGCCCGAAGGGAACAGTTCTCGCCAGCACTGGCTACAAGGATGGGCTCGTGACTGCAGAGGTCAATGTTCGCGAAGACATCCTCGATGCGAGGGCGTATGACATATCAGGGATGCACTTGAAAGACCGCAAGCCAGCCGTTTACGAAAAATATCAGTTATAAGGAGCAGGAAGACCAATAAAAGTACATTTGGAGGCGATGGAACGTGAAACTTGGCGTGTTTGCAGTTTTGTTTGGAGACAAGTCGCTTGCGGAAGCCCTCGACTACATTGCCGAGAGTGGTCTTGAAACGGTTGAAATTGGTTGTGGTCCCTATCCAGGGAAGGCGCATTGCAACCCTGCTGAACTCCTCGCAGACAAAGCGAAGTTGAAGGCATTTGAACAAGCTGTGTCCTCATGCGGACTTGAAATCAGTGCTCTGTCGTGTCATGGAAATCCGCTTCATCCGAACGTAGAGGTTGCTCGCCAAGCCCACGAGGATTTCGAAAACGCGGTGCGATTGGCAGGGGAACTCGGGGTGAAGAACGTGATTACCTTCTCCGGATGCCCAGGTGAATCAGAAACTTCGCGAAATCCTGTATGGGTAACTTGTCCTTGGCCTCCTGAACACCTCGAAGTCCTCAAGTGGCAATGGGAGGAAAAAGTGATTCCCTATTGGATGGAACAGGACCAATTCTTGAAGAAAAACGGAGTCAGGGTGGCTATTGAGGCCCATCCGGGATTTGTTGTGTACAATACGGAAACCTGCCTGCGTCTGCGCGAACGCTGTGGAGACAGCATCGGGGTCAACTTTGACCCGAGTCACTTGTTTTGGCAACAAATGGACCCCGTTGTTGCCATCAAAGACCTCGCCAAGGCAGGTGCGCTGTTTCACTTTCATGCCAAGGATACTGCCATTGATGTGCAAAATACGGCTCAAAATGGCGTGCTCGATACGAAGCCCTATTCGGATGAGTTGCAGCGTTCATGGATTTTTCGGACCGTTGGTTATGGTCATGGAGAAAAAACGTGGAGGCGCATCATCAGCACGCTGCAGATGGTCGGTTACCAAGGCGCCATTAGCATTGAACATGAAGACAGCTTAATGTCGGTCGAAGAAGGGTTTCAAAAGGCCGTGAGTTTTCTGAAACAGCAAATCATCAAAGAGAAAGTCGGTGAGATGTGGTGGGCGTAAAGCGGTCTGTGCGGATTGGAATGGTTGGTTACAAATTCATGGGCAAGGCGCATGCCCACGCTTATCGAGACCTGCCTTTTTACTTTGACTTAGACGCGACGCCGGAATTACAGGCGATTGCCGGTCGCGACGAGGCAGGCGTGAGGCAAGCTGCACAGCGCTACGGATTCGCGTCTTACGAGACAGACTGGCGCAAACTCATCGACCGGACAGACATCGACGTCATCGATATTGTGACACCAAACAACACTCATGCAGAAATCGCGATTGCTGCTGCGGAGGCGGGTAAGCACGTCATCTGCGAGAAACCACTCGCGATGACGCTTGACCAAGCAAGGCGGATGCTGACTGCAGCACAGTCTCAGAACATCGTGAACGTGCTCTGCCACAACTACCGATTTGCTCCCGCGGTGCAATTTGCGAAGCGGCTGATTCAGTCCGGACGCCTTGGCCGCATCTACCACGTTCGTGCGCAGTATCTTCAAGACTGGATAATGGACCCGAGTTTTCCGCTTGTGTGGCGGTTACGCAAGGATGTTACCGGCTCTGGTGCCCTTGGCGACATCGCGGCTCACATCCTCGATTTGGCTCGCTTTCTCGTCGGTGAGTTTCGCGAGGTTGTCAGCACGATGGAGACGTTTATTGACGAGCGCCCAATCGGCGAGATGACATCCGGATTAAGTGCCAGTGTGGACAGCAATCAGACGGGGCGGGTGGACGTAGACGACGCGACGGCGTTTCTCGCTCACTTCGACAATGGTGCGCTTGGGGTATTTGAAGCAACACGCTTTGCAGCCGGAAACCGGAACGGCAACCGCTTTGAGATTAACGGTGAGAAAGGCTCCATTCGCTGGAGCCTCGAAGATATGAATTGGCTTGAGGTCTACTTCACAGATGACGAGACGGGGTTACAGGGATTTCGCCGTGTCAACTGTACGGAGGAAGTTCACCCTTATGCAGGAGCGTACTGGCCTGCAGGCCACATTATTGGTTACGAGCACACGTTTATCAATCTGTTCAAAGAACTGATGGACGGGATTGCACATGGACGCGATGTCGAGCCGAATTTCGCAGACGGGGTCAAGAACCAGGCAGTGCTTGCTGCGATTGAGCGTTCTGCGGCATCGCGGCAATGGGTGAGCATACGTGACATGTAGGGGCTCCAAGTTCATTGGGGACCCGAAGTCAGTCCAGCAATGCAAATCCCTTCGAACTTCATGAATACTTAGTGCAACCAACGCTTCAGTCTGTTCACGTGACGGTTGTACAAAAATCCGCCGATCCAAATGAATACGAGTGCAATCAAGCCGACAACAGACCAGTATAGGTACTTCGTGGATACTCCTAAAAAGACAAGTCCGGCACCCACGTAATAGGGTACTCCGCCCACTGCGGACGTCCAGATGAAATCCCATAGGCGTATGGAACGAATAATGCCGGCGGCATAATTGACAACAATAAACGGCAGCGGCACGACGTGGGCCAGCAGCAGGCCCACTACGCCGCGTTTCCCAACCCATTCGTTCACTTGTGCCATCCGTTCATCTGGTATGAAGGACCGCAGAAGATTATGAGCCACGTAGCGCGCGAGCAGAAAGACACCAATCGAACCAATCATGGTGCCTATCCAACTGTACAGTACGCCCCACCACACACCGAAGATCTTCATATCCAGAATTAATAGAAACTCGCCGGGCACTGGAATCACGCAGAATACCGCCATCAGCACAACTGAAATGGCGATACCAAAGCCGCCCGAGGACAACACGAGGCGGGAAATCTGTCCGCGTCGGTCAAGGTAGAAAAATCCAATGACCAAGAGCAGCCCGACAACGAATACAGCTCCACTCCACAAGATGCCAGAGATACGTCCTGGTTTTCGCTCGCGTACCGGTGGCGGCGCAACGGAAGTGGGGAATTGACGGGATTGTACACTTTGGAACTGGCGTCGTCTTGCCTTTGTGTCGGCCATAAAGGATCCTTTCTTCAAGAAAGCTTGGGAAAGACTTGCCTTTCACAAGGGTGCCCCTTTTTAGGGCGGCGCAGACGTGGAACTCATGATGTGCGCCAGAACACAATTTTGGTCTATGAGTCGGGGTAGAATAGCCACGAAAGGAGAGGTGGTCATGTCATGGCAGACCTGGGGTTTGAAATTACACTACAGTGGTCCGGCACGGGGCGTGCGGGTGAAGGAACAGCACGGTTGTCAAATCATGAAGTGACGTACTCAGCTCCGTATTCGATGGGCGGCAAGGGGGTTGGGAGCAGTCCCGAGGAATTTCTGTTGGCAGCCGTCTGCTCATGTTACAGTGCAACGCTGTTTGGCGTGTTGAAAAAAGCAGGGCTTCCGGCGGAGCAGATCTTCATCAAAGCGGAAGGAACTGTCACAGATTACCCCGTGAAATCGAAATTTGCTCGAATTCGTGTCAATCCGGCGATTGACGGGGGCTTAAAAGCGAACATCGAAGCGTATCGTGAGGCTGCACTGACAGCGAGGGATAAATGTTTCATTGGCAAGACAATTATGGGTAACGTGGAGTATGAGGTCGGCGAGGTGACCATCAACTAGGTTCGGTGATGGGTCAGGTCCGTTGCGCAGGACGAAGTATGTGCAGGATGAAACATGCTTCATCCTGCACGGCTCGATGCTACCTCGATACGGACCGTTCGTGCGGTCGCTTCGGCGCAGCCGGTCGTTGTGCTCTGTGCTGATACGTCTGCGTCTGACCAGACAAACTGGGTGTCAAGCGCATCAGACCCTGCCTGCAGTTCGTGCAAGACATCTGTTGCCATCGCGCGCTCAACCAGGACCACAACTGACAGGTGTGCATGGTCTTCCAAGGCAATCCGGAGAAGTTCAGTCAGGGGAAGGACAGAACCTTTAGTTGTCGTGACCTCGATGACAAATTGAGGGTCGTCGGTGTTGCGGTAGAACTGCGAAAGAAAATCTGCTTTTCCGAGACCAATCGTCGCATGGGAGAAGCCCTTTTTGTTCAGATAACGGTACAGAGGTGTCGGGCGAAATGTCGTGCGAAGTTCGAAAATTCCGTCGTCTGCAAGACCGCTGACCGTCTCTGTGATGCGCTTGAACGGGTTGCCTTTCGCGAGCAAGATGGAGCGAACATCGAGGTGTTGCACGTACATCACGAACCCCTCCCGTCAGAAACCTGAGATATGATATATAGTAATTGCTGCACACGGCGATGGCTGTGCTGTAGATCACGTTACAGCCGTATCAACAAGCAGGAGATAGCAACAAGCAAGCCAAACCAGCGAGTAAAAGGTACTGACAAGAGGGTGGATAAGCGATGCGATTCTGCACATTTCGTGATCTAAAAGGCGGCATCAGGGCTGGTTGGCTTCAAGATGACGTCTGGGTCGTTGATATGCACGTAGTCAGTGAGGGGCAACTGCCCCAGACAATGATGGAGTTTTTGAGCGATTCCGATGCGAACTTGAAACGGGCGCAACAGATGACTCGAACCGTGGCAGACGGTGTGCAACGTTTGCGCTCACGCGGCTTGTCGCCTGAAGCAATGGGGGACAGCGATATCAGAGCACATCAGGGGATATATCCATTGTCTGAGGTGAAATTACTCGCGCCGATACCACGGCCAAGCAGTGTTCGGGATTTCTATGCCTTTGAGGCGCACGTCAAAACTGCCAGGAACAATCGCGGGTTAGAGATGGTGCCGGAGTGGTACGACTTTCCGGTTTTCTATTTCAGTAACCACCAAGCAGTCGTTGGTCCAGAAGAACAAGTGGAGATTCCGCCTGGTTGCCAGTGGTTTGATTACGAGCTTGAAATTGCGTGTGTGATTGGACGCGAGGGAAGGAATATTGCTCCCGAAGAAGCACAGTCATATATTTTCGGGTATACAATCATGAATGACTGGAGCGCCCGCGACTTGCAGCGCGAGGAGATGAAAGTCGGCCTCGGGCCGGCGAAGGGAAAGGATTTTGCCACGTCTCTTGGACCGTGGCTCGTCACAGTGGACGAAATGGAATCATTTGAGGGACCTGAGGATGAAGACCGCCATCGTACATTGCATGTTGGCGAAGGAAATACCTCAGGCTCCTTTAAGCGGTACAATCTTTCCATGAGCGCTTCCGTCAATGGGACAGTCCTTTCAAGAGGAAATTATCAGGATGTCTATTTTCCGTTCGAGGAAATGATTGCGCGCGCGTCGCGCGGTGTGACTCTGTATCCCGGGGATGTGATTGGCAGTGGCACCGTGGGGACAGGCTGCATTTTAGAGCTCGGACCAGCAGTCCATAGATGGCTGGAAGCAGGCGATATTGTCGAACTCCAGATTGACGGGCTTGGAACACTTCGGAACACAGTGAAGGGATGAGATATCGTGTCGGAATTTGAAAATACAAACCGCAACGCATTGGAAAATGCAGCAAACCAACAAGAGCTCGCGACATTCGCGGGGGGATGTTTCTGGTGTATGGTGAAGCCCTTCGACCAGTGGCCAGGCGTTGTATCTGTGACGTCCGGGTACACAGGCGGAGACAAAGAGAACCCGACGTATGAGGAAGTCTGCTCGGGACGCACAGGGCACGTTGAGGCCGTGCAAATTGTGTTCCATCCGCTGGTCTTTCCCTATGCAAAGTTGCTTGACGTCTTCTGGCACCAGATAGATCCGACCGATGATGGTGGACAATTCTGTGACCGAGGGCCGTCTTATCAAACGGCCATCTTTTATCATACCGACGAGCAAGGACAAATTGCTGAAGCGTCAAAACAAGCGCTGTCCGAGAGTGGACAATTTTCTCGCCCCATCGTGACGCCGATTTTGCCGGCAAAAGAATTTTATCCAGCGGAAGAGTATCATCAAAACTTCTACGTGAAGAGCCCACAGCATTATCGGATGTACCGTGCGGGGTCGGGTCGAGACCAATTTCTTCGCAACATCTGGCGAGAGACCCCCTAGGGAAGGGACCCCTAGACCGCCTAGACCGCCTAGACCGCCTAGACCGCCTAGACCGCCTAGACCGCCATGGCGCCGGAGGCAGCACCATGAGAAGAATGAAACTGGACGCCAGTTGCTATTTTCAGGATAGGTGCGAATCAAATGAGTCACGCAAAGCGAGAAGATGTAAAGGTGGGGAGGCTGCCTAATGCTTCTCGAGGTCAATCAATTGTACAAGTCTTATCACAAACGCGGGCAGCGCGTTACCGCTGTGAGTGATGTATCCTTTCAGCTTGACGGCGGCCAAATCCTTGGTTTTCTCGGCCCCAACGGGGCCGGAAAGACCACAACCATCAAGATGATAGCCGGGCTCATCGCACCGGACGATGGTGACGCTACCATTGCTGGCGAAAGCGTGACGCATAACGGTCAGCGGGCCATCCGTCATGTCGGTGCTGTCCTTGAAGGAAGTCGAAACCTGTATTGGCGTCTCTCACCACTCGAAAATCTAGAGTATTGGGCAGGGTTGCGTGGAGTCGGGAAACGTGAGGCTCGAATTCGTGCCAAAGACTTGCTGGAGCGCTTTGAGCTCTCCGGAAAAATGAATCAAACGGTGCAGCAGTTAAGTCGTGGTATGCAGCAAAAGGTAGCAATATGTACAGCACTCATCCATCAGCCGAAGCTGTTGCTGCTCGACGAGCCTACGCTCGGGCTTGACCTTGAGTCTTCAGACCGGATTCAGGCCCTTGTGCAGACCTTGGTACGGGAACAGAATATTGGCGTTGTATTAACCACGCATCAGATGGATGTTGCACAGACCCTGTCACATCGCATTGCCATCATTTCTGCAGGGGAGATTGTCCTCGAAGGGCAGACTCGCGAAGTTCTGAATCGCTTTACGGGAAATGCTTATCTTGTGGAACTGGGCCAGAAACCAGAGGCACGTGTCCGCTTAAAGCTCGAGGCAGATGGCGCCGTGTTTGAGAGTGAGCGGTCATTTCGAATCACCGTCGCCAATCCTGAAGACCTCTACATCGTGCTAAAAGCAATTGAACCTGCTCCAATCCTGCGTATTGTACAGGACACGGCGGATTTGGGACGCGTTTTTCGACATTATGTTGGTGGACAGGAGCATCGAGAGTTGTGATGTGGACCGGATTGCTTTCTGAAATCAGACGCGAGTGGATTCTCTTTCGACGCTATCCAACAGAACTTCTCAGTCAGCTTGTGGTGATTATCGTCGCCTTCTATGGCCTGTTTCTCGGAGCGTCGTATATGGCAGGCAACAACATGGCTCCGGGACGACTCGATGCTGTCATTGTCGGCTACTTACTTTGGACCTTGGCGATGGGGGCAGTGGGGGCGATGGGCTGGGATATCATGAACGAAGCCCAGAATGGGACACTCGAGCAGGTCATGCTCAGTCCTCTCGGCCTCACACGAATCCTGTTGCTCCGGAGTATCGTTCTATTTGTCTATAACATCATGTTTACCATTGCGGTTCTCTTCATTATTATGTCGTTGACGGGTCGGCACCTGACTGTATCGGTATCTGCCGTGATACCCCTTGGCCTGGCGATGGCGTGTGCCATCGGTATCGGTTATCTTGTGGCAAGTGTCACCATCTTGTTTAAACGCAGCAGCCAGTTCCTTGGTTTGCTGCAGTTTGTTCTGTTGTTCCTCGTGATGACCCCGTTTGCTTCGTTACACGGCTTTTTGCGGATGGTTTCGCTACTGATACCGATTGCACCGATGAATGCCCTCTTAAGACAGATGATGATCCGCCATGGTGGGTTGAATGCGCCGCACGACTGGCTGTTGTGGAGTATTGTTAACGCGGTGATATGGGTCGCGCTCGGGATGTTCGTGTTTGTCAAGGCGAGCAAGCGTGCCAAGCGAAAAGGTATTCTCGGACACTACTAAAAACGTTCCTGTGGCCATTTGAGTCATCGCACTCAGTTCAGAGGTTGAATCACGATGAAATGGCGTGTGCCGGATGGGTAAATGACCGGACACGCCACCTTACGCGAGGGTTTAGGCAACGGAAGGCTTACTTGTCAGCGACGGGTTTTGTGCTTGTGCGCTCGGCCCATACAGACAGAAATGCAGACACCAGTTTCAGGTTCTTCTGCACCACCGGATCCTTCAGCATCCGCAGCACGCCAAACACACCAATCTGCGTCGTATCCGCTTCTGCACGCTCTTTGGCCTCTTTCACCGCAGCGTTGAAATTGCTGTACGTCTGCATCCACGGCTCTGCTTTGGCACGCACGATTTCGTCGACGGCACCCATCAGGTCCGGGTCAGACAACGCTTCTGCGGAAACGTCGTAGAACTTCCCAAATAGCCCCATTACGGTCGCCAATTTCGGCAAATGCTCGACGATATCTCGCAGTGCGTCTTGGTACTCAGGCTTTAGTAAAAGCTCAAAAGCATCGGCCTCTGTTCGAACGGCCCGCTCGCTGTCAATGGTTGCAGTTACATCTGCCATGACCGGTCACTCCTCCTTGATAACCCGTGCTGCCAGACCTCTACCTGGCTATAGCATGTACTGAAAACCGCTTCGTAACTCACAACTCAAAACCTCATAGACAGGCGTCATGAACAACGGGCCTACACCCTGCTGGCGATTTTCGGCGTCGTTTATCACGAGTACGACGTGCGTATGTACTCCATCCGATGAGCTTTTGCTTTTGGTGGAGTATCGAATCATGTGGAGAGTCAGAATCACGTTCCGTCGAGGAATCATTTTAGCACATTCTGTACTTGACGGAAGTAGAAGATGGTTCAAATGAACCATGAAAATATAGAGAGGCGCAGTTTAGAACAGGCCACTGCGTGCGCTATGAAAGCGTGTAATCGCTTACGCGAGGATGACGAAAATCGAGAGAAAAATCATGAACAGTGTCAGAAACAGGCTGTCTCGAGCTGCCTGGCGCTGTTTGCTGGTCAGATAAGGCATAAAATCGATGACGTTATTGGTTTCATCCAGTTTGCGTTCAGTCAGGGAACGGACGTGTTTGATTTTTGCGCGAACAGCTTCTTTGCTTCGCATGGAGTACTCCCTCCTGAGACTGTGATGATGTGCTCGACCATGCAGATGTTTCGATTGCCGCCCTATCCTGACTGCGAGGGCAGTATGCTTTGCGTTTGTAACGTGATCGGTAGCTGGTGAATAATTCTGATGATTTAAATTATACACGATGTTGTCGAAGAAATGTCACGAAAATTTCACAATTAGTGCGTTGGATAGCAACAGACGTGCCTCATGTGCGGTAGAGGCAGTCTGTCACGATGTGGCATTAACTGGTCATGTCCATTCTTTTTCCAATTCGATAAGCCACGTAAGCACCAATCATCAGGGCGATGACGACAGTAAAAAGCATCAGATGGCGTGCCAAGAGCGCGTGGTAATGCGACCAAGCGACTTCGACTGCGCGTCCGGCGCCGATAAAGAAACCTGCCCAAAGAAATGCCGCAAGTCCGTTGAGCAAAGAAAAGAGCCAAAATCTCATGCCGTTGATGCCTGACAGGTAAGGGACAAGGACACGTACGCCAGCAATGAATTTTCCCGCAATAAGGAGCGGCAAGCTGTACGACGCGAGTCGCTTTTCGACGGCGTTCAGGCGCGCCTCAGTGAGTCGAAACAAGCGGCCGATGCGAACCATGGCCGGACGTCCCAAGCCAGCGCCGATGGCATAAGCGATGGTGGAGCCGAGGATGTTGCCAAGCGCTGCAGCAGCGAGCAGGGGCCAGAACGAAAACACACCTTGTGTCCATTCCAGCCCGGCGACGGTCAAGGTCGTCTCAGCCGGAAACGGTACCCCAATCATCTCTGTCATGAGTATGAAGAAGACGCCAAGATAGCCATAGTGTGTGAGAAGATGGTGAATGTGAATGTGCATCAAACAAACTCCTGTCTGCAACCTGATTCTACTCATTCTAGGCAAATTGAAATCGATACAACCCTAACTCTGAAAATTTCGTTTGTTGGGTCGGGAAACACGCGCCGGGAAAACCGGAAGGCGACTCTGCAAAACGAAAACAGACGTAGTATGATAGTGGGCGGAAGGAGGCCATCGCATGAAAACTATTACCGATTATCGAAATGAGCCGCCTGTCAATTTTGCAAATGAAGCTACCAAAGCGGCAATGCAGGCAGAGCTGGCCAAAGTGAAGAATCAGCTAGGGCAATCGTACCCCTTGGTGATTGGTGGAAAGCGCATTCAAACAGAACAAACGAGTCCTTCGCTGAACCCGGCGAACCACAGTCAGGTGATTGGTCACGTCAGTCAGGCGACGCGCCAACATATCGACGAAGCTTTCGCCGCGGCAAAAACAACCTTCGAAACCTGGCGGTACACAGACTCGGAAATCCGAGCAGGCTACCTGTTTAAGGCGGCTGCCGAGATTCGACGCAGGAAACTCGAGTTTGCAGCGTGGCAGGTATATGAAGTCGGAAAGAATTGGGCTGAGGCAGACGGTGATGTTGCAGAAGCCATCGATTTTCTTGAATTGTACGGTCGACAAATGCTTCGCATGACAAATCCGGAGCCGCTCGTTCCATTTCCTGGCGAAGTGAACTATGAAGTCTACGCTCCGCTCGGCGTTGGTGTCATCATTCCACCGTGGAACTTTCCGCTCGCCATTCTTACCGGTATGACGACGTCAGCGATTGTTGCAGGCAATACGGTGCTGCTCAAACCTTCACCAAACTCGTCTGTTGTCGGTTATAAATTTATGGAGTTGATGGAACAGATCGGACTTCCGGCAGGGGTTATTAATTTTGTTCCAGGGGCTCCCGAAGAGATTGGAGATTACATGACAGGGCATCCGGAGACGACGTTTGTGTCTTTCACCGGATCGAAAGGTGTTGGCACTCATATTGCCGAACACGCGGCAAAGATGGTGGACGGTCAGCACGGAATCAAGCGGGTGATTGCTGAGATGGGCGGTAAGGACGGCATTATCGTAGACAATGACGCCGATCTCGATGCGGCCGCATTAGCCATTGTTCAGTCCGCCTTTGGATTCCAGGGTCAGAAGTGTTCTGCAGGTTCGCGTGCCATCATTCACGAAGACGTTTACGACGAAGTGGTATCGAAGGTTGTAGAAGCGGCAAAAGGGCTGACAGTTGGCTCGCCAGAGAGCAACGCGGCAGTAGGGCCGGTTGTTGAGAAGAAGCAGTTCGACAAGATTTTGAGTTATGTCGAGATTGGCAAAGGCGAAGCCAAGCTTGTACTCGGCGGCACGGCCGATGAAAGCACGGGGTACTATATCCACCCCACCATCTTTATCGACGCCCATCCGAAGTCCCGTATCATGCAGGAGGAAATTTTTGGACCCGTTCTCTCCATCTGCAAGGTTGGTTCATTCGAGGAAGCGGTGGATGTCTTTAATGACACGGAATACGGTCTGACGGGTTCTGTTTTCACTGTCAACCGCGCGCACATCGCGTATGCGGCGCAGCGCATCGATTGCGGTAACTTGTACTTCAACCGTAAATGCACGGGATCGTTAGTCGGTGTTCATCCGTTTGGCGGCTTCAAAATGTCCGGCACGGACGCAAAGGCTGGTGGCAAGGACTATTTGCGCCACTTCGTCGTTTCCAAAATTATCTCAGAGCGGATGTAACGGTTTACGTGTTGTAGAAAGCTTTCAGTCAAGTCGAGATGGCTGCCGTCGTGGCAGCCATCTCTATACCCGCCCCGTATCATCGCTTCTTGCCAGGTGAGGATTCGCGTGAATGATTCGGACAATCTGTTTTGATGACGTTTTCACAGCACCTGCTTCAAGTGCACGCGTGAGGGATTCTGGAGTGAGCAGGTCGTAATGTGGGTGTCTCGGTGACGGGTGAAACCATCGACCAGGCAGGTTCAGCGTGTTTCGGGCGAAGTCGTGGAGCTCAGCAAGGCTGACTGAAGAAATCATGTGAATGCCATCGGTGTAAATCACAGTACCACCTGCACTTGCTTCTTTATTTCTGCTTCGCTGTTGTCTTGCTTGGTTGCTGTTAGCGTCATCGTATGCCGTAATGCGTATTGCGTACGCCGTACGCCGTACGCCGTATCCTGACGCCGTATTGGATACTTGGATACTCCCCGTGTATTTTAGCGTAAGCATCGTGTTTTCGTCACTTCGCTTCGTGTCAGAGGCCAACTGTAGCTCGGAGATCTATGGATACACTGCAGCTCGGAGATCTATGGATACATGGAGGTGTCAAGGTGAAAACCCGACTCACTCATCTGCTCGGTATTGACGTGCCAATCATTCAGGGAGGACTGGCAAATCTGGCGTACGCAGAACTTGCATCTGCGGTGTCAAACGCTGGTGGCCTCGGTCAAGTTACGGCGACATCTCTCAACTCGCCTGACGAACTTCGCCAAGAGATACGTAAGACCCGTGCTCTCACCTCAAAGCCGTTTGGCGTGAACCTTGCGATTAGTCAGCATCACGACGTGGATGGGCTCCTTGACGTCATTATCGACGAAGGAGTCTCTGTTGTGAGCCTAACCGGCGGGAATCCCGAGCCGATTTTACAACGCCTTCGCGACCTGCCTATTCGTAAGCTGGTCCTCGTTGCCGCTGTCAGGCAGGCGGTCAAAGCCGAACAACTGGGCGCCGACGCGGTGATGGCTGTGGGACAGGAAGGCGGCGGGCATATCGGACGTGCCGATGTCGGAACCATGGTCTTAGTTCCACGTGTCGTCGACTCCGTATCCATCCCGGTCGTGGCAAGCGGTGGGATTGCTGACGGCAGGGGTCTTGCAGCAGCCCTTGCACTTGGCGCCGAGGGGATTGAAATGGGGACAAGGTTTGTCGCGACACAAGAATGCATCGCGCATGCGGCGTACAAGCAGGCACTTGTGCAGGGACAGGAGAACGAGACGGTCGTCATCAAACGGTCGATTGGCGCTCCGGGGCGCGTTTTAAACTCCAAGTGGGTGGAAGCAATCCTACAGGAAGAATCAGCGGGTACAACAGCGACAGCCCTGTATCCGTACATCTCCGGGAACAGAAATTTGCTCGCTGCCCGCGAAGGCAGCCTTGACGACGGATATGCTTGGGCCGGCCAATCGATGGGCCTGATTCATGACGTTCCCACTGTGGCGGAATTGTTTCAAGATATGCTAGAAACCGCGCGCGTCGCGAGCGAGCGCCTGACGAAGTGCTGGTAAGAGGCTTGCATCCATTTGCCAACCGCCCACAAAACATTTGAGGGTGAGCCGAAAAGCTCACCCATGCGCTATCTGTCAGTCGGCTGTTGAGATTTCGCCTGATTGAACTGGTCTTCTACGGAGGCCAGTTCACCTCGGATTTGATTCACGGCAGGCTGCATGGGGCTGTCCGTCAGCGCTGCGACAGCATTCTGAGCTTTGACGAGCGCGTTGCCAGCCTCAAAAAGAGCCGTCTCCGTCGTATTCGACAAGGCCTGGTGCACTGCCCGACGGGCTTTGTGTACGGAGTCCTGGGCTTCGCCAAGATTACTCTGTGCCTGCATTGAGGTTGGTTCGTCTGGCATGCAATCTCCCTCTTTCACAAGCTGGTATCGTCAATACACTTCCCGTCAGACGGTAAGACCATGCACTCCGAGACGGAAATGAAGTATGCTGTCATCAGTGTCCTGTTATCAGCATTTTTTGTGATCAGTATTTTGTGATCAGTATTTTGTGATCAGTATTTTGTGATCAGTATTTTGTGACCAGTATTTTGTGATCAGTATTTTGTGATCAGTATCCTGTGACCAGTATCTTGTGATTAAGCACTTGTCTGTTCGATCTTGGCTGTTCGATGTCGCTCATTGTTTGAAACTGGAGGCGATGGATTGGAAAACAAACCTTGGTATCCTGACCTGCGTGACGCAGGCATCATGGCAGAGCCGACGATTTCGGCGTTACAGTCGGCTATGGCGCGCGGTCAGCTGACCGCCCGCGATTTGGTACTGCATTATCTCGGCCGAATTGCCGAACTTGACAAAGCAGGTCAAAAGCTCAATGCAATTCTCGAAGTCAATCCGGATGCGCTCGCGCTGGCAGAGGCCTTGGATGCTGAGCGAGCTCTCCATGGCCCGCGCGGCCCGATGCACGGTATCCCAGTTGTTGTTAAGGACAATATTGATACCGGAGACAAGATGCACACCAGTGCCGGATCGCTTGCTCTGGCCGAATCCCGGGCAGCCGAAGATGCTTTTGTCGTCACGCAATTGCGGAGGGCTGGGGCCATCATTCTGGGAAAGGCCAACATGACTGAGTGGGCAAATTTCATGACGGAGAACATGCCAAATGGGTTTAGTTCACGGGGCGGGCAGGTTCTCAACCCGTATGGTCCGGGTCAACTAGATACCGGTGGCTCCAGTTCAGGGTCAGGAGCCGCCGTGGCAGCCAACCTGACGACGGTGGCGATTGGAACGGAAACATCTGGTTCCATTCTCAGTCCAAGCAGCCAGCATAACATTGTTGGCATCAAACCAACCCTCGGCCTTGTCAGTCGAACGGGCATCATTCCGATTGCGCACAGCCAAGACACAGCGGGACCCATGGCTCGCACGGTGCGCGATGCTGCGATTTTGCTTGGTGTCATTGCCGGAATCGACGAGAGAGATGCGGCGACCCTCGCGAGCGTCGGCCGGACAACGTCTGACTATAGTGTTTTCCTTGACAGTGAAGGTCTGCGGGGTGCACGAATTGGCGTGCCGCGAGAGGGCTTTTACACAAAGCTGCCGGAAGACAAACTCGCGCTTATGAATCGGGCACTAGAGAAAATGCAGGACTTGGGCGCGGAAATTATCGATCCGGTTGCAATTCCAAGCATCAACGAACCCTGGTCCATTGACGTGCTCATCTACGAATTCAAGGCAGACCTTAACGCGTATTTAAGTCAACTTGGGCCACAGGCGAAAGTTCACTCACTTGCAGAGGTCATTCAGTTTAACGAGGCAAACGCAGAAGTTTGTCTGAAACATGGACAGACTCTGCTCCTCTCTGCAGAGAAGACAAGTGGAACACTGACCGAGCCAGAATATATTGGAGCACGCGCAAGAGACCTGTATTTTGCGGCCAAGGCAGGCATCGACTTCGTGATGAAAGAGCATCGACTCGATGCCTTGGTATTTCCGTCAAACTGGGGTGCATCCCTGCCCGCAAAAGCTGGTTATCCGTCCATCACGGTACCAGGTGGCTTTGCTGCAGGGAACGGTGAGCCAGTTGGGGTTACTTTCAGCGGGCTCGCGTATTCGGAACCCACTCTTTTACGTCTGGCCTACGCGTTCGAACAAGCGACGAAGCACAGAAAGGCACCTGAATTCGAGTTTTGATGGCAGATGACTGCTTCGGCCCTGCAGCGGCAACTTTTACGCTTGCTCCGCCGGAGCAGTCTGCTTTTTGCACCTTCCCCTGAATCTCGTTATCGGCGTTGATGCCTTCACCAACAGGCGAACCGCACTGGCTGTACTCGCTCTGAAGGTTACCCATCTGAGAGCTCGTTTTCCCAATAGGTGACGGACTCAGAGATGGCGTCTTCCAATGCATCAAGCGCACAGAGTTGTGCCGCTTGTTCCTCATCGAGTTCGTAATCCCGCAACAACTCTACAGCCAGCGTTAACTTCCATGCGCTGTCCGCCAGCAAATCCAAGATGTGTTGCAGGGCCTCGTACTCATTTTCATTGTCCTGTTGAGATTCATTGTCCTGTTCAGAAGGCAAAGACGTTGGCCAAGTTTCGGTTTCTTCATCCTCGCTTTCGGTCCAACTGTCATCAGCATTCCCGAGCATTTGCTCAAACAAGGTTTCGGATTCTAGGTGGTCTTGATATAGGATTCCCTCGAGGTGGTCGAGCTCGTGGGCCACGAGGCGTGCCTCAATGCCGGAAACGGTACGGAGAACTGCCGACCCATCCAACTGTATCGTGTGTATGACGATTGTTTGCGGCCGTGGCAATTCAAGCGTCACGTCGGGAAAACTGGCGCACGACTCGACGCTTGCTTGTTCTCCCTCCAGGTTCATTACTTCGGGATTGATCCACACCTTTGACTCACCGAACAACTCCGTGACAAAGAGCCGGAGAGGCTTACCGCACTGAGGTGCGGACAGGCTGGCCATGTGGCAGGCATGCATCGTCTCCAATATGTCGGAAGCCAGTTGCCGTACAGGTCCATCAATCCCGGAGATAGACCTGCTCTGTTGACGCAGTTCATCGCAGTCCCCCGTCAGGATTTCCAGTATCACGTTTTCGTCACCTCTTGAGCCGTTCTATCAGCGCAGACTGTCTTGTGGTAACGAATGCATACGCCTGCTATTCTGACCCCGACACCGGCCTAGGAAGCCTAGGAAGCCTAGGAAGCCTAGGAAGCCTAGGAAGCCAAGGGAGCCAAGGGAGCCAAGGGAGCCAAGGGAGCCAAGGGAGCCAAGGGAGCCAAGGGAGCCAAGGGAGCCAAGGGAGCCAAGGGAGCCAAGGGAGCCAAGGGAGCCAAGGGAGCCAAGGGAGCCAAGGAAGCCGGTTGTGGTAGTCCTGCGCAGTCAACTTGCTTGTCTTCGCCTGTGCATGCTCCGTGGTCTGCGAGGCACTTTGCGTTGGCTCGTTTGGCGTCGCCTGCGCTTCACTCTGATGCGGTTTGCTGTGGCACGCTTGGCTTCGCACACCTTGATACCGCCATTCATACACCAGAACATGAGAGCCTCATGAGACGGGGGAATCGGCGTGATCCGGCTAAAAACAAAATCTGAAGTAGATGTCATTCGGCGAGCTTGCCAAATCAATAGCAGTGTTCACGAGGAGGTTAAGAAAGCCATTGTTCCAGGTATCACGACCAAACAGCTGGACGCCATTGCAGAAACACGGATAAGGGAGCTTGGGGGCCGCTCCTCGTTTCGGGAGGAATACAACTTCCCTGGCAACATCTGCATCTCTGTGAATGATGAGATTGGACACGGCGTACCGAGTGAACGCATCCTGAAGAGCGGTGACGTCGTAAAAGTGGATATTGGTGTTGAGTACCATGGTTACCACAGTGATTGTGCGAAGACACATCTCATTGGATCGGGATCACGCGAAAAACGACACCTTATCCGAGCGACGGAACAGGCACTTCGTGACGGACTGGCGGTTGCCAAACCAGGGAGACATCTGTCTGACGTGTCAGACGCGATTGGACGCTGCGTTTCGCGCGCGGGATTGACGATTGTCAAGAAGGCGCACGGTCATGGGATTGGTACGAGTTTACACGAAGACCCACAGGTCCCGAACTACGGCCCCCCAGGGCACGGTCCGCGGCTCCGGGAGGGAATGGTTCTGGCCATTGAACCCGTGGTTGTCACTGGCAACCCGAGTACGAGACTACGTGCGGATGGCTGGACGGAGGTTAGTGTTGACGGATCGATTGGAGCACATTTCGAGCACACGGTGTACATTACGGGTTCGGGTCTGGAGGTCCTCACAGCGGGGCAGCAGGCGGCGGCTTCGCCAAGCGCATCACTTGCACGTTTTGGCCTTAATTGGCGGCAAAAGAAGGATTCGGACAATCCCGGGATATTGTATCTAGCGAAAGCTGAAATGGATGCTATTCTACTCGAAGCCTGGGGGCGGCCCGTCCAACCAGATGAAGTCCTCCGGACACCGGCCTCAAGTACATTTGTCTTGACTAATGGCCAAGCTGAGGTGAAAGGATTTTGTGTATTTTCGTATCGCCGACCGTATCTTCATCTCAATACAATTGTGCTTGACAGCTCTCTTCACGGCAGTGGTGTTGCGAGTGAAGTCATGAGCCTCATCCGAGACGAAGCAGAGCAGGCAGGGATGAGTGGCATTGAATTGTGGGTACAGACGAATAACCACAGGGCCATTCGCTTCTATCAAAAGCTAGGGTTTGCGGCCACTGGGCAGCCTTATTTCCGCACCTTATCGATGCGCAAGCCGCTATAAGGACCGTGCCAAATTGGGGTACCCGGAGGGTACCCGACCTCTTGCAGGGCAGAAGGGCAGAAGGGCAGAAGGGCAGAAGGGCAGAAGGGCACAAGGGCACAAGGGCACAAGGGCACAAGGGCACAAGGGCACAAGGGCACAAGGGCACAAGGGCACAAAGCTATGGCTGGGTGCGGAAGTTATGGGGTATCGGGTCTGGCATAAGGCTCAAAAATATCGCTAGCGCCTGAGATGAGGGGGTACCCCCTCAAACCTAGGATACAGAAGTATAGCTGCGGGAATGTGGCGGGGGGTATCGGATCGGCCATAGGATACAGGATGATATTTACGATACCCCCTGGGGTTGACGAATAAGGATAGGAAGGTAGCGTTATTTTTCGGATATACCCAGGTGGGTATGACTCTAAGGCGCAAAGCTATATCTAGAAATTTCGTTATACCCCATGGGGTTTGCTGCTGAACGCACAATGAACGCACAATGAACGCACAAAAGTATCGCTAGACGGCCCAACACTCCGGTGCACGTACGCCGATTAACTGGATTTTGGTGCAGCCCAGGGTACCCGCTCAACCGTAGAGTACAAAAATATCGCTAAGCCGCGTTATGCCGGGGTATACCCACATTGCTAGGATACAGAAGTATATCTAGCCTGTCACGGGTGGGAGGTATCGGACCGGCCATAGGATACAGGATGATACTTACGATACCCCCTGGGGTTGACGAATAAGGATAGGAAGGTAGCTCTATTTTGCGCAGATACCCCCAGGGGTTCGGGCCGAAGGTACAAAAGTATCTCTGCGCGGAGACTGATACCCATATGGGTATGTGCGTTTGGGGCCGTTTCACGCAGCTTCACGCAGCTTCACGCAGCTTCACGCAGCTTCACGCAGCTTCACGCAGCTTCACGCAGCTTCATATGACCGCATGCAGCGCCGAGGGGTATCGGGTTTGGGATAGGACTCAAAAATATCGCTAGGGCCTGAGATGAGGGGGTACCCCCTCAAACCTAGGATACAGAAGTATAGCTGCGGGAATGTGGCGGGGGGTATCGGATCCGCCATAGGATACAGGATGATATTTACGATACCCCCTGGGGTTGACGAATAAGGATAGGAAGGTAGCGCTATTTTTTGGACATACCCAGGTGGGTATGACGTTAGGATAAGAATTGATAGCTACGTGCTGCCATATACCTCAGGGGGTTCTGCGGCCCCCGAAGTGCGGCCCCCGAAGTGCGGTGCACTGCATGCGGCTCCGGAAGTGCGGTGCACTGCATGCGGCCGTGCGGCCCCCGAAGTGCTGCGCCCCGAAGTGCTGCGCCCCGAAGTGCTGCGCCCCGAACGCCACCACCCCCGTGAAGCCGTCGTCAATCACATCTGGCCCTCACCGATTTCATCGACTTGTGGTACACTACGTTCTGAATCTTGATGACGGAGCGATGAGATTGACAGACCGGGCGTTTACGGATAGCGGCACCGCCGCCATCAACTGGATATATAGTTCCTATAACAGGGCCAAGCCCTATATCAGTCATGGGCTGGACAGAGACACTCGACATCCCGAGTGGACGGGCCGACTGCTGGATGCCATGGGCCGGCCGGACGCTGGGATGTACAATATTGCAGTCACGGGGAGCAAGGGGAAGGGCTCGCACGCCATCCTGATTGCGGCCATGCTTCAGAAGATGGGCTTTCGCGTGGGTCTGTTTACAGGTCCACACCTTGTCAACTTTATGGAGCGCTTTCGGCTGAACGGGCAAATCATCTCCGAAGAGGCTTTTGTCACCTACGTGGACGAGTTGAAAGTGATTGTTGAGGAGTGGAATTTGCCTGCAAATGAATACTTTGGGCCTGTTGGTCTGCTTGCGGTGGTTGCAGCCAAATGGTTTGCCGACAGTGACACGGATGTGAATGTTTTTGAACTGGGGCGCGGTGCTTTACATGACGACGTCAATCAGATTCAACACATCGGCGCCGTCCTGACGCCTGTGTTTCTCGAACACACAAAAGAACTCGGTCCAACCTATGCTGACGTCGGGATGGAAAAATCAGGTGTCATCACCCATCAGACAAGATGGGCCTTTACGCATCCGCAGACTGCGACGGTGCAGGCGATTTTAGAGTCACGCTGTGCACCAAGCCAGTCCCTGTTCACCCTCGGGGACGATATCAAGGTCAAGGGGTCCACCATAAGTGGCCGCACATGTGCCATCGATGTGCAAACGGGATTTGGTGAGTTCCAGGTTTTGCTGCCAGCGGCGGAGTACCATTTGGCCGACAACGTGGCTGTTGCACTGGCGGTTGCCCAGCGTGCAGCGCTGGACAAGCATCCGCATCTGTCGTTGCCAGCGCGGCTGGATGTGACAGATCTCTCCCTTCCAGGACGGCTCCAGACGGTATCGGAGCATCCGCGCGTTGTCGTCGACGGTACCATTCACGGGCGATCGGCTGTGCTTGTGAGAAATTACGTGAGAGAGTTCAAGCGGATCGGCGAGCGCCGAGGACGGGTTGGCGCCATTATCGGCATACCGGCGGACAAGGACGGAGCCGGTGTCCTGAAGACACTTGCGGATGAAGTGGACTACGTGGTGATTTGCAAAGCCCACAATCCACATCTTCAGTTCGATGCGACTTTAGAAACGGTGGCTCACGGCTTGTATGCAGATGTCACCGGTGTACAATATCTTGAGGATGCGCTGCTGGTAGCCCTTCAAAAACTAGGCTCAGAGGACTTACTGCTTGTGCTCGGGACACAATCACTGGTCGGCGACGCCATGAGAACGTTTGCTGTGGACACGACATCCATCTGGCGCAAACCATCACTCATGGAAACGCGCGGGTGACCCATCTGACAGCCGCATGCGGGGCCTTATTTGGAAGTGTCACGTGGGCGTCCGACGGTGGCAGACTCAGGCGGCGGGCATCCTCCGTCGGACAACGGCATCTGGCAAAATGGCAGCGAGAGGGATACTGGGAGGTTTGACACGTGGTTTGGCAGCTTATCGTACTTGGCATAGCCATGGGGCTGAACAATGCCTTGGCTTCCATCGCACTCGGAACATCAGGTATCAGACGGTCAAAGCAGCTGCAAATTGCGTTTTTGTTTGCTGTGTTTGAGGCCATCATGCCGCTCCTTGGCATCTTGCTGGGGGATGAAGTCGCAAGGCTGATTGGCAACAATGCCCGCTACATTGGTGTGGGTCTGCTCGCCGTGGTCGGGATTTACTTCTTCCTCAAAGCAGCTGATGCGGAGTCTGAAGAAGTGACACAGGCGGGAGGCTTACGGGGATTCAAAGTCGTCGTTTTGGCCATCGCGCTCAGTCTCGATAACCTCACGGTTGGATTTGGACTTGGCATGCTGAACGTTCCACTCACGGTTGCAGCCATCGCGTTCGGTTTCATCAGTCTGACGATGACGTATATTGGGCTCGAGATTGGCCGCTTTTTGGGAGCGAGAATTGCTGTTTCAGCGGACAAGCTGTCAGGAATTGTGCTCATTGCGGTTGCCGGTATGATGCTCATTATTCACTAATCGCATCGTCACCATTTTCGCGGTCTGCCCATAGGCTGTCAGTGCGATGACTGACGCAAAGGGGCATATCTATCGTGAATGACTCGAATTGGTGGGAACTACTCTCCGATCCGTTGCCGGGCCGTGTCGAAAAACCACGACTCTCCGGCTTGACGATGGTAATTGACACCGGAATACCCCTCTCGATGTTAAGTGATTTGCTACAAATGGCGGCCGATCACGTTGATTACTGGAAGTTCGGCTTCGCCAGTGCGGGAGTGTGCTCCCCTGACTCCATTCGCAGCAAAGTCAGCCTTTGCCAGGAGTACGGCGTATTTGCTTATCCGGGAGGTACGTCGCTCGAAATTGCTATCATACAAAACGTCTGGGAGCCCTACCTCCAGTCTCTGTGGAAAGCTGGCATTCGGGTGGTTGAGGTGTCCGATGGGACGATTAACCTCCCAGTTCACACGCGCCGCCAAATCATCCGTACGGCAAAGGACATGGGATTTACTGTACTCTCCGAGGTCGGTAAGAAAGAGGAAGGTTCGTTCCTGGCCATCGACGAACAAGTCGCCCTCATTCGAGGAGACCTTGCAGCGGGGGCAGAGTACATCCTCGTTGAAGGCCGTGAAGGTGGGGAGTCCGTCGGTGTCTATGGTCCGCATGGAGAGGTGCGGTCCTCTGATGTCGATGCACTTGCCAATGCCCTTGGGCCTCTGTCCACCCGTCTGATTTGGGAGGCACCTCAAAAGAAGCAGCAGATATACCATATTCGCAGGTTCGGCAACAGGGTTAATCTCGGCAATGTCAGGCCGCTCGACATTGTGGCTCTTGAGAGCATTCGGCGTGGCTTGCGCAGTGATACGTTCAGTTTGTCACTCCCAGAGGATGACGCGCCGGTCATGGGCAAAGGGGACAAAGGCGCTGCGGCGGAAGATGCACGCAAGCCAGGAGCTGGATCGAGACCTGTTCTGTGGAAACCGAACCAAAGTGGGCGTGGTGGAAAGCGGCCCTCACCGGACATGCAGCAACGTGCGCAAAAGGAAGACCTACACCGCGACGACAAGCCAGATGCCAAGGCCTGAAGAGACGGAGGAGACTGTCGCTGAACTGGCACCCCCTTACGTAACTGTGGACGCGACGCGTAAGGGACTAGGAGTGCAAAATCGCCGGCCTGAGGGTTGCTTACGCATTGGAGATGCGTAAGCGTACGTGGATGAGTGGATGAGTGGATGAGTGGATACGTGGTTGCGCAAGCTCACGTGGATGAGTAAGCTCACGCGGGCATGGCCCTGGTTTTGCTCAGTGTATTTGAAATAACGCGCGCTGAACGCGCTATTTCCGATTGAACGTATAGTGCCTGCAAGAAATAGCGCGCTGTAGAAGCGCTATGTCAGCACTTGAGTTAATAACGACGTGTGAACGCGTTATTTTGATACGCTGCAGCGAATAACGCGCCACGAGCTCGTTATTTCCACTTGAAGGTGTTTTCGGTGAGGTGAATAGCGCGTTCCTTGCTCGCTATCGGCGACCCAAGGGTGGATAACGCGTTCCTTGCTCGCTATCGGCGACCCAACGGAACCAGCTTATCAAGGATAAAGAAGAGGCTGTCCCCAACATATCGCACGGAAGGGGACAGCCTCTTTGTGAACCGAAACGGTTAGGGCCAGCTGAAATCAGGCTGGCTCTTGCTTGTTACTTTGCCGCTTTAGCGGCAGCGAGAGCTGCCTCGTAATCCGGATGCTGTCCAGCCGCAGGCACGTACTCAACGTATGTTACCGTGTCGCTGGCATCGACGACGAACACAGCGCGGCTTTCCAAGCGATAGTCCGCATTGTAGGTTCCATAAGCGGCTGCGAAAGACATCGTCATGTGGTCAGACAGTGTCTGAACCTTATCGATGCCGGCCGCTCCGCACCAACGTTTCTGAGCAAATGGAAGATCGGCACTGATGGTCAGAATGACAACATCATCTCCGAGTTTTGCGCCCTCTTCGTTAAACCTGCGGGTTTGTGCATCACAGACACCCGTATCAAGTGACGGCACAACGCTAATCAGGCGGACTTTTCCACTCGAGTTAGCTAGTGTCACCATGGACAGGTCGTTCGCCTGTACCTCAAAGTTCGGAGCCTTGTCGCCAGGTTTCAACGCAGGGCCCTGCAGGGTCACTTTTTTGCCGGCAAAGTCAAATGTGTGTTCTGCCATATGTAATCTCCCTCCTCAATTCAATCCCTGAATCCTTGAAGACCGGATAGATGCTGCGGGCAATTGTGCTCCGCGCATGTACTGTCTCAAGGTAAGGACAGGGTGCCAAGCCACTCCCGCCCAACCCATATGATAACACAATCATCACAGGGGAAACCGGGCACTTACGTGGCCATCAGTCTTTAGACGGAGCTGCGCTACGTCTAAAGCCAGTTGTGCAGACGAAAGACGACTTGTACCATAGGGGTAGATTCGTAGAGCGCAGAGAGTAAGGTGACAAGCAATGCGAACATCTTCATGGATGGGACTCATCCTGGTTGCAGGCGGAGTTTTGTATCTCCTATCAGAATTTCATCTGTTGCACTTTACAGCGGGAGTCTGGACTTTCCATGCGTTATGGCCCTTGCTGCTCGTGGCCATCGGCCTAGGGAGTGCACTCCATCGAGGCCGTATCCGCCTGAGTTCGCTCGTCATTGCGCTGTTTGGTGTGTTTTTGTTCCTCCATAACAGCGGTCTCAGTCCCGTCTTCGCTTCCACATCCGTCACCAGCGTGTTTTGGGCCACACTCCTCATATTTATCGGCCTGCAGGTCTTCTTTCCAACGTCATCACGTCGAAAAAGGCGCACCATCTCCGTTCATGTTGATGGAAAACGGCACGACATCGCATGGAAAGATGCAATTGGAGATTGGCGTGGCTGGAAAGCCCCACGCGCAGCAAATCGTCACTGGATTGGCGATGTTTCGCTCGGCAGTCAGCCATGGGTGCTCGATGACCTTGATATCTGGCACGGCATTGGCGATGTTCGCATCAATCTGGCAACGGCCCATCTCGAAGACAAGACGTATGACATTCGTATCGAAGGCTGGATTGGCGATGTTCGCATCCTTGTTCCTGCCAGCTTGCCGATTGCAGCGAATGTGGAGATGAATATTGGCGACGTCAATGTTTTTGAACACGCTGAGAGTGGCACGGGCCGATCCGTTCATTACCGCGATGAGGCATACGACACTGCCAGCAGGCGGATCAAATTAAACATTCAATTGAAAATTGGCGAAGTTAAAATAGTCAGGGTGTAAACGATGACGACACGAGGGAAGGTACTGCTCGCGACAACACTCCTACCGCTGCTCTCGGCCCTTACCGTGATGCTGTGGATGCATCTCTTTGACACACTGGGCGCGTGGGGGGATGCGGGGATTTTGGGCATCTGGCTCATCATCGGATTTGGCGTTGGGTACACAGTCACGCAACCGCTCCTGCGCCGCTTGTACAACCTTGAAGAAGCCGCTGGGTTGATTGCAGCAGGACGGTTGCACCACCGCATCGAGCGCGTCGACGAAGGCGATGAAATCTCGAGGATTGGTCGGCAGTTTAATCTGATGGCTGCACAGATTGAGGAACAAGTACGGACGCTGCGCAGGCTGGCTGAAGAGAATCGCCTGCTGGCGGCGGAAGCGGAACAACTTGCGACGGTGCATGAACGACAACGACTTGCCCGTGAACTCCATGACTCTGTAAGCCAGCAGTTGTTCGCATTGGCGATGCTAGCTTCCTCGGCGCTCAAGCAGGAAGCCAAGAAATCAGGTACATTGGCAAGCACAATCAGTCAGATTTCTGACATCGCCAATGCCGCGCAACGTGAAATGCGAGCTCTGTTGTTGCACTTGCGGCCCGTTGAACTTGAGGGCCGCCGGTTTGACGAAGCCGCAAAGAGCTTTTTGTCCGCTGTTGCCGAACGCCACAACTTGAAGTGTACGTTCATCGACAAGATGGAAGTGCCGCTTGAACCCGCTGTCGAGGAGCAGCTCTTTCGAATGCTTCAGGAAGCGGTATCGAACGTACTCAAACATGCTGAAGCTTCCACGGTTCAAGTCACTTGGGAGCCATCTGGCACGGCATGCAAATTGACGATTATGGACGACGGTGTAGGGATTCCGGACTTAGACGATAGCGGAGATTCGTATGGGATTCGCATGATGAAGGAACGGGCTTTGGCACTTGGCGGTAGGTGTGATTTCTGGCGCCCAGCGAAGGGAACAGCGGTTGAAATTCAGATTCCAATGATTGACGGAGGGGAATCAGGAGTATGACAATTCGGGTTCTAATTGCAGACGACCACCCACTAGTACGCCTCGGTATGCGCAGCTTCCTTGAAACAGAAGGAGACATCGATGTCATCGGTGAGGCAGTGAATGGACAAGAAGCTGTGGATTTTGCCACAAAGGAACAACCGCACGTGGTCTTGATGGACCTTCTCATGCCTGTCATGAACGGTATTGATGCCACAAAGGTCATTAAGAGTACGGCATCGGACATCGAGGTCGTCATTCTCACGAGCTCCCTCGACGATGAGCGGATGGTTCAGGCGCTGCGTGCAGGCGCTCTCAGCTACATTTTAAAGACCACTCCCGCGGACGAAGTTGCTGAAACACTGCGAAGGGCGGCGCGACATGAGTCCGTGTTGGACCCGCAAGTTCAGCAGACATTGCTTGGCGAGCTCCGCAATCCGGCGGGGACAAAGCCATGGGAGGAGCTAACGGATCGGGAACGGGATGTTTTGCACGGCATTGCAGCGGGTCGCAATAACCAAGAGATAGCGGATGAATTGGGAATTGGCATTAAGACCGTCAAGACCCACGTCAGCAATATCTTTCTGAAGCTCGACGTCTTAGATCGTACGCAGGCAGCGATTTACGCCATCAGAAACCATCTGGACTAAATTTTTGTCGGATCCGTCAGTGTAGTATAATGGCTCCGTAAGTTTTTTTGGGCTAGCGCCTGTTTGCAGACGTCTGTTTTCGGGTCGGGCGTTTGTTTCGGGTGGAACGTTTGGTGTTTGTTTTTGTGGGACGTTTGGCGTTTGTTTTTGTGGGACGTTTGGGTGCTTGGACACGATTGGTCAGACGTGGAGTGCTTGTGTTGTAAGCTGGCACCCCCGTATCACGTTTCTCGCCAGGGGACTGTGTTGACCAACTTCAATGGGGAGAGGAAGGATTCGCATGGCCAAAGATTCTCAAACATCCTTTGTGGCGGGTCTAGAGGATGTTGTAGCAAACAGCTCAGACATCTGCTATGTGGACGGCAAGGAAGGTCGGTTGATTTATCAGGGATACGATATCCACGACCTCATCAATGGCAAAGCAACGTTCGAAGAAGTCATCTATCTCTTATGGAACGGCGTACTTCCAAATGCAACTGAGCTAAAACAGTTTACAGCACAGATTGCAAAAGAGCGCGCCCTCAAACCGGAAGTCCTCAGCTTTTTGAAAGGCGTTCGCAAGGACGCAAATGCCATGGAAGTGTTGAGGACCGCTGTATCCTACGCAGGCATCTATGATGATGACAACGGTGACGAATCGATTGAGGCAAATGTTCGCAAAGCGACGAGGTTGGTGGCGCAAGTCCCAACGATTGTAACGGCCTACGAGAGGATTCGCCAGGGACTTGACCCTGTAGAACCGGACGAAGCACTCAGCATGGCTGCCAGCTTTTTTTATTTGCTGACGGGTACAAAACCGGACGAGTTTACGGAGAATGCTTTTAACATTGCTCTTATTCTTCATGCCGACCATGAATTAAATGCTTCGACATTCTCTGCCCGCGTGACGGCTGCCACGTTATCTGATATGTATTCTGCAATGACCTCCGCTGTTGGAACTCTGAAAGGACCCTTGCACGGCGGAGCAAATGAGCAGGTCATGAAGATGTTATTAGAGGTAGGATCTGTGGACAGTGTGCAGTCGTACATCGACGAAGCACTAGCTAACAAAAAGAAAATTATGGGATTCGGGCATCGGGTATACCGAACAGAAGATCCGCGTGCAACGCACCTTCGCCGCTTGAGTAAAGAGGCGGGAGAGCGCGCAGGAAACACTGCATGGTACGAGATGTCTCAAGTCATCGAACGAACCGTGATGGATAAGAAAGGTCTAAACCCGAACGTAGACTTCTACTCGGCATCAATGTACTATTCGCTCGACTTGCCGCTGCACCTGTTCACGCCGATATTTGCCTGCAGTCGAATTTCAGGCTGGACTGCTCACGTGCTCGAGCAATATCGCAACAATCGACTCATCCGTCCGCGCGCTGAATACACCGGTGCAACAGACCTTCGCTACGTACCCATCGACCAGCGGTAAGGCTGCATCACTGCTGCCACCGTAATTTTGTATCGAGGCGGATTCGACCTATTACAGACAACGGATGTTATGGGAATAAATCCCTCGTGTTAGTTCGTTGACTCGCGGACACATTAGTTAGCGAGGAGGCGATGATAACATGGCACAAGGACAAAGCTCAAATCAGTACGTGGCACCAAATGCACAGCACGCTTTGGAGCAAATGAAATACGAGATTGCGTCTGAATTTGGCGTACAGTTGGGTGCGAACACAACGTCTCGAGAGAACGGCTCTGTCGGCGGTGAAATCACCAAGCGACTGGTCGCTTTTGCGGAACAGTCGATGGGTGGTCGCTCCTAAGCGCAACAGCATACTTTGTTCAAGACCCAGGCCTTTTGGCCTGGGTCTTTGACGTTCACGTAAGATGCCCCAGCATGACTTCGTTCGAGTGCTACGGCTGACACAACTTCCAAGTTCAATGGGTCGTCATACATTCTGGAGCGTTAAGGATATGGCGAACTCAACCATTGCTACACCATTGCTACACCATTGCTACACCATTGCTACACCATTGCTACACCATTGCTACACCATTGCTACACCATTGCTACACCATCGCTACACCATCGCCACGACACTGCTTGAAGCAAAACGTCGTGGAGAAGAGAGGCGCGTTGAGGAGAGTGAGCACTGCGCCGATTATGGTCGATGGAAGGGGGGCATGGTCGCAACGAGATCGGGCCGCGATGTCAAATTACGCGTTGGAGAGCCATTTACGGGGCATTCGGCTAGCAGAATGTTACAGTGTAGGCGAAACGACAGTGGGCACAATACTTATCAAGGAGGGGGTGAGCAAAATGGCACAGGGATCAAACTCCAATAACTACGTAGCACCAAACGCCGGACAGGCCCTGCAACAGATGAAGTACGAAATTGCTTCTGAGTTCGGTGTGCAACTCGGGGCCAACACGACCTCTCGTGAGAATGGTTCAGTGGGTGGAGAGATTACCAAGCGACTGGTCGCTTTTGCGGAACAGTCCATGGGTGGTCGCGCGTAAGCCTGACAATTGCATCGATTGTTCAACGACAGACCCTGCACCGCTGGTGCAGGGTCTGTTTGTGTGTGTTAGTGCGTGGGCCCGAACGAAGCTGCTGGTGGAGCAGCTTGAGCAGGCATCTCCGTGGCTGCTCCGCTGCGTGAGTGCCTGAGTGCGTGAGTGCGTGGCTGCGCCACGACGGTTTTACTCACCATAACGAGTTGGCAACGCGTTATTCCATCTATGTAAATCGCTCTCTAATGGAAATAACGCGCTCGTGGCGCGTTATCATCCGAACTCGAATGAAATAACGCTTTCCCTGCGCGCTATTTACTCCATACTCGAACGTAACGCTTTGACAACGCGCTATTTCGTGGAAGTCTCGGCACGTCGCGTCCAATAACGCTGTGTCGAAGCGCTATTTGACCTGCACTGTTTGCCTGCGCTTTCTGCGAAGGTCACGCGAGCAAAGGTGCCACTTTTACACGCACACGATGCGTAAGCACTGCTCATTCTCGCCGATCCGCCGCCCCTACGCACCCGACGATTGGCAAGCTCAGCTCGTGTCGCCGATCCGGTATTCCCTTATGCACCCACGATGTCCACTCGTTTGTCAAGTCAGTCTCGGGAGTGGCATGCAAGGTTCTCTGCACCGTAATGGACATCTTGGTACACCCGGATGTCCGGGTATCAGGGCTCACAAAGGAGTCGAGGAAGCCACGAAAACGTTGGCTTCCTCGACAATCGGATGAACACCTGCAGCCGGGGTCAGCTTGCGCCAACACCTGCAGCCGGGGTCGGCTCATGCAAACATCAGCAGCCCTGGCCGACTACGTGGCCCGAATCACTGAATTGCTTGCTGCCCAGATGGCTGCGAAATCTGACTGAGTGCGTCACCAGCCTCATTGATGTGAATGTCAACCGTCGCCAAGTCGCCAATGGCGCAGATACCAGCAAGGTTGCCTGCTTCATCACAGACGGGAAGACGGCGAATTTGATGGCGAGCCATCAAATCGGCGGCCTCGTGGGCGTCCGTATCGGGTCGGCAACTGACCACTTCTGAAGTCATGCATTCCTGGACCTTCGTTTCTGAGGCTTTCCCTTTGGCGACTGCATTCAGCGTGATGTCGCGGTCAGTAATCATACCAACGACTTTTTTGCCCTCGCAGACCGGTACGGATCCAACGTTACGCGACTGCATGATTTGTGCAGCCTGTTGAATGGAATCGGATGGCTGTACGCATGACACGTCCTGGGTCATGAGTTCTTGAACTTTCAATGCATCGCCCCCTGTTCTCGGTTTTTGGGCGGAGTCAAACCATGGCTTGCCCATTGTCTATTATGCCGGGGACGTCCGTCGCTCATGCAATCCATCAGGTGAGGCGGGATGGCGGCAACATTAAGCAGCCGTTTTTTGACGCACAATCCAAGTTCGCAGTTCGTTATAGAGACAGTAAAATCCCCACACCGAGCATAGGAACCGCAGTACGCCTTCGAGTGGCGTGGGGCTGACAATGAGCTGTCCGAGGGGGGAACTTGCGAGAAGCAGCAAGATGAGATTCATCACTGTGACCGAGGAACAGATGATGACTTGATTGCGCAGTTTCACTCGTGCCCCGAACATTCCAAGGAGCCCCATTGCAATGCAGATATAGGTTTCCGGGCGAGTTACCAGGATGTAGTCGCCCATATTGCGTGAAAACAAACTCCAAATGCCAATAAAAAACCACAGCCATCCCGTTAATCGGTTGTACAGCAATGCGTACATACACGATCCCTCTTTTCCGTTCATCTGTACAAACTATGAGCGGATGGGACGAACTATGCGACGACAGGATGGTCAACTTGTCCTGTAAATGTGATATCGTGGTCACTATAAGACACAAATATAGCCATTGCGCGATCCGCTTGTGCCCCAACACGGCTAAGAGTAGACCTCCACAGGGTGCTGCAGGGGAAGCCGTACACGGGTGCCGGACGGGAAGCCAGCCGTACACGGGTGCCGGACGGGAAGCCAGCCATACACGGGTACCGCATGGAAAGCCAGCCAGACTCCGGTACCCCATGGTACGCCGTACACGGGTGCCGCATGAAAAGTCATACGTAGGTGCTGCATGGAAAGGGGCGTCGCAGAGTGGAAGAGACTGCATACAACAGGCGCCGATGGTTCGGCCGTCGAGGTAAACGGGTCATTTGGATAACTCTCATTGTGGTCGTGGTTGTCGCCGCTCTCGTGTATTTTGTAGTCCGACCGCGTGAACCGCGGGTAACGGTGACGTCCGTTCAGAAGACAACCATTGCAAACACCGTGTTTGCTGCTGGGGATGTGCACCCAACGGATCGACAAGTGATTCAACCCGCCAGTGTCACGTCGCCAATTTCAAAAGTGTACGTGAAAGTTGGGCAGCATGTGCATCAAGGCGAGCTGCTGCTAACGCTTGACAATACAGCCCAATCGGCACAACTGTCCGCAGCGAAGATTCAAGTCAATGAAGCACAAGCATCCCTGAACCAAACAGAGGCACAAGCAAATGCTACTCCAGCAGCGTTTCAAGCGCAGTTCACGGGGACCCTCAGTTCACTTCAGTCTTCCCTAGCACAAGCGAAGGCGCAACTTGCTTCGGCCCAGGCCGCGTACGACCAGACTCTCATCAAATCTACGCTAAATGGAACCGTGTTGACTCTGAATCCTGACGGTATCGCACCGAATGGGAGTGCGGCACCCATTATCGAGGTGGTAGGGGAGGATAAGCAGGTCGTCCTCAATGTCTCCGAGGTAGATGCTGTTCATCTCAAGGCAGGGCAAAAGGCTACGGTTCAGTCTGACGCTTACCCAAACAAAACTTGGAATGCGAGGATAAGCTCAGTGGCCCTGTTTGCTAGTTCGGCGAGCAGCGGCGGCGCTGGTCAGGTAGAAGTTGACTTGTCGCTCCCTACAAACTGTCCCATTCCGTTTGGGTATCAAGTGAACGTGCACATCACGAGTGAAACGCATAAAAACGCCCTTACACTTCCGTATTCAGCCCTTTCCCAAGCGGGCAGTCAGTATGTGGTGTACGTTGTGAAAGGGAACCGTGCACTTGAGACGCCCGTCCAACTCGGGATTACTACCAACACGTCGGTAGAGGTTACTTCCGGTTTAAAGCAAGGCCAAGTCGTCGTTGATAGCCCGCCGGTGAATCTGCAGTCCGGTGCACGGGTGGTTGTGATAGGCCATGATTGAGTTCACAAGTGTCAGTAAGTCGTATCAAGTCGGAGCTACAAACATCCCGGTCCTTCGTGATATCTCGTTTGGAATCGAATCTGGCGAATTCGTCTCTATCATGGGTCCATCCGGGAGTGGAAAATCTACGCTGATGCACATCATTGGCTGCCTGGACACGCCGACGAGTGGAGCCGTGAGCCTGTTCGGAAGAAGTATTGCAGACATGACCCGAGACGAACTTGCACGAACCCGAAACCGTCAAATTGGGTTTGTGTTTCAGAACTTCCACCTCATTGGTCGCATGACGGCCCTGCGCAACGTCGAATTGCCGCTCGTATATGCTGGCTGGCGCCGAGCAAAACGTTTGGAACGAGCCACAAAGTTGTTGACCGACGTTGGCCTTGACGAGCGCATGAACCATTATCCGAATGAATTGTCAGGAGGTCAGAAACAACGGGTGGCCATTGCCAGAGCACTGGCCAACGGGCCGTCTCTGATTCTCGCTGACGAGCCGACGGGAGCTCTCGACACCGCGACAGGCACAGAGATTATGGCTTTGTTCCAGAGGTTGAATCAAGAGGGCGTAACAGTTGTCGTCGTCACGCACGATGAATCGATTGCGCGATATGCATCACGGACTATCCACGTGCGCGATGGAGAGGTGGTGGACAACGGATGAATCTAACGGAAATGGTTTTATCTGCTTGGACCTCTCTCATGTCCAATAAGCTCCGGTCCTTTCTAACCATGCTCGGAATCCTGATTGGCGTCGCCTCCATTATCGCCATTGTTGCAATTGGCCGTGGTGGGAAAGCTGCCATCGTGTCCATCATTCAGAGCAATCGGGCTCAGCAAACCATTCAGATCATCCCGACAGAGCTTGTACAACCGGGACTGCCGCAGCCAGGGCAAGTACTGTCTTTTTCCACCCGGGATTTTGACATTGCTCGGCAATTCAGCGGTGTCCAATCGGTCTACTATACCTTATCAGGACAAGGCGTGGTTGACTTCGGCGGCAAGCAAGTGACCGCGTCTCTTAATGCAGGGCCGAGTTACATGGATGAACTGAGCCACTTTGTCGTTGTTCAGGGTCGCATGTTCTCGAACGTAGATGTCATCGCTCGTCGCAGAGTAGGTCTCGTTAGCCAATCCCTCGCAAAGAAGCTCTTTGGCAACACATCCCCGGTCGGCAAGGTTGTCACCATCGGCGGCTACCCTATGGAAGTCGTTGGTGTCACAGCGTCAACGCAGTTTAACTTACTCTCTGGCATCTTCGGATCGGACACCTTCTACTTTCCGGCCACCACGGCTCATGACTTGTTCCCTTGGTGGGACATCTCGGAGATGGATGTCCAAGTGGCCCAGGGGGTAAACAAGACAGCGATGGCGCATCAAATCGTTACTGCGCTCAACATCAATGCGCACAACGCCCAGGCATTTGAGGACGCTTCTGGGTTCCTCGTTGGGGTGGAACAGACTGTTGGCAAGATTACTGCCATCCTGACCCTAATTATCGGAGCCATAGCCGGAATTGCCCTTGTGGTTGGCGGTGTCGGCGTGATGAATATTATGCTTGTATCCGTAACAGAGCGAACGGGTGAGATTGGGATTCGTATGTCACTTGGGGCCACAAGGCGTGCGATACTGCTGCAGTTCTTGATTGAAGCAGTGATGATAACTGTCCTCGGCGGGGCGCTTGGTATCCTCATCGGTGTGATTGGCGCCCAGATTGTCTCATGGGTGACGAAACTGCATACTGAGGTGTCGTGGTTCGCTGTGTTGGTCGGGTTCTTGTTTTCCATTATCATTGGCGTGCTCTGCGGACTGTATCCCGCCAACAAGGCTTCGAAGCTCAACCCAATTGATGCACTGCGATATGAGTAAGTAAGTATAGGAACTTAGATTCAGTACGTATCAGTAAACCTCCGATGACGCCATTGCCTGCCAGGCCTGCGAAGGGCCTGCCAGAGCCATCCGATTCCCGCAGGTACTATCGTCCTTGCAGTAGACGGTATCCACAGTACGCTTGTCCGTTCCCAAACGAGCAAAGACTGCATTCTATGTCGTAAAGTCATGGACGAGCACCGCATGAAACTTCACAAAGTACTTCTTGTCCTCCCCACTTCGGATAGGTGTATGACGAAATTCACAAAAAATAGGCCTGTACTGAACGCTTGTCCTTCTCAGAAGGCTTGGCTCTGTCATCCAATATAGTGCAGTAAATCACAAAAGAAAGGAGACAGGCTGGGTATCGAAACTGTCAGTCATACTGCACAAACAAACAACTTCTGAAAGGGGCTAACATCATGGCAGACTTGAATGTTTCGGGCAGTGTCATTGCCACGCAAAACGTGCAGGCTGGTCTGAGCGTTTTTGCCAATGAAAATATTGGCTTGAATGGCACAGTCTTTGCTGGTGACAGTGTCATCGCTTCGGCCAACTTGCAAGCTGGCAACAATTTGTTCGCCAGCGTTGACGCGGTCGCAGGGAGGAACGTTTCCAGCACTGGGCTGCCAGCTGCAATTGCTGGTACCCTAACACCGCTCACTGTGAACTTGGTCACCCCAACCACGACGCCGACGACGCAGCCTGGGTTGCTGCTTACAGATGCAGCCGGAGCCAAGTACGTTCTGTACGTTGAGTTGGTAGCCGATGTTCCAGAGCTTTTCCTCACCCCAGTTGTAGGTATGTAACCCCATGGCCGCAGCACCTAGGTGCTGCGGCTTTTCGTAATAACAAAAGCGCGGTGTTTTGCTCGTTTTCTAACCTCAGCCTAGCAGCTTAATGCTAGGCTATTTCCCTGTTGCCTGACGTCTTGTTGGACAACCGCCCGAACGCGAGCCGTTAGGGCTGTATAAGATGTTTCAGTGTCCAACAGCGGCAACGGTTACGCCAAGAGCAGACTCTCGCACGCAAGTGTTGCCAGATGTGAGGCAAATGTGAGAACTACGCACCAGCACGAAACGCTCAAATGCGAGAATTGCGGAACGAGCAAGAAGAACGCCAATGAAGCAGGAGCATTGACAGTGCAGGGAGGGAGCAAGCATATGCAGGTCGTGCTGCAAGATTACTTTTACACGTCGACTGGGTTTGGCAACGCAGCCCGCGAGATTGCATTCGCGATGGAAGACTTAGGGGTCAATGTGAAGGTTGATGTGCTGGGGCCGAAGGTTGCCGGCTGGCTCAGTCGAGGGACGATTGAGCGCTTGGCACGACTCGAGTCAAAGCGGGCAGAACATGACAAGGTTCTCGTCTGTCTCGAACCGCATCCAGAACGGGGAGCCGCATACCGAAAGCGCATCAATTACAAAATGTTCGAAACCAACGTCGCGCCGCAACCTTATGTGGCGACGGCCAATGGGTTTGACGCCCTCATTGTTCCAAATGAATTCAACAGACAGGCCTTTCGTAGAGGTGGCACCAAGGTCCCTGTATATGTCGCGAACTACGGGGTGAACTCGCAAGTGTTTACGCCGAATGGGCCAAAACATCGCTGGAATGAACCGGACGATGTGTTTGTCTTTCTCTCCGTGTTCGGTTGGTCGCAAAAGAAAGGTCCTGATGTCCTAGTTCGTGCATTTCTCGAGGAGTTCAGTGCCGACGAGCGTGTCGTTCTCGTCATCAAGACCTTTAGCGCAGGCATCCATGACTTCCCGTGGGAATGGTATGACGACATCGCAAAGACGGTGCAAAAGGAGAACAAGCCGAGCGTGCGCATCGTCGTCGACGAATTCTCTCCGGAGCAAATGGCGACGATTTACCGCGGCGCAAATTGCTTTGTGTTACCTTCGCGCGGCGAAGGTGTTTGTCTGCCGATTCTCGAGAGCATGGCCTGTCAGGTTCCGGTCATTGCCACCGGATGGGGTGGATTTATCGACTTTTTTGGACCCAAAAGCGGATATCACATTCCTTACACAATGGTCAAGACCTCTCCACAGTGGTTTAGCTCGCTTTACGGACCTGAGCAAATGTGGGCCGATCCCGATGTTCACGCCCTACAAACCCTGATGAGGCGGGTATTTACACTCCGAGACGAAGCGTCGGCCAAAGCGCAGCACGGACTGCAAGTCGCACAGCAGTGGTCCTGGCATCGAACGGCAGAGCAATTCATCAGCGCCATCGAAGCCACGGTTGGTTCTTCGATTCGTTAGACTTCGGCGGTGATAGCACATGCCTCTTTTTATCCATCCGCCGTACAACGCTCATTGTGAAAGGTAGTGAACCTATGATCCGCGTGGGCATTGACATGCATCACACCCAAAACGCCCCATGGGCAAATTCAGACATCGGCCAGTACTGCTTTCACATGATAAGTCATCTCAACGAGCATCCCGATGTACAAGTCATCTTTTTCGAGCCCATGTACGAAGGTATGACTTCCGAGATGTACACGGAGCAGATTTCGAAGTTCATTGTGGACAATCAGTTGGACGTCCTGTACTTGCCAAGTCCGATGTCATTTCCCTTCCCCGAAGTCTTCAACTCCGGGAGAATTCCGCCGGTACGGTTAGTGGCAACCGTCTATGACGTGATTCCCATGATGTATCCTGACGTGTATCTCTCCGATGACGCGACACGCAACGGTTACGATGAGCACCTAAAAATGCTTCGCTACATGCACAGACTTCTGTCGGTCTCAGAGTCCACCCGTCAGGACTTGATTCGAATGGGGTTTGAAGCAGACCGAATCGTCACTGTGGGAGCGGGCCCCGATGATGGGTTCTATCGCCTGCCAAACGCCGTACTTGAAACGGTGAGACACTTGCTTCCTTCGAATCAACCGTTTGTTTTGGGGGTTTCACCGGCGGACTTTCGAAAAAACCCGGACCGGCTGGTTGAAGCTTTTGCAAGGGCCACACGCGGCCTGCCAGAGGCCTTTCAACTCGTCTTTGTGGGACCGACGGCGCCAGACGCGGAAAACCGACTCAATCAAATTGCAGCTCTGAACGGCCGGCCAGGCAGCGTCCATTTTCTTGGCAGTGTGCCGAAACCCCAACTGCTGAGACTATACAACCGAGCACGTGTCGTGGCACTTCCGTCTTTATATGAGGGGTGGGCTGGCGACGTCTTGAATGCAATGCAATGCGGCGTTCCCGTGCTGGCTTCGAATCACGCGTCCATCCCGGAGATTTCTGGCGATGCCGTCCTCTACGCCGATCCGACGAGCGTGGACAGCATCGCTGATGGCCTGCGTGTGCTTCTTACGGATCTCCGTATGCGCGCCGATCTCGCCGCAAGAGGATTACAGCGCGCAAATACATTTCGCTGGCAACAGGTCGCGGAACAAATCGTCGCCGCCTACCGCGATGTGATGCAGCAAGTTCCCACGCTCGCTAGCGTGGCTGTGCATCAAATGGTGGAGACGCAGGTCCGGCTCCAGCCGAACCGTTACGGGGTTATCAGAAGGGGTCGATATTTAAGGAGCTTCGTCTCGTTTAATCTATTAGAACTTCCACCCGATGCGCACATCAAACGTGCCGTCCTGCAGATTCCAACCGGTCCCAAGACCCCAGGCGTCCGACTCAGGCTCATTCGGTCGGGGTGGAGTGAACAAGGGCTGCGCCGACGTGTACCAGGACTGAGAAAGCCCGTCGTCCGGGTTGCAAGGCGTGCACGGAAGCGCGAAGTGGGATGTGCATGGAACTGCACGCGCTTGGCAAGAAGGTGGAAGCGATACTCGCTGCGCAATCACGGTGTGATGATAAATGGAGCCGTGCGTCAAATGCCGACTTTGGCGGTCACTTTCTCTCGCACTGTCACTACGTATCGCTAGGTACGGTGCCGCCTGCTCATCGGCAGACCCGCGATGGGCGGCCATTGACAGGCTGGGCCGATCCGCGATGGGCGGGCATTGACAGGCTGGGCCGACCCGCGATGGGCGGTCACTGACAGGCTGGGCCGACCCGCGATGGGCGGTCACTGACAGGTTCAGTAGATGAGCGATGGGCTCACTACAGCTAGGCAGACGCTGATTTCGCTGCGCGAACCGCACCATTCAGGCACATGACGTGAACAACTTGTCTGCTCTTGCATTGTTTAGGTTAGACGAGTCTAACAATGCTCTTCTTGGAGACGCATAGAACACGCACAGAACACACCTGGAACACGTGGGACTTGTCTGACTTTGCCACTGTAGGGGAGGAATCAGACTTGAAGGTTGTAATTTTGGCAGGCGGGTTTGGGACCAGAATCAGTGAGGAATCACATTCGAAACCAAAGCCAATGATTGAAATCGGAGGCAAACCCATTTTACACCACATTATGAAGATATACTCCCACTTTGGCTTCCATGAGTTCATCGTCTGTTTAGGGTACAAAGGACATGTCATCAAAGACTACTTTGCAAGTTACTTGCTCCACGCTTCCGACGTGATTTTCGACTTTAAGAACGGCGATGACAAAATCATGGACCGGGGAGCTGTGGAACCATGGCAGGTTACACTCGCTGACACCGGATCGAACTCGATGACAGGCGGCAGATTGAAACGCATTCAAAAGTATGTGGGACACGAACCATTCATGCTGACTTATGGCGACGGGGTGGCTGATATCAGAGTGGACCAGTTGTTGGACTATCACAGACAACACGGCAAACTTGCGACACTAACTGCATATCAGCCGGATGACCGTTTTGGGGCTCTCGAAGTCAATCCCGATGGTCAGATTACACGCTTTGCGGAAAAGGCAAAGGGTGGAGCGGGGTGGATTAATGCAGGCTATTTTGTGATGCAACCCGAGGTTTTCGACTACATCGATGCGGATGATACGGTTCTTGAAAGTGACGTGTTGTCTCGTCTCGCTAAAGAAGGGCAATTGATGGCATACCCTCACAAGGGATTCTGGCATCCCATGGACACACTGCGGGACAAAAACCATCTCGAACAGCTGTGGAACGCGGGGGCAGCCCCTTGGATGCATCTTGTAGAAGGTGGTGAGCACCAATGATTCCGGATATTAACCTGCGCGTGACCCCTCGACGGAATATGGTCATATGCAGCTTGGCAATTGGGGAGCACTATCGCGTCATGCAGGACATCATGAGCAAACCTGTGAACTATTACGCAGGCAAGTATGGCATGGATACGTTGCTGCTGAAATCAGATACCAGATTGGCACCTGCCCGACCCGAGGCATGGGACAAAGTTGTGCTTCTAAAGCATTTGCTCAAATTCTACGACACGGTGTTGTGGGTCGACTCCGACACGTTGATTGTCAACCCTGACGCAGACATTCGGAGAGAATTTAAGCCTGGCTGTGTGATGCAACTGGCGACTCACCTCTACGCTCCACACTTCTATCCAAATACGGGCGTTTGGGTTGTGCACCGGGACCCGCGGGCACTTGATATATTGGAAGACATTTGGAAACAGGAGGATTTGGTGCGCGATGTCTGGTGGGAACAGGCGGCACTGATGAGGGTGCTGGGATACCCGGACCCACACAACCTTAATTCGTACGCTGGACCCACGGCACTCGGGTCGTTCATATGCCCGCTTAGCATCCAGTGGAATGCTCAGTTGGCCCTCGATCCGTTGCCCGTACATCCCTACATTCTCCACTACGCCGGGACACCTTCGCCGGAGCACCGCGTACGCAGGATACGGACCATGCAGATGGATTATGAGACATTCTTACGGCGGGTCAATCAACCTCAACTTGTTTAATAGCCAGTCCAGGGGGAGTGAAGATGAGTCGCGTACTTCCTGAACAACACATCATGGATCATGACTTAAACTACATCGTCTCCTGCCTCACCGACAGGGAGGTTGAGAAATTCAACGGAGCGACGGTAGTCGTCACAGGGTGTGCGGGGTTTATTGGGTATTATGTACTACATTTCTTCGACAGGTACGCCCATCAACTCGGCATCAATAAGGTTGTCGGACTCGACAACTTCACACTCGGACAGCAGGCTTGGGTTCGGGAACTGGGTGAATCGTCCAAGGTCGTGGAAATTCATGACTTTGATGTGATTCGCGGGAGCCTTGACGACGTCATTCCGAATGCCTCTCCCTATTTTGTCGTACACATGGCATCCATTGCGTCTCCGCCCTTCTATCGTCGTTATCCCCTAGAGACAGTGGATGCCAACGTGTGGGGACTGCGGAGGCTCTTGGAACACAGCATCGGTCGGGACTTACGCGGATTTTTGTTCTTTTCGAGCAGCGAGATATACGGCGAACCTGACCCGTTGTTTATTCCGACAGCCGAAAGCTACTGGGGCAACGTGAGTTCACTCGGACCAAGAGCATGCTATGACGAATCCAAGCGCTTTGGCGAAACCCTGTGCGAGATATTCGCACACCAATACGGACTGCCAATTACCATCGTTCGTCCATTCAATAATTTTGGTCCCGGAACGAACCTCGATGACCAGCGGGTAACGGCAGATTTTACAAAAGCGATTGTGCTCGGGAAGAATGTCATCATTCATTCCGACGGCACTCCGACTCGGACCTTTTGCTATGTGGCGGACGCTGTTGCAGGTTATCTAAAAGCTCTACTCTACGGAACATTCGATTGTTTTAACATTGGGACAGAAAATCCGGAAATCTCCATGAAGGGCCTCGCGGAACTGTATGTTCAAGCAGGTAAGGACATGTTTAAATACGAGGGTCAAATTGAATTTATTCCTTCTTCAGACCCTCATTATCTCACGCACAATCCTTCAAGACGTTGTCCGGACATCTCAAAGGCCAAGAACTTGCTCTCCTTTCGACCAAAGATCTCGCTTACGGAAGGTATTTACCGGGAGTTGCAGTTCTTTAAGGAGCGTGGCTCTGACTGATGATAGTCACGGTGATTGGACTCGGATTTGTTGGCTTAACAACGGCCGTAGGACTTAGCTTCAAGGGGCACCGGGTCTTTGGCTACGACATTGATGACGCGAAAGTAGCAATGATTCGCACCGGTACCCTGCCGTTTTATGAACCGGGACTGAAAGAAGCACTTACTCATGAGTTGTCTCGTGATTTGCAGATTGTCGGCAAGAATCAACTGGACAGAGCCATCGATGAGAGCGATGTCATCTTTTACTGTGTGGGTACACCGTCCAGCGACCTCGGGGCCGCCAATTTGAGTTATCTGTGTCAGGCGATACAGGATACGAGTGGAAAATTCGGTGATGCCTTTAAAACCCTCGTGGTGAAATCAACGGTCCCGCCACAGACGACAAAGAAGGTCATTGTGCCTCTGCTTGAAGACATGGGCTTTCGCGTTGGCCTTGATGTTGGTTTGGCGGTCAACCCTGAGTTTTTGCGGGAGGGACACGCGTGGGAGGATTTTGTCCAACCGGATAGGGTAGTGATTGGTTGTGCAGAGGATAAGAGCCGCAAGGTCCTTGCTGCTTTGTATCAACCGTTTGCCGCCCCTGTCCAGTTCGTTTCGTATACTGCGGCAGAGTTTATCAAATACATGTCAAACACCCTCTTGGCGACAATGATTAGTTTTGCAAATGAGATGTCGATGCTTGCCGACAAGTTTGAAGACATTGATGTGAAGCAGTCGTTTGATCTCTTGCGAATGGACAAACGATGGTCAGGAACGCCCGCGCCCATGACGGCATACGTGTATCCCGGATGTGGGTTTGGTGGTTATTGCCTGCCGAAAGACACGCGCGCTTTGATTCGCAAAGCTGATGAGGCGGGTCAACATCCAACCCTGCTTGACAGCGTGCTCAAAGTGAATGATGACGTCAAAGACTTTGTTGTCTCGAAAATTTCCGCGAAAGTCCCGCTCGAAGAACCGATTGGGATTCTTGGGCTCGCGTTTAAGCCCGGTTCCGACGACACCCGTGGGACCCCAGCAGCAGATATCATCCGCTTGCTTCAACAGCGTGGCTATCAACACATTGTCGCTTATGACCCAATGGCAATGGAGGAGTTCAAAAGGAATTATCCGTTTCAAATCACTTACGCCGACAGTCTTGACGAGCTGAGTGAGAAAGCAAAATACCTTGTTGTGTTGACAGCTTGGCCAGAGTTTAAACAACAGCAACAACTCTTTGACAAAGCCCACGTCTATGACTTCCGTTACTTCCTGTGAGGCCATGAAACGGGAATCGAGAAGATGCGAGCCCGGACGATGTGAGTCGGGAAGATGGGAAGCGGATGGGAAGCGGATGGGAAGCGGATGAGGCTACGGATATCGGGCCCGTTGCAGGGATAAGCAAGAGGCTGGGCAGTGAGCCCAGCCTCTGACGATTTGAGTCATCCGGTTTAACCAAGCACCCGCATATCGCGTAAGCGGCGGACACGTTCTTCTGTAGACGGGTGAGTACTGAACAACCGGGCCAGGGATTCACCCCGGAACGGATTGACGATGAACATATGTGACATCGCGGGATTGACCGGATTCGGGATTCTCCCGCTGTAATACTCCAGTCGCTCTAGTGCGTCCGCCAGCGGGTTCGGGTCACCGACCAAATTCGCGCCGGTTGCATCCGCCTTGAATTCCCGAGATCGAGAAATTGCCATTTGAACCATCATCGCAGCGATAGGTGCGAAAATCATCATGGCTATCTCTGCGACGGCATTCCCATCTCGTTCGTCCCGGCCCCCTAGGCCACCAAACATCAGTCCCCACTGCAACATGTTGGCGACGGACGTAATCACACCCGCAAGAGTGGCTGCCATGGAGCCAATTAAGATATCGTGGTTCCGGATATGGCCCAGTTCATGCGCCAGAACACCTTCCAGCTCACGAGTTGGCAACGCTTCCAAAATGCCTTCGGTCACAGCCACTTTGGCATGTGCGGCATTGCGGCCTGTCGCAAATGCGTTCGGTTGCGGTGACGGCGTGAGGTAAATTTCCGGCATCGGCAAGTTCGCCCGCTGCGACAAGTTGCGGACAATTGCATATACTTGGGGAAGTTCAGCTTCGGACACGGGTCGACTTCTGGTCATCATGATGGCCATCCTACCGCTTGTCCAGTAGCTGAAGAAATTCATCGCAATTCCAATCACGAGAAACACCAGCATGCCCGCCGAACCGCCAATGAAGCGTCCAATCAGCACCAGTATGACGGTCAGCAACCCCATTAGAAACCAGGTTTTTGCAGAGTTCACAGGTGATTGACATCCTCCTAGTGTAATTAGTAAAAACGTTTGTAAGATTGATTCTAGGGCACAACGATTTGTTTGCCAAGGTGGGATTCGTTATACTATATGAACAAATCCAGAATTTCAATCGCAGCGCAGGCGACAAGGCATCTGAAGGGAAGTGAACGCATGCGACTGGGCCTTAACATCGAATATGACGGCAAGAGCTACGACATCCTTGAGCTTCCTCCCGAAGCCTTTACACAGTTGATTCCGGGCCTTACGGAGGAACAACTCCATCATCTCGAACGTCGCTTCCAGCAATACTGGCCTGACGCAACTCGCTGCCGCCGCCACATTCTTGATTTCGTGGGCGAACAGCTCGGAGCTTCTATTGATTATGTGCTATTGCTGCGGGAATCAGTCCGTTTTAACGAAAGAGATGTCGAAAAGTACCTTGAGGAACATGTACATGAAGGAAGGCGGCCGAGTTAACCGCCTTCCTTTCTTGCAAAAAGGGGCGCCATAATTTTGAAACAGATTGCTGTTGTTTTCCCTGGAAATGAACGCGGGGGGGCCGCAACGCACATTACTGCTTTTGCAAAGGCAGTGGCTGCACATCAACTCCAGGCGTTTATCCGTTTTTTATCGCTTGGGACAGGCCCGCTTCAGGAGGATGTTGAGAAGGTGTATGGTGCAGTCACTGTGCTGGAGGGTTCCACACGCGGTCGCATGCGGGCACTGGCTCAAACAATGCGTGAAACAGACCGTGACACACTCTGGCATGCCCACGGCCCACGTGCGAACGTCGTTGTATATCGAGCGGCCCGCACGGCCAGACGTCAATTTACATCTACGATACACAGCGACCCGCTCAAGGACTTTCTCGGCAGCCGCCTGAAGTCCGTCTTGTTCACGCGACTGAATCTGTTTTGTCTGCGCCGGACGGTTGGGGTGTTTGTTGGAAACCGAGCGTTCGCGACGCATGTACCAGATGTTCCTGCGTTTTACGTGCCAAATGCTATTGAACCTGTCGACGTCGACGAAGTCCGTGAAACGGCACAAGCGGAACTATGTCGGTCTCTTGGCATTGAACCCGGAAGTGTCCTCATTGGCGTCGTCGCGAGGCTCGATAAGGTGAAGGATATTGGAACGGCGATTGCGGCACTACCGCTCATCAGAACCAAAATGAATCGACCTGTTCACCTGGTCAGTGCAGGACCTGGGGACGAGTTGCCTGAACTCGTACGTTTGGCCACGGTGAACGGAGTGAGGGAATCCGTACATTTCCTTGGTTTTGTAAAAGATACACCGGGCCTATACCAAGCCTTTGACGTCCACGTGTTACCGTCGAAAAGCGAAGGGGAATCGCCGTTTGCAATTTTGGAGGCAGGGGCCTTTCGCACACCAAACGTCGGTTCAGACATTCCTGGGATTAAGAATCTCATTGTGGATGGAGAGACCGGCTTGTTGTTTCCGCAGGGGAACGCGGTGGTGTTGTCTGAACGGATCGTCGAACTGTTAACGCAGCCTGGACTTGCAGCAAATCTTGCTCAGAACTTCGCAGACAAAGTTCTTCCGCGGTTTTCCCTGGCAGCGATGCTCAAAGGATACCTCGAAGGCTATACGGCTATGGGATTTGCGATACCTGAATCGGAATCTCGAGTTGTGCCGTCGAACCATTCATCAGTCGGAGTTCTGTCCCAGGGTGAATCATGATGGGCTCGATGACTCCGCCCCGATGAAACGTGTACTCTTCTTCCACTCTGTGTGTCTCGGTGTTATACAGTTGAATAGAAGTCAGGGCGTGGTCGTGCGCCACAGCGCACAGCCAATAGGCGCCAATCGCCGGTCCGGACGATAGATTCCGCAGGATGGCAAATTGACCGTAGGAGGCTGTTTTGGCGGCGTCAAGCCATGGACCGGAGCCTTCGAGTGACCAGCCCCCGTCGGGGGACATGCGAAGGATGGTGGCTTGTAACGTCCCACCGCGATTCACCGATCCGATGGCATAGTCGGTCGTCTGATACACCAAATTACCGTCTTGGGTCATCATGACGCGCTGTGCCGACTGATTTCGCCAGACAATGAATACGTCAATGCCAGTGAAGACAATGACGCCGGCAGCCACAAACGCAATCACCTGTTTTGTGATTCTCTGTGACCTCATAGGTCTCCCTCCGGGTAAACTGAGTCAGGACAAATCTGGCGGTTCTATGTGAGACAGTTTACTATAAGACCGGATTGTGCGACACAGGAATAGAGCAGATGGTGTGGCGCGCCAGAAACCAGACGATGGGCACATCAAGAATCATGCAGCGCGAGACACGAAAAGACCGGGCGTGGGGGCACGCCAGGAATGATGCAGCGCGAGATACGAGAAGACCGGGCGGTGGGATACATCAATGGAAGATGAAAAAACCATAGAGGTAGTACGTCGTCGACGGTTATGGCGACAAACACCCGTGACTTGGACACTCATTTTTGTCAATGTCCTCTGGTTTGTTGGTGTGGAAGGATTCCGTGGGCTGTCGCTGCAGGGGATTGTGCAAAGCGGCGCGCTCGATTGGCCAGACGTGGTATCCGGTGGTCAGTGGTGGCGCCTCTTTACAGCGATGTTTGTACATCTCAGTTTGACCCACATCGGGTTGAACATGGTGTCGCTCGCCTCTTTATACGTGGTCGAGTGGTTGATGGGCAGCTGGATGTTTCTGACCACGTACCTTGTATCGGGCCTGGTTGGCAACCTGGCCATTCTTCTGATTGGGGCGCATAACGTACCCTCAGCAGGAGCTTCTGGGGCGATATTTGGCATCTTTGGCGTCGCGTTATACATGTCCTTCAAAGGCATACTAACGAAAGCGGCACGAAATCAACTGTTGATTGTTCTGGTCATTAATCTCGCGTACGGGTTCTCATCACCGGACATTGGCAACTCAGCTCACATTGGTGGCCTAATTGCAGGTGTTTTTCTGGCCGCGTGGTTGCTAGCCAAGCCGCAACTGAGATATGCAAAAGGTGTACGGTACTTAAGCATAGGACTGTCGATTGTGACTGTTGTGGCGCTGATTCTGGCACTGCCAGGGCACAGCCCGGCACTTGGAATTTAGACACATACAGATGCCTACGATTTCCTTGTTGCAAATTGTCGGGTGTGGTCTTATACTAGCACTCGTAATGTCCGGCACGGAGATGGTTTGATTTGCCGACTAGAAAGCCGGGCATGGAATCGAAGTCACTTAAAGGGTTAGGACCTCTACGGACTAACTTTCCCCCGTGGTGAACTGTAGGTTCCACCATGTCGTGATGCGGCATGGATATTGGTGTAAAGGGGGATTTTTTGGTATGGACACAATGGGTCGTCATGTTATTGCAGAATTGTGGGGATGTCCTGAGGACAAGCTGAACGATTTGCACAGTATCGAACGGATCATGGTTAATGCAGCACTTGAAGCTGGCGCTGAAGTACGGGAAGTGGCATTTCACAAATTTGCCCCTCAAGGAGTTAGTGGTGTTGTGATTATTTCAGAATCACACCTAACCATCCACAGCTTCCCGGAACACGGATACGCCAGCATTGACGTATATACGTGCGGTGACCGAATCGATCCGAACGTGGCATGTGACTATATCACCAAGGCTTTGTCTGCCACACGACTGGAGTCGATTGAAGTCCCAAGAGGCGTCGGCCCCATACACGTTCAGGATGTGAAGGTCCGCGCACTGTAACAGTTGCCTTGGTTGTTTATCGGGCATTGCTAGTTGGGCACTGATAGTTCTTACATGAGAAACTAACAAAAGAAACAAAATTGCGAGGCGGGAGCGTAAGCTCTCGCCTCTTTGTCTCATGCAGCGGTGCAAGGGCGTCATTTACTGTCCGCAAACACTCTCTCGTGATGTGTCGGAAGGGGTTTGTCCAGGAGCAGTTTTCCGTTGCCGGCATCGACGACGCAGAGGTACCTGTCTTCATCGTCTTCGGCCACACCGACATAGACGAGGCTGGTCCGAATGTTTCGCAGTTGAACATGGTTCACCTTCATGCCAGGGTGGGCGCCAGTGATCGCTTTCGTGGCGTCACCTTGGGAACACTTCGCGTACTTCTTAAGCTTATCTGTGTATGCGGTGCGGCTAGCAATGTAGGCGTCACGCAAAGCTTCGCGGGTGACCTGCACGCTTGAACGAATAGCCATTTCTCTACCGTTGTCGTGCTCATCTTGCATGTCGACGACTGCTGCTGAGGGCTCGGCTGGACCAATGCCGCTTCGCTGAAGATCACCAGCTGCCCATACCGTCGGTAAGCCAAGAGACAAAGACCAAGCTGTTGCCGCAGCAAACAGCATACCCTTCCATTTCATCTACTTACTCCTCCTTCAAACGGTTTGTGAATTAGATTGCCCAAAGGTGGCAGAAAGTATTTCAGATTGAAGAAAAAATTGGTTCTTGATTTTTTCGCCTGAAGGTATGTATAATAGGCAATGTCCCTCTGGGGCGGGGCACTGTAAAACGGTGTCTTCACAAGAGGGCACGCTGCTGATTGCAGGTTTGCGAGCAAAGCGAGCCGATACTTGAATTGGCTTCTATATGGGGGATTAGCTCAGCGGGAGAGCACTGCGCTGGCAGCGCAGGGGTCAGGGGTTCAAATCCCCTATCCTCCACCACGACGAGAGTCTTTAAGCACCGACGGTGTTTGAGGGCTCTTTTTTTTGCGGTCTGGACGTGCGGGCAGTGTCCCATCGTTCTGTGAAGCGTCTTAGAAACCGCTTATTTTAGAAGCCTCTTAGATGAAGGGATGTACTTGCTATGTTGCCACTTCTGTACCTGCTGGGGGCCGATTCCTCGGTATGTAAGATGTTGTCTGCTCCGGGTGGGTTGACATAGCGCTTGGATATAGGGTATATTCTTACCTGTTCTTGTTTTTCAGCGACTTCGGCTCGGTAGCTCAGTCGGTAGAGCAGAGGACTGAAAATCCTCGTGTCGGCGGTTCGATTCCGTCCCGAGCCACCAGTAGTTGACTGAAAACTTGTGACGCGCGGAAGTGGCTCAGGGGTAGAGCATCGCCTTGCCAAGGCGAGGGTCGCGGGTTCGAATCCCGTCTTCCGCTCCAAGGTTCGTTCGCATCCGAGAGGGTGCGACAACAGTGGCGCCATAGCCAAGTGGTAAGGCAGAGGTCTGCAAAACCTCGACTCGCCAGTTCGAATCTGGCTGGCGCCTCCAAATGCGATAGAAACCGCAGGGTTCTAGGACTCTGCGGTTTTTTTATGTTCATGCAGAGGAACGTTATAGGCAGAGGTGTCGGTTCCAGAGTACCGAAACCTCTGCTACGGTATTTGGCGACCACATGAGTAAAACACATACATGGAGGTCGATGGAGTGGATTCAAGTACGTCAGACAAGCGCGTTGGCAAGAAGAGAATTGACAAGCGGAACACCATTCTCAAAGAAACGGTTCAACAGTACACGCATGAGCAAGCGTTCCAAATGTTTTATCAGGCCAAGTGTGCAGAACGGCTGCGGGAGCTAACGCTGCGTGACTATCGCAAGCACTTTCAGTATCTATTCGAATGGTTCCTCGAACATCATCCTGAGATTACGTGTGTCTCTGACATCACGCCAGAGGTCATCCGAGAGTACATTTACTTCCTATCGTATGAGAAACCGTTGTATGAGGGGCATCCTTACAGGTCGGATGATCGCAAGGCACGAAAGGGATTGGCACCAGGAGCAGTTAATGTTCGCATCAATACACTGAAAGCAATGTTTCGTTGGTTTCATCAGGAAGGGCTTACCTCAATAAATCCTACGCAGAATTTAAGCCGACAGAGGGTTGAAGAGGACAAAATTGGGGCTTTTACTGATGAGCAAGTCGAGGCTCTACTGGAGCAACCAGACCGCACCACGTACGCAGGTAATAGGGATTATGTTCTCATGAGACTCCTTTTAGAATCTGGCATGAGAATCGGGGAAGTTGTAGCACTTGAAAAAGGGGAGATTGACTTCAAGACGAGGCTGATTACGCTTAGTGGCGCAAAGAACAAGAACCGACGCTTACGTGTGATTCCAGTGTCTACGAGTATAGTGCGTTTGTTAATGGAGTTAATCGGTGAGAATCACGTGTATTTCCCTGAATCTGACCGAGTGTTTCTTGCCAATTATGGTGAGCCACTTTCACCCATTTCGATTACCCATAGAATTAAGCAATACGGTACCAAGGCGGGGATTGCGCACGAGGTTCGCTGTTCGCCACATACATTTCGACATACAATGGCAAAGAATTTTTTGACCTCAGGGGGAGACATCATCGCCTTGCAGCGCATCTTGGGCCACTCTTCGATGGACATGGTGCGGAAATACGTGCAACACACACCAGATGATTTGCGTATCGCTCATGACAGGTTCATTAGCAACTCCAGTTTGGGAGGAAGGTCGATGACGCGACCTAACCACGGAACGACGAAACGAACACGAGACTTCTAAAGTCTCACTGGTCAATGCGAAAGAGGCAGGCAATTCGTTGCCTGCCTACTCTCACGCATCAATTCGTACCGCCATACGCTCTCACATGCCACTCTCACGTGCTTAGACCCGCGCACCAACAAAAGACACCCTCAGATCACCAGAGCACGTACAATTAATGCCACAGCGCCGCTAGGGACGAATCCTAACAACAAAGAACGAAATAATGGGATGACCGATGGGTCAAGGACGTAAAATCCCTCGTGCATGTTCGCTTAGTATCCTTCTAGGCTCACGTGATTCATCTAAAACTCACCACTTACATGACACCCCAAGTAACTACATGCGTCTGAGGATGGGACTAGATGTCGAAGATCCTCTAGCAAATTACTGCTGAAATTGCCTGATGAAAGGAAATGATTGACAATTTACGAGTTTTAGGATACAATACTAGGGTGAACATGACGGGGATTGATTATTGCCCAACCAATAGTTATGGCCTACTGAAAGCGCGACAGGCTGCAGTTGAGTCGGAAAATTCTGAGTTAAATAAAGGGCGGTGGCTATGCTACAAAAGGTCAAATCAAATGGAGATGGAACAAGCGAGCATGACATTGAAAGGAGTCGACTACTTTGGAGACAGACGAATTGGAATTACAACGGACGTGGATAGAGGATAAAATTAACCAGCAGGAATGGGCATTACAGCGCCTAAGACAGTCCAGTGACGAAGATGAAATTGCAGAGCTAATCTATGATCTGTACGGATACAATGCGTGGAAGTGGTACACAGGAACGATAAAAGCAAGTGGAGAGACTTGTGATCAGTCAATAAGAGTTTTGAAGCAACCAAGGCCCCAACCTCTTGCGTATTTTGACGATGGCAAGTTCCAACCAGTGTGGCTGGCACAGGACATTATCGAGAATTACCTATGGGTTTTCTCAAATGGGCAAGTGTTGCACTGGTATGACAACGGAGTTTACAAACCTGGCGGAGAGGAGGAATTCAGACGAATTGCGCGTACCCTGTTGGGGAGCAGGTGGAGACAGCAATACGTAAAGGAAGCCTTGGAATGGACGAAGCAGGGACAGATGCCACCAGACACAGAAGCGATCAACCCGAATGATGGGTATATCAACGTACGAAATGGGTTGGTAAACATTGCGACTGGCGCATTAACTGAGCATACGCCAGAGAGACTTTCTACAGTACAGTTGCCAGTAGTTTATGACCCCCACGAGAATGATCCTGCCATATTGGAATTCATACAATCCGTAGTACCTTCGGACGCGATTGATATAGTGTTCGAGATGATTGGATATTGCCTCGTTCCAACGGTGAAGTATCACAAGGCCATGATGCTCTATGGCAAGGGAAGCAACGGAAAGAGTACCTTTATGGATCTCCTTACCGCCTTGGTAGGAAAGGAGAACATGTCAAATGTCTCACTTCAAGACTTGGACAAGAATAGGTTCAAAGCGGCTCAATTAGAGAACAAGTTGGTCAACGCCTTCTCGGACTTGCCCAACAAGTCGCTCGACGATGTGAGCGTGTTCAAGTCACTTGTGTCTGGTGATGCACTAAACGTCGAACACAAATACGGTAAACCGTTTGATATAAGACCATTTGCAAAACTCGTATTTAGTACTAACCATTTGCCTGCAAGTAGGGATCGTTCTGATGGATTCTATCGCAGATGGCTGATTATTCCGTTTACTTCGAAGTTCACAGATGCCAACATGGATGTTGATTTACTTGGAAAACTGACGAGTCCAACTGCGGTGTCCACGTTGTTCAACTATGCACTGGACGGATTGCGACGACTTGAAGTACATGGACGGTTCACAGAGAGTGAATCAGTTAATCGGATGCTAGACGAATACAAGAAACACAACGACAATGTTGCATTTTTCGTTGACGAATGTTGCGAGTTGGGTGATGGGCTAACATGTCTGACAACGGACATGCACGATCGATACAAGGCTTGGTGTGCGGCATCAGGCTATCTGCCACTTGGGAAGATCAAGTTTTATGAACGCTTAGGAAGCCTGTATGACAGTGTTAGTAGACAGCCGCGCAGGAAGGGCGACAATTGCGAGCATTGGAGTGGGATTAGATTGATTAGGTGATTGTGTATAGTGCGATTATCTTACAAGGATGCTCCACACCAAGGTCATGTACAACACACGACTTCTGTCCTACATATGTACCTTCACGTCGCATAGAAACACAGCCACCATTCGAACGGGTACATAAGTTCATAACTATCTTTGAAACTGGATAAGAAAAGGAAAATGTATAGACCAAATAGTAGGGAGTTGTTCATGCAAAATGTCAACTCATGTACTCGCCATCGCGCGTATAACGAATAGAGCATGAGGAGATATGTACCACGTTGTGTGAATCAGTAACCAATGAAAAAATGCGTTATCCATTTTCTAAAGCGGGCGATTCCGTAACCTTTGTAAGACGGACGTGCCGCCGCGTCAGCAAGGCACGGACGTTCAAAGGTTACGGTAATCGAACGCCACTCAAACGACCAAAGGGGAACTACACATTATGACACAAGATGAACTTGAACAACTACTTGACTATGACCGAGAAAACGAAAATGACTGGATTTTTGTTCCAAATGAAATCTTTACGGATTTTACGGCGGCATTTGAAAGCACACCTCACATTGCATTTGCTTTTAGCTATTACTATTTGATTTTGTATTTGTATTACTTCACAAAATATGACGCTGGACGCTGGAATAAATTCGACGTGAAAACAATAAAAGAGATTTTGGGGTACAGTCGAACAGACAAAAAATTAGACTATATCATAAAGAAGAACGGCATCCTAGATGAGATAGGGTACACAGAGTCAAACACTGATTACCCAATTGAAAGAATATGGGGCGACATCGAGGAACTGAGTGTGCCCCATATAGAAAGGACTGACAACAAAGAAATATCATTTGTAACATACAGTGGGTTGTTAGACGAGACCAAGTCGCGGCTTCACAAGGAGTATGGCAATCCTCCACGAATTAAGGTTCCCCTAAAGGGCTTTGACCGTGACTGTGACGAGTATGAAGGTTGTGGGACATTTTTCAGCTTTGAACACACTACACGTGTCTCTGTTGAGGTGTTTTTGAAGTGCATGACGGACGAATCGCTTGGACCAGTGGGATTCTACCTATACTCTTGGCTGAAGTACAAGTGTGAGTATTATGGTGGGGATTTCGTGCAGACGTTACCTGACATTTCTCATGCCACTGGTATGGCACGAAGTACACTGAACAAATACCTTCAGGCGCTGGAGGGGAATAACATGATTGAAATTGTTCACCAACGCTTTGATCTCTCTCTGCCTGAGAGGCAGAGACAGCCAAACAGATACAGAGTGCATGATTGGCGTGAATTTATTGATGTGACAGTGATGGTCTGAGCAGGTGAACGGTGGAGTTGTCTAGAGGTGGAATGATGGTTGTTTGAAGTGCAGTCCGATTTTGTCACCTTTGACTCTCAGCAGCGCACATCTTGGCTATCGCCAATCTGTGCTCCTGCTTCGAGTTTCTAAAGGTGGCAAAATGCGACCTGTATAGAAAATGGGTTCGTTTTTGTTTGTCAAGTTCGATTTCAGAGGATGAGCCACCATGTAGCTGATTTATGGCAGTTTATTTCTAGAACTACTATAGATTCGTTTTTCGATTGTTGCTAGGACTCCTGTTCGCGGGTTAAGTGCATGACGAGTAATATGAAAACAAGCAAGGGCGTTTACATAGGGAGCAGTGGTGTCGTATATGGAAGAATTAAAAACCTACATCAGAAAGCACGTCTTTGGAGCCGAAACACAAGGAACACTGTTCAATCAGTATCGACACGTCAATTCGGAATACGATCGTAAGGATGCGAATCTGACTCGACAGAAGAACTTAATGGCGTACTGTGATCAACTCTCTGACTCAATTGACGTTATGTTTGTTGGGATTGCGCCAGGTTACTCGGGCTGCAGATTTTCGGGAGTACCTTTTGCGAGTGAGCAGACTCTGTTGGGGAAGAAGAAATCAAATTTCTTTGACCCCTCACTCTATAGTCAGTCCAGTAACGGGAAGCCACGTACTGAGAACTCTGCAACAAAAGTTTGGAACTCTATATCAGATTGTGTGGATAGTACGGTCCTGCCACACATCTTTTTGTGGAATGTGGTTCCATATCATCCACAGGGACAAACTGCACTGTCAAATCGTGACCCTGAGGATTGGGAGACTGAACAATACGCGGCATTGTGCCAAGGGATTATCGACATTTTGAAGCCGAAGCAGATTTGTGCATTCGGAGAAATTCCGCACAAGAAGCTGAAGTCAATGCTGAAGAGGGATATTCAATACATCCCACACCCGTCACGTGCGTCGTATACCACTCTGAAAGATGCGTATGCAAGCATATTCTAATTATCGGTAAGGGGACAATCCAATGGATAATAGTAACAGCAATGAGAGAAAGGTTATCAAGTTAGTTCGTGCAACCAACGGACGTACTAACGTGAGTGGGGAAGGGCTTTTGAAGGGAAAGGATGGAACAACTATTCATGACGATCGTTGGCTTCATGCAGATGTTTTGGACGAAGATGACTTGATGCCAGACGATGGTGGGGAACGTAATAACGACTGAGATTGCACAAAGGCTTTGGCACATGGCACGTTGCTGTGTGCCTTTGTCAATACCCGAACCATTCCAATTCAACAAGGGACACCGTCTGCACGTAATGGTTAGCACGTTGCTCAAAGGTCAGGACTCGCGTGGTAAAAGTAAAACAATAGTCACCCATTATCTATAATAATAGGTCACATTTGCGTATTCCGGCCAAATCGGCCATCCAATCCGTTAGGAATCGGCCGTCAGGTCCGGTTGATGTCGGCCAGCAATTCCGATAGGAATCAGCCATTCATTCCGCTAATTGTCGGCCATGTGCTCCAATAAATATCGGCCGCCTCGTTCAATTCCAAAGTGTGCCTGATTTCTACTTACCAGACTCCTCGGTTTTTGACAAGTTACTTGTAACTTTCCGCATGGATTCTCCTCTCAAATTTAGTTGGTGAGCATTGTGTACGAGGCGGTCAAGAATCGCATCTGCGACCGTCGAGTCAACGAATTGCTGATGCCAGTGTTCAACAGGAATTTGGCTGATAATACAGGTCGAGTGTGTTGAGAAGCGGTCGTCCATGACGTCCAGTAGGTCACGGCTCTCTTGTGCAGACATTTGAGCCAACCCCCAATCGTCAAGAATCAGTAAGTCGACTTTTAGCAATGCTTTTACCATCTTCGAGTACGATCCATCTCCTCGAGCGACAAACATTTCCTGGAACAGACGAGAAAGTCGGTAGTATCGTACTCTCAATCCTAAACGGCAAGCTGATGTACCCAGGGCGCAAGCGATGAATGTCTTACCAATACCGGTACGACACAGCACATGATAAGTACATTTCGCAAGAGAAAGTTATTATGAGCTTCCTAGGACACCCTTTACACGGAAACGAGTTTCTTTTACTAGGTAAACAACAATGTAAGGACGGGCCGTACTACAAGGTACAATTAGCCGACGAATCGATTGGCTGTCTGCCGGCGAGGTGGTTCGATTCCCAATCTGGTCAAAATGTAACATCAGATGAGTCGGCCCTGCTTGCATCTATTGAGGCTATACGCAAGTTTCTGTTGCTTGTTGATCATCTTGAAAATAGAACTCCTCCGAACGTAGAGTGAATTTGCGCGAACAAATCTCACAATCGTTAGGAGGAGCTTGCATGAGACAGGTTAGTTTGTTTGAGGACGAAAATCAAGTAGATTTATCCGCACCGGAATGGGCCTCCCTCCCTGAAGAATGTCGCATCAAGGTAATCCGAGCCATTGCTGCCCTACTGTGTCGAATAGAGCACGTCAGAGAGGGGCGTAACATCCTTGAATAACGCCCATTCTAAAATCACGCACAGGCAATTGGAACGAAAGGCATGTGTATATGTTCGTCAATCTACAATGTCGCAGGTTCTTGGCCATTTAGAAAGCCAGCAAAGACAATATGAGTTAGTTGAACGTGCTAAGACCTTAGGCTGGGTAGCACCACAGATTCTAGTTATAGACCAGGACCTAGGGCAGAGTGGTGCGGACGGAGGACGTGCCGGATTCAAGCAGCTCGTTGCAGACGTCGGACTCGGTGATGTTGGTATCATTCTTGGACTCGAAGTCTCTCGTCTTGCCCGGAACAATGCGGATTGGTACCACTTGTTGGACCTATGTGCAATGTGTAATACACTGATCGCTGATTCGGATGGAGTCTACGATCCTTCGTCGTACAATGATCGGTTGCTACTAGGGTTAAAGGGAACGATGAGTGAGGCTGAACTGCATCTCATTCGCAGTCGGATGCAAGGTGGTTTATTGCATAAAGCTCAGAAGGGGGAACTCAAAACTTGGCTGCCGGCTGGCTATGAGTATGATGACGATGACAAAGTGGTGGTTGCGCGTAATGAAGCGATTGTGACAGCCATCCAACTGGTCTTTCAACAATTTCTTGTACTGAAAACGGCCAGACGGGTGCTCACCTGGTTTCGGGCCGAAGAAATTCAAGTTCCTGTCATGCACCCAAGTAAGGGCCTAACATGGAAACTCCCCACTTATAAAACGATCCACGGGATCCTGACCAATCCTATATACGCTGGCACTTTTGTGTTCGGTAGAACTAAATATGAAAAGTCTATAGGGCCAGACGGTCGGCTTCAGGTGAAAGCCAGGCAGGTGGCCCGCGAGGAATGGCCCATTGTAATTCACGATCATCATGAGCCCTATATTTCTTGGGATACCTTTGTTACCAACCAGGAACTCCTACGTCGGAACTTTAAAGGCCCCCGGAACTCAGGTTCCCCCCAGCAGGGAGCGGCCTTACTTCAGGGGCTGCTAGTTTGCGGAAAGTGTGGCCGCAGGATGTTGGTTTCTTATGGCGGTAAAGGTGGCAACGTGCAGAGATATATTTGTGGCCAAGCACAAAGAATGCAAGGGGCCGAGCATGTCTGTCAAGGACTTGGCGGAAAGCGCTTGGACCAGCACGTTGCTCGCCTTTTTCTTGACACCGTAACACCCGCCAGATTAGCAATTATTGGTGAAGCAATGGAGCAGGCCGAAATGAGACATGTTGCTGAGGAAAAACTTCTTGAGAAGCAACTTGAAAAGGCTCTTTACGATGCTGAACGTGCCAAACGGCAATACGATCGAGTTGAGCCGGAAAACAGACTGGTTGCTCGTACGATGGAAAAAGCTTGGGAGCGAGGGTTGCGTGAAGTGCAACGCGTACAAAAGCTGCTTGAGGAGCGTCGGGACCGCAAACATAATCCCTTAACTGCCGAAGAAAAGAGTCGGATACATGCTCTGGGAAGGGGGCTGAAAAGGGTCTGGAATTCACCACAAACTACCAATAGGGATCGAAAGGAACTCCTTAGAACACTCATTAGGAGCATCGTAGTTCTTGTTGATCAAGAGCAGCGTGTGGCCCGTTGCACGGTTCAATGGGAGGGCGGTGCTGTCACGCATTTTACCAGCCCACTCAATAAGGTCGGGCATCACGGAAATTCTACAGAAGAGGAGACGGTCGACCTTGTTCGACGTTTAGCGCTTCATTACCCTGATGATGTGATTGCACGGATTTTGGTACGTCAACACATTCGCACTGGAAAGGGTAACAATTTCAACGCGGGCCGAGTCTGTTCACTCAGAAATCACTATAACATTCCCGTCTTCTCCGGCCATTCAAACACGTCCGAGACTGAAAACATGTATACCGTAGCCCAGGCTGCTGACGAACTAAGCGTGAGTACTGCTACCGTGCTGAGATGGTTGCGAGAGGGTTTCATTCAAGGGCAGCAAGTTGCCCAGGGGGCTCCTTGGCAGATTGAAATTACCGACCATCTACGGGAACGGCTGGTGAACGAGCCATCTGTGGATTGGGTTGAGTTAAGAGTAGCTGCGGATCGTCTGAACTGTACGAGACAGACCGTATTGAATCGCATGCGCAGTGGACTGTTGCCCGCTGTCTATGTTCAAAATGGTAAGCGAAGGGGATACCGATTTCATGTTCCGCTAGCGCCGACAGAAGTGCCCTTTCTCTGAACAGGAATAGGACAAATATTGCAAATTCGAACGATCTAAGATTTGATGTAGATAAGCGATTCTAGTGAACAAGGGTATTAGCCAATTGAGTAGGTTTTTGGCTGAGCACTTTCAACCCCATTTGCAAAAGGTCTAATTCTTCTGGTGACAGCACTAACTTACACGAAGACGGTGAAATTTAGCTGCAATTCACTGGGGATTAGACCTTTCGAGTGGCCAAATAGCGAGGAGGAGTACCATGACACAGGACCTGTCGGGCCGGTCAGAATAAGATTATGATGAGAGGCGATCCACTGTCCGGTGAAGAGGCTGCGGAGTAATCCTTGGTCGACTCCGCGTGCCTGATGATAGTCAATGTCTTCTGGGTGTGCTTGAACCTTTAGATGGGCTTCCCGGAGCAGTCTTGTGAGTCGGTGATTCTGGCGTGCAGTGTACTCTGCGTCAACAAGCATGCCAAATCTCTCTTCAAAGGTCAGCTCAGAGAGATTAGGTGTTTGAAGTTGATGAGCGTAGGCATCTGCCATGCCTGGTAGTCGCATCTCACGCAAAATCTGTATGGTTTGATTGTTGAGCACAATAATTCGCCTCCAGAGGGGCAGATGGACTGCCCCGGTGTGGTTTAGTTGATAAGGTCTTTTCTCGCACTTAACGGATTGCTGTAGTATTCAGGTCCACGGATATTCTCGTGCGTAATGGGCGGAGCTTCAGACATATCCAAGGGCAGAGTGCACTGGTCAACGTTTGACTTGAGAATTGATTTTACGGTCTTGTAAGAATACGAATTTAGAGCCAGTGCCCGCCTTGCTGCATTCTCAAAGCGCTCTCTTGGGTAACTCTCGCTGAGACGAATGAGGCCCAGACACGAGCGATATCCTTGTTCAGGGTGCGGACGGCTTTCGATAAGCTGCTTTACGAGCTCCCCAGTGTTCGGACCGATGCTCTTGCCCCAGTCAATGAGCCGGGAGGGTGACCACTCTACGTGCTTTTGATGAGACTTCGGGCGGTGTGCAGGCTCGGTGACGTATTTCCCTTTTTTGTACGTTCTAGGGTGACTAGCAACTCGTGTTCCTCGGTGAAAGATTTCCACGACACTCTGGGTGAGCCGAACCTCTAGTTCCTTGCCGACCAGTTGATATGGAACACTGTAGTAGGACTTGCTTGCTTCTACGTGGTAGTCTATGTTTGCCTTCACCTTTCGCCACACGGCGAACTCATACCGGGAGGTAGGAAGCGGTCGGAGGGCTGGCTGGTCAATGCGCTCAAACAGGGACCTGCGTGAGCCCTCCAGCTTCTGAAACGGCTTCTCATTGAGCTTGGTAACTAACGGACGAATGGCTTGATTAATCTCGTCTATGCTGAAGAAGCGCCGGTTCCGTAAGACCGCTAGGATCCAGCGTTCAGCAAGTAATACCCCTGCTTCCGCATGGGGCTTGTCCTTTGGTTTTCTGGGGCGAGCTGGCAGGATGGCTGTACCGTAATGAGCTGCCATCTCATGGTATGACGCGTTGGGAATAGGTTCGTAACGGTCTGGTTGCAACACCGCGGATTTGAGGTTGTCTGGAACAATGAGTTGCGGAACACCTCCAAAAAACTCAAAGGCGTGCACATGTCCACCGATAAATGAAGCTAGAGCTTGCGACGGTTGTGCTTCCACAAAGGTATAACTAGTGGCACCTAGCACTGCCACAAATATTTGTGCTTGTAGGACCTCCCCGGTTTCCAAGTCAATGTACGGAACTGTCGGACCTGCGTAGTCTACAAACATTTTCTCTCCCGCGCGATGCTCTTGCCGCATGGAAATCTGAAGTGTCTTCTTCCACTGTCGATAGCGTTCACAGAACTGGCTGTACTGGTATCCATCCTGGTGCTCTGCCTTATACTCCTCCCACAGTAGTTGCAGTGTGACACCTTTCTTCTTGTACTCAAGATGAATGTAGTTCCAGTCGGGTTCCTCGCAGTTCTTGGGGCGACCCTGGGGGTTGGGAAACAACAGTGTTTCTAACTTTGGGTCGTCGATGTCAGGGGTCAGTGGCCATGATAATCCGACCTCACTAAACCCACCAAGAATCCTCGACACCGTGTCCCGTGACAAATTGACACTTCGACTGATGGCCCGTTCACTGAGATGAACGTCGTGATACAGCCTGAGTACTTCCTTGATTTTTCGCATTGGCGTCCTCCGTCTAGCCACGTAGACATATGCTCCTTTCCAATCTGGGATACGGATTGGATTCCAGAGCGAAATTTGTCTACCTGCCATGAATTTTGTCGCCAACACTGAGGAAATGAAACGAGGACTTAGATTCCGATATTTATCGGCCACCGATTTCGAAAACCGCTTCGCAGTGGCCGGTTTCAGTCGGAATGACCGGCCGGAATTTAGCGGAACACCTGGCCGGTTCCTAGCGGAATGAGTGGCTGTTATTTTCCGGATTCAGTGGCCGCTTAATTCCGGAATGCCCGGCCGATATTTTCCGGAACGGGTGGCCGAATTGCTCCGGAATACGCACACATTGGGTGACTATTTTTTGCGGAGGTTCTACTACGGTCAGTGTACGCATAAATCTAACCGATTACCTTCCATTTGCAGAAAAGGGGTTGTGAGTCAATGCTCATGTCAAGATGGGTGTACATTTTGCTAGGGGATGACAATACAGGCAAAACTACTTTTCAAAAGCAGGTGCTAAAACACTTATGCAACGAGAACAGAGACACTAAATTGTATACGAACCTCAGATTCCCTGTTCAACATGTCAATGCCCCTTCACATTTCGAATCGGCATCCTTTGGCAGCCGCAGTTACCAAGAGAAATCAATGGAATATGGCTCTATACTGAATTATTTCGCAGAGTATTTCAAGCCCGCAGATGTGTGTCTCATTGCATCACATCTAGTGGTTCAGGACGTACAGGAAATGATTGATGAGTGTCACAAGCGACAATTTAATGTCGGCGCGATTTTTTGGAGCAATTCAATTGAAAGTTCGCCCACAGAGAATGAAAGTATTGCACTTTTAGCTTGGGATGAACGATTTAGGGTGGACAATCCAATACAAGAAGATGTCGAGGTTCAGAAACAGCAGATTGATTATTGGGCGCGTAGGTTTACGGAAATGGTTGTTAGTCGAGCGGCTATCCAGTGAACCTGGTCTAGCCGCAATTCTAGGTCAACAGGAATTTTACAATCGTCACACATCGTTCGAAGCTCTAATTCGTACACGTTCGAAAAACAGTCACTCGACCATTATAATAATGGACTAGTCGGGTGACTTTCGGTGTGCCTGACGGTATCAACCGAAAAGCCTTACGTTACTGTTTCGTTTTCAACTTCAGCAAGGTTATCACTACCTTCAGCCTCTGAGCCACGTTGCGGTTGTTTCTGCACCTTCAAAATCATCCTTATCAAGCTTTGCCGATCAATTAAGGATACGTGGTTCGAACGTGCAAGTGACACTGCCGCGCTTGTGTAGGTATTGTTCGTTACAACCCATGCTTCAGATCCACCGTAGTATGCCAATGCAGTGCTGACTTCTTGAATAGCCTTCACGCCAACTGGTTTGTCGTACCGTTTAGCTTGGACAAGGATACGTTTCCCGTCCTTCTGTAGAATCAAATCAGCACCAAAGTCGCCAGATGCCTTCGTGACACGAACCTTATATCCAAGCGCACTGAATAACACTCCCAAGTATTGCTCGAACTTCACTCCTTCCATTTTGTCAATGTCGCCGATGCCTGACCGCTTTAACCTGCTGGTTTTCTGACTACGGACGAAAATCCAACCTGCGACAACGAGAGCCAAAAGCAATATACCCAACAGTAGCAACGCTGGATACCTGATGACAAACAGCAAGATGACAAGTAACAACACTCCCATGCTCTCTTTCTTGCTGACACGTCTACGCCTTTGTCTTGTCACAGAAATCACTCCATGAGGCTTACTTGTGGTTCATATACATATTGTATATTATGTTGAATGCTGGACCAGCGCAAATAAAGCATACATTAAGAAGTATTGAACGCAGATATTCACTCATTTCCTATACAACTTGGTGTAACTGGATAAAGATTGGTTCCAGCAAAATTACTGAGTTACTCTGCCTCGTGAACGTTATCAGGATTGTATGCTGCGATTTTTGAATTTACAATGTCGCGAAGGTCATCGAGATCGTTCACGCTGGCTAGCAGTTCGGACAACCCAGCGGCAATCTCCTTGTTTGCAATGAGTTCAGGTATGTATGGTAGAAACTGTTTGGTAGAGATGTTTGGAAGTAGAGTGGTGACGTTCGAAATTTGAGTAAGCATCACTGGCATCAATGACATGCACTGAGGTTCAATACGTTCCTTCATTGACGGAAAGGCTTCCGCAATTAGTAGCAATATCATCAAAGTTGACGCGACGACAGAAAAGATGATCGTTCCTTCCGTCTGTCCCACATCATTGAGTTCTCTGTCCTCCATCGATAGTGAAAAAACGTCAGGGTGCGTGAATGCACTTAACCAAGAGTACATGAGATTGTTTCCCAGGACTTCGTTCAGGATACTGGACACGCTCGGTTTGTTTGAATACTTCATCATCCGCCAATCCGTAGCTTTATCCACATGTTTCAGCATATAAGCTAATCGCGCGACATGTTCAAGGATGACTCGTTGAATGACCATTGCATCAGCATAGCAGTCGTTGGCTATCAGTAGGCGCACAGACCTAAGGCTTGTGAGCGCTCGCTTCTGAATCCAATCGATCTGAAGCCGATCTTCGGTGGTCGCTGGCGTATCCCGCAAACATTGCTCCATGAGATTCAGTGATGTTGTAATTGCTTCGTTTTGCACGTTGATTCCCTCCGTCAAAATCCGCACTATTGATACCGTTGATGCCCCACTAGTACATTAAAGACCTGAACCCGATTTAAAGATTCTGCTATGACTTCAGGCGAAAACCCCCACTCTTCGCCATACACCGCAACAAAATCTTCTAGAGTCAACAAATCAGGGTGCGACAACAACGCATCAGACAATGCGCTGTACGAAGATTGGCTCTTGATTAGTGTTGAGCAAGTGGTGACAAGATCGGTGGCGTTTGCGATAGTCCTGGTGAAGTAGGTGGGGTTGTAGCGATCACGTTTGTTTTCCTTGATTACAGTTTTGACAGCTTCTTGTAGGCTGCTAACATGCGGAAGCTGGGGCATTGTTACATCTCCTCAAACTATCAACTATACTGGATTATATGGCAGTATTATTCTACCAGCTAACTGCTTCCTTTGCTGGAGCATTGACATAGGCGTTCGGCGTATTAATCCGACAGTTGATGTTAGATGGAGGAGTAGCGTTGAGTTTTGATTTAGGTGGATTTCTTGGAGGAATTATTGGGACAGTTGGCGCGTTCGGTGTTGCGTTCTGGACATTTCGTCATGAAAGGAAAAGAACTCAACCCTCGGAGCGGAGAAAGCAAATAGAAATAGGTCTACGCTTGTTTAATATCATTTACTATGCTCCTCCACGCTTAGGTCGTGATGGAATGGTTATGAATAATGTCTTTAACAATATGCAGAAATTTATCATAGAACCCTCTCTCAATAAAAGTACGTTTTTCTCTCGTTTTCTCACTCAATCGCGTGATTTCACATTTGACCATTTCATACTCGAACTGCAGAATTGTCCATGAGAACGATTTGATCTGTATGAGGGCGTGTTGAACCAGACGGTCAATGCCGCCTTGAAATTTATGGTACGCACCCTATGGATCTCCACCAATGTCTTTCGTGGTTTACCCTCTCATGTCTCACAGGGTCTAATGCCCTCAGCAGTCCTTCGTACGACCTATCGAAAGGGTGGAGGCCAGCTAAGCTTAGATACAGGGTCGATGCCCGAATGGAGAGAATGTCTGCCGGCTTCTCCGTGCTATACGTTTGTCAAATACAAGCATTCTCGTGCGACGTTGTAAGTGAAACGACGGTCAGTCCTATGAATCAAGCAACCTGGTTCGTGAGCGTCTTGTAGGCCGGCCCAAGGGCTCGGATGGGATCGTAATCCACATGCCGTGTACCTATCGTGTACAGAATACGTATCAGTTTTCCACAGAGAGCAACGAGCGACTGTTTTGGCTTGAGCGGGTTATCCACACGCTTTTTGTAGTGCTGGTGCAGCAGCTTGAACTCTGAGTTCGTTGCGACCAGGAAAAATACGCCTCGATAGAGCAATGCTCGCAGTCGTGCTCTACCTCGCTTACTGATGACCGTCTGGCCCTTATGCAGGCCGGAACTGTCTTCTTTCAGGTTAAGCCCAGCCAACTTGCGAATCTGGTGCCAGCTTGTGAATAACGACAGGTTTCCGACTTCGGCCAGGAATCCGGCGACTGTGGATAACCCGAGACCGGGTATTCTCAACATTTGCGGCGCTCCTGGAATCTTCGCCAATAGTTCGGCAATCTGTCCCTCCAACTGGTCCAATTGTTCTTGAATCAGGTCGTATTGACTCAACAGGATCTGCAGTTCCTGACGTGCCATAGTCAACCCTTCTCGCAGCCCGATGGAGCCCTGTGCGGCATTGATAAGCTTCTTTGCCGCCTTTAACCCCACACCGCGCTTGATATCCGCCTCCCTCCACATGTGGACAACATCCTCTGGTGCCATACTGGAGATATCCACAGGCAGCCATATTTTATGCAATACGGCCAGTGCAGCTTTGCCACCCCAGTCACTGAACACGCTCGGCACGAACTCCGGGAAGAATCGATCCAGCCAGTTATGGATACGTCCCCTGACTCGCTGCGTATCCTCCATGAGGCGCTCTCGTTGGTTCATGCCAGTCCGCAGTTCGGCGTACACATCGGTTGGAATGATAGGCTCCGCGTAACGACCGTCTTTGACCAGACGGGCAATGGTGAGCGCATCCTTGACGTCATTCTTCGTCGGTGAGTTGTCATCCAGTTCCTTACTCTTCTTGACGTGTGACGGATTCACGTGAACCACCCGAATACCACGTTCTCGCAGATACTGAGCGAGCGCCATCCAATAATGGCCCGTTGGCTCCATGCCTATTAACACATCGTCCTTGCTGTGAGAACGCTTCAACTCTTCCAACCATTTCTCTAGATTCTCAAGCCCAGTCCTGGTATTCTCGAAGGTGAGGGGCTTGCCAAGCTCGATGCCTCGCCAATCAACGCTTCTTGCCACATGCGTATGCTTGGCGATGTCAACACCGACAACAAGTGTTCCCTCCGTGATGCGCTGAATCTTAGCATTCACATTCTTTGCCATTATTGCTTCACCCTCCTGTGATTTCGTGATGGTCTCGTCAACTCTCACGATACCAGGAGGTTTTTTAATCTAGCAAACCTCAAATTGCTTCATTACAGGACTGCTTAGATAATCTTGTTCCAGACGCATTTGAAGCAGGCGGCGAGGTCTATTCAATATTGCAAAAGATGCGGAAGCACTTTATGGATATTACGAATACGTTTTTTACCGATCAGATTAGTGATTATGCTAAGCAGATGGCTGATGCTGCAGTTGGTGAGAAGTTCTTTCGCATTTTGGCTGAAACATCCATTGGTTACCTCCGTGAAGTAAAACAAATCAACGACTCTCTTCAGAAACCTTTGTAGGTGACAAGTGTAGACAGTCCTCCAATTTAGGTTCAAATCGTATGAAAACAAAAGCACAGGACTTGGGTAGTGTGCTCACCGTTCTTCCGTGTCAAAACGTTGTTTCAGAAACATTTGTTATTATGATTCTGGCGAACGATTCATACTTTTCGATGTGGGGCAGGGATTACATTATGATGAGTGACGGAGATATATCGCAGGAGATATTTGACGAGATCATTGAAAAATGGAGAAAAGATAAGCGCAAAGTCACAAAGCGTGATTTACGTAAGTTGGTCGAGTATGTTCAAAGGTCGTATTACGGTTATGATCCTGTGATCAACACCTTTTCCAAGGAGCAACTGACCTTTAACATAGACATACTTTGCCGTTCCTATCTTGTTCTACTGCGTGATGGGTGGAATGCGGACCCTCACTATATTTTGTCTAATGTAATCGGAGCGAGTCGTGGATTAACCTCGCCAGAACGTCGTGAGACATTCATGAGAGAAAAACTACACTTTGGTAACCTTGTTGACTATTGGAGTGGAAACGGACATGCGAAGTTCTACTTTGCCGCCATTGGAGATAAAGCTGTGCTGCTGGTTTCTCATGAATATGGCACGAGTGTCATGAATGGGACAGAAGAAGTCCTAGAGTCGGTTCAGACCAGTTACCTTGCCGAGCAAGGATTTCGTATAGGTAGAGATGATATTGACATCTATGTGCGCGACGTAGGACGGTATTATTATCGCGTATCAATAGGTTGTGAACTTCAGAATCCAGAGTGGCATGATTTGAACGCCGATGAGATTCGGTGGTTTGACAAGCATTGGGACTATTTTGACGAGGGATTCGTTGACTCAGTAGATGGCGAGCCTGTCTTTTTCGGAAAAAAAAGTTCGTATAGTGCGTACAAAGCAGTTAAGCGATTGCTGGCTCGAACGACTAAACAGTTATTTCTTGTAGACCCGTATATCGATGGGAACACTGTGCAGATGCTTGAAATGGTTAATCCCGAGGTTGACATTCGCTTGTTGTATGGGAAGTTTCAGGGCGATGGTTCTGTGATGGCTGCGGCGTTGCAAAAGGAGCGAGGAAAGTTTCAATATCAGCAAGACAAGGGACTCCATGATAGATACATGTTCTGTGATGACCATGGATACTTGTTAGGGTCGTCATTAAACAAATTCGGCGACAAGCCCACGACAATGGTGAAGTTGGGAAACAAACATATCGTTAAGGGAATCCGTCAATATTTTGAAGGTCTGTGGCTGGAAGCAGGTAATTGACCCTTGTTGTATTGACAAGTCGTCTGTGTCGCATTCTGTTCTCAGACTCCATTACTAGGTCATAGAGAGGTTATCAACATGTGGTCCCATGGGTATCCATGCAGGGGCGATTCGAATTATCATTAAGGGTCAGTCGATTTGTGTCGTTTATTACCGCCTTGTATTGAACCTAGAGCATTGTGATAATCAGTCTATTCACAGTGAGGATGCTACAGTTCATGACTACAGCGACGATCGAGTTTGAGTCGGGTATGTCGGAAGTAGCGTTAATTGAACAATAGAGTAGACACTTATATACTAATATTGGATCAAGTGAGCGGTAAGTGCATTGAATATAGGAAAAATGCTTGTGTTGAGGGTTAGACTAAGCCGCTATGATGGGGGTGTTATCTTGCGAGAAGAAGACAGGACTGTTGAGTGGAACGATGATGAAACGGATTCTCAGGACGATGATTTCCTATTAGAAGGTGACGATGAGGATGAACCGAATGGCGTTCTATTAAGCGAAAAAGAATTGATTGAAAAGTATGCGAGCGGTCAATTGAGAATTGTTCGATCCACTATGGACTTTACACTTCATAACTTGCGACAGGTGATAAGTGACAAATCATATTTGAATATTTCCCCATCATATCAGCGACGCAATCGTTGGGACAGAAGAAAGCGGTCATTGCTGATAGAATCATTTTTGTTGAATATCCCAGTTCCACCTATTTATTTATACGAAAGGGATTACAACAGCTATGAAGTTATGGATGGGTTGCAACGTTTACAAACGATCAACGATTTTATCGACAACAAGTTTCGACTGATTGGACTGGAGTTCTGGAGTGAGTTGAATGGCAAGAAGTACGATGAATTACCTGATGTTCTCCGCAAAGGACTTTTGCGACGGACTCTGTCGGCAATAGTGCTTCTCGCTGAATCATCACGACCTGAAGATTCGGATGTGGATGTGCGTATGGTGTTGTTTCGCAGGTTGAATACAGGTGGTATTCAGCTAAACGCCCAAGAATTGAGAAATGCACTGTACCCTGGACATTTTAATGACATGCTATTAAGGGTATCTAGATCTTCGATATTTACTGACATATGGGGTATTCCGCCAAGGACGATTGATGAAGATGAAAATCCGCCTGAACGGCTGTTGCGAAACCGTCTGTATAGAACGATGGGCGACTGTGAAATCGTGCTTCGCTTTTTTGCTATTAGAGAAACCATTGTCGGAGATTTGAAAGGTGGGTTCAGGCGGCTACTTGATACCTGCATGGTAAGACATCAAAAGGACAGCATCACGGCCGTCGATTCTTTGGAGGAATTGTTTAACCATTGTATTACTGGGCTTAGAGACATTTTTGAAGGTCAGCCCTTTATATTACCTCGAACAAATCGACCGAGTTTACCGTTGTTTGATGCCTTAATGGTCGCCTACTCTCTCGTATCTAATACAGAAGAGATAAGTAAAGACTATCAAGCAGTGCAGGAACGTCTCATGACGTACGCCATGGACGAAGATAATTATGCGATCCTTACTGGGAAAGGGAATACAACTTCAGCCATCAAGGAGCGGGTTAGTCTTGCGAAAAAAATCCTAGTGGGGGATTCGCAGTGAGTGAGGTACTCATACGGGAATTTGAGTCTGATCTAGATAGGATTCAAAGTCTGCTTGACTTCATAGATCAAGTTAAGGTCTTCATGAGTGTGCAGCTAAACACGGAAACTGATGCTTTTGCTTCAGCGACTCTCGATTCTGACTATGGTGACTTTTTCAGTTCCGCAGTAGACACGCATAGGCGTGCTACTGATAGTAGACTAAACTTGGCAATACTGCCAGGCACACTACTTTTATATCTGTCAGGTAGATTTGAGGATTACGTGAAGAGTTCCTTTGAAGAACTCGCCGAGGAAGTTGCCACCAATTATGGTGGCTGGGATGTTTTGCCGCGCGATATGAAGGATAGCCTAGTTAAGTACACAGCTGAAGTGATTGCCAATCCACGGAAGTATGGGCATGCTGAAAACGGTGTTGTAAGTTTCGTGACTGTTTTACACGCAAATCTCAACAATGATTTAAGTCGAATTAACACTCAGTGTCTGTCTGTTACTCATGAGAACATGCGTTCAGATATATTAAAGGAACTGTTCGAACGGATAGGCGCTAAGAGCATATGGGATAAAATTGGTGAGAAAATGTCCATCAAGAATTTTTTCGAGACTCATGAAAATGCTCGAGCAACAAGTCAATCGAAAAAACTTCTTAATGAAATCATGGATACCCGTAATCGTATCGCCCATCCATCCGCGAATATTGACTGGCCTGCACTAAATAAAATACGTGAATATACAGGATTTTTGAAGGCGTTAGGTGCAGCATTGAATGATTGTGTACAAGAGTATTCTTATCAGTTAAGACCAACACAATCTACAACTGCTATCTCCACTTCCAGTTGAAGTGAGATAGCAGCTTGAGTCGTGATATAGTTGCCTCTCATGCTTTTTCGCATTCAGGGTTGTTGGAAGGGCACGCTAGATAAATGAGTCAGAACTGCACTGTTTTTCTCGTACGAAAATCACCATGTATCAGGGGTGAAGTAATTGTCTGAAGAAATCAAGTCTAAAATCATGAATGAGATAATGAACCATGGATTCCCGCTAGAGCTTGAAATTGCTTCTACGTTCTCTCGACATTCATGGCATGTGGAACATAACAGTTATTATATTGACATGGATGAACAAAAGGGTCGAGAGATTGATCTAGTCGCACGCATGCATCGTAGTTTTACTGACCCTGTATCTCACAACTCTCTGGAAGTGCAATTAAGTCTTGTAGCGGAAATCAAGCAGGCAAATGCAAAGCCGTGGGTCATATTTACCTCACCTGTGACAAAGTTCGAATCTTTAATCGGGCGTCAAGTTCATCGGAACTACGTAGGTTTTTCAGTTCCGTACCATCAAATTTCTAGAGCGTTAAAGCAGGCGGGTCATAAGAACACCTTGCCTAGACTTGGTAGAACATTTTATGAAGCCCTATCCAAGGGACGGGACGACATATTCAAGGCGCTCACTGGCACTACAAAAGCGGTACGACACATCATGGAGTCTTCTGGAATAACGGATAGCGAAGGTAGTGGCGATAGATTGCTATATTATTACGAATCTGTTGTCATACTAAAGGGTCAACTCTTCGAATGTTTTCTTAACGAACAGGGCGAGCCTACTTTGCAAGAAGCCACTCACGTACAGGTTGCCTTCAACTACTTGTCTCCGCATTATGAGTCAACATACGGTAATGTTGTCGACATAGTATCTGCGGAGCATCTGCCTGAGTTCATTAATGCTAAACAAGAGTCACTCAATAAAGTATTTAACACTCTACGTTCCGTAGAACCGTTAAACCTGAGTGTTTCTGAACAAGGATAAGGTCGAACAGTACTTCTGATATTCAGCACACGAATGAACTTCAAGTGGTCGCATCGGGATTGTTACCAGTCAGGTCCATATGTTCCAAGAACAACATGATTGTGTTGGTATCACATACTTGACGCTTGAAACAATAATTAATCACAATCTGTCAGGTAGTGCTTTCTATGCACCCGAGCGATACAACATACAAGTACACTGCTGAGATTGTACTGTCCCTCATTTTTTATAGCGAAATATAAGTCTGACAGCTGCTTTAAGCGAACGTCGTATGTCCACACGAACAGCCAATAAATTCTTGGCGGTTACGATGCAGATTGCGATTGAGATTGAAGCGATGGTGGCATAACTTTTAAGTATTGACACCGTTTTGCCGATGCAGTAGTATCAAGGCATCAGGGGGTGTCATAACTTAGTGTCATATAGATGGGGAGGAAATCAATGAAATATGGCTATGCGAGAGTGTCTACTGTACATCAGGATCTAGAATCGCAAATCCAGGCATTGACTAACGAGGGATGCGACGAAATATATTCCGAGAAGGTTACTGGAACAAAAGCAGATCGCCCAAAATTCCAAGAAGTGCTGTCAAAGTTACAAGGGGGCGACACACTGGTTGTTACGAAACTAGACCGCTTCGCACGTTCCACAGTTGATGCTATTAAGACGGTCAAGGAGTTGTTTGGACGGGGAATCAAGGTGCATGTACTGAACATGGGACTGGTCGAAGATACACCAACAGGTAGATTGATTCTCACGATAATGAGTGGATTTGCTGAGTTTGAACGAGACATGATCGTGGAACGTACCCAAGAAGGCAAGGCACTTGCAAAACAACGTGATGATTTTAGGGAAGGTAGACCAAAAAAATACAGTAAGAAGCAGATGGAACATGCTTTGAGTTTGCTGGACATGTACTCTTACAAGCATGTCGAGGATTTAACTGGTATCTCGAAGTCAACGCTGATACGTGCCAAGAAGGAACAGAAATAACGTAATGAAACAAAGGCACGTCCAACAAACTCGGTGTGCCTTTTTACTTGTCGATGCAACGGCCGTTTCAGTCATGATAATTGCATGTTGACGGAACTGATGTGCACATGGGGGGGTTAGATAAAACGGAATCGGTTGAATTTGCCCCACGAGGGCGTCATAGCACGTCTGGTACGACAGGATGCAGAGGCTAGACTCCTAGTAATCTTTCTATTATTTTCTTCTTTAAATCGATGGCACGAAGCACAAACCCTTCATAATCTTCAACAGGATAGCGAGGATTAGGTTTGGGTTTGAGGAAAAGGGCTTCCATTTCCAGTAAAGGATGAAGGTTTTGGTTAATTTGTTTATATAGCAACTTTAATTGCTCAAGATGTTCTGCTAGGCTGACTTCTGCAGCGGTAGAATAACCAGTCTCCAGACGTTTATTTATAATCTTCTGTACGACTTCATGATTTGCAATGACTGATTCTGTACCCTGTCGAATGTAAATGAATCCACTATGTAATCCATCACCATCGTGTTTACATAAATACGGTTGATGTTGGGAGTCGGATTCGACAAGCAGCACTTGGAATTTGCGTCCTATTATTGTGGCATAATCACTGTCTTGATACTGGAAATCGTAAACGTGATAATCTAAAGTATCAGGGAGGAATTTACTCACCCCATCGTGGATTTTGGCTTTGTCCTTTAGTTCGTCAATGCCTTCTGCGAGTATTGTACCGTCATGTAGCTGTTTTACGCCAAATACCACACAGCCACCACCAGAATTAGCCAGAGCGAGGATGTGCCTTGCAAGTTTTGATGACTTATCAATCCATTGTTCCTTAAAGTCTAAAAAGTCTTCCTCACCAAGGGTTCCTTGTAAGATATTCTTGAGTTTATCTCTGCTTGGTTCTTCAACGAACTTGGCGAATTCCTCTTTGATTCCCTTGTCTAAAGACACTGGTGGTCACCCCCCAATGGTATAGTAGCACAGGAAGCTAAGTTGGTTACAATCACAATTTTATCAGTTAGAGGGTGAAGCTAAGAACGACTGCTGCCATATTCATCTTCAGTTTGGATGGTCAGGTCGTTAGACAGCACTAACTCCTGCAATTCTCCTGTTGATACATCAATGGTAGCTTCGTACTCTGCATCAAAATACCAGGTTTCCTGAACCAACAACGTCCAATCATTCCATTCGTCGTCTAACACTGTTAAGTAACGGCGTGTTTCATCATCCATCACATAGTATTCGTCTGAAGCGATCAGATAGTCAAAATCAGCTTTCAATGTTGTGGTAAATGATAGATAGGCGAGGTTTTCTTCCAGCATCCTGATGTCTCGTAGGTGTGGCGCGGTGGTTTGTTCGACATAATCGACAGTAACGCTTCTGTCGTCTCCTAACCTGCTGTCGATTGCTTCATGGATTGCAGAACGAAATTCTTCGGGATTCATGTCCAATATGTCCTCTGTCTTAAACTCCAAATATGAACCGTTGGATTCAAGGGATTGTTTTATGGATGACAATATGAACGCATCATTCGGAAGCGATGGCTCTATGATTCTTGTAACTAGGTCCTTCATACTGTGAAGGACCGTTAGACGCTCCTTAGAAACACCAACTGTAGTAAGATCTGTAACCAGGTCATCGTAGAGTGAGCCAGTCTCTCTGTTCAGGAAGTCAGAGTCCTGAGTCACTAGGACAATCTTTTCATCACGTTTATTTTCCAAGTATGACAGAATCAAACTCCATATGATGACATCTTTGACACCACCTGCTTCTTTGTATCTATTGTTGCCTTGATGCTTTTTCTTGAAGGGCTTCTCCACGTTTTGGGCTTTCCTAAGAATTAAAGCTATATCAGCTTGACTAATGTCAATTATATCCACACCCAGTTCGCGGATTTCAGAGTCGAAGTCATGAGGAAAATCTCGCTGAACGTCTGCATCAATATTGATTCGGACACCAAGCCTACGTGCCATTGATTGCAAAGCGTCTCTATTCTGGAGAAAGTCCTCATTGTCCCGTGTGTAGTTGTTTAAGACTTCATCTCTAACAACTGATGGGATGACGATTTTGTTGTCTCCGCTTGTTATAAATGGTTTGATCGTTGGGGATGAGTTAATCCGATATCCTGCTGCGATAATTGCATTCGCGTCAAGGATGATCACGTATCCCATAGTAACCCTCCTACCTATATGTAAAGTATTGTTAGTGTTATGTTATCTTAGTATTTGAGAGGATTCTAGTATTTCGTGCAGAACCCTGACGATTGATGAAAGAATACATTTTTATGCTACGATGCGTCATATGTTGAAGGTGATTCGATGGCTTTCTTTGATGAGTGGCTGTTACTTGTGAGAAATTGTAATGTCAGTAATACATATAAAATGGCTTGGGCAAAAGCTATCACGCAGATCGCGCTGGAAATGGACTACTCGCATCTACGTTCCAGTAACGAAGTAGAGATTACCCTCAAACAAATTGCACAGAAAGTTATCTCATACTACTGGGATCAGACCATCTTTTTCAATCTTGTACAGGGCAGTAATCCGCTCAAACCTCCACGCATTCTTACCCTGACCAAGCGCTTGATTGAGCATTACCAGTTACACGCCCATTCGTATCAGCCTGTCAAATTCCTGAGAGCCAACGTGCAAGAACTATGCGGCGATGCCTATGTTGACACAGTGCATGACGTTACACAGGCTCTCAAGGCTGATGTAAGCTACAGATTCACCAAACTAGCTGGACACGACGTTCAGGGCATCTTCCAATACGAGAAGGGCGCTGACAGCCTGCTGATGCCTGTGAGCAATTTGGCAGCCTTACGTGACAACTACGTGACTGTGTTCGAAGCCATCAACTACAGATGGGCGCAGATCTTGGAGGACTACAATCAGTCACCGCGTATATGCAAGAAGGTCAAAATCATTGACGAGCAAACTGTACGGAGAAAGCCGCTCAAACAGTTTGCACAGTATCTCGATGTTGAGAACAAAACTCATGTGTGCTTCTTATGTGGCAGTGAAATCGTGGATGAAACGCCTGCCATTGACCACGTTATCCCTTGGTCGTTTCTGTACTCTGATGACCTATGGAATCTTGTATATGCTCACCAGTCCTGTAACAGCGCAAAGTCCAATGTTGTGCCATCAGAGGACGTGATCCGTGAGCAGGAACAGCGTAATGTGAGACTGTTGCAGGCACTGAAGAATAACAGAGTCAGTGACAAGAACGTTTCAGAATTGCAATTGGCAATTGAAAGAGACTTAGTGAAGAAATTCTGGATTGCCAGTCAAGGGTAACGAAGGGGGCGAACACAATGGCGATTATCACGTATAACAAATTGGTGAGGGATCGGATTCCTGACATCATCAAACAGAATGGTGAGCAGTGCGTGGTGCGCGTGCTGGATGATGATGAATATCTGGCTATGTTGAATGTGAAGTTAGGCGAGGAATTGAAGGAGTATCTGGAGTCTGGTGATGTGGAAGAACTGGCTGACTTGGCTGAAGTGATGTGGGCAGTTGTAGAAGCACAGGGGCTGTCCAAGGAGCAGTTTGACGAGATCAGGCTTACAAAGCGCGAGAAGCGCGGTGGATTTAAGGACAGACTGCTGTTGGTGCAGATAGGAGAATAATGTGGACACCTAAAGCACGAAACAAGCCTGAGGGGAGGAAGGAAATCGTGCGACCTATACAGCTTCATGGATTGAGATACGACTATCGTAGTAAAGGGATTGCTGAGTTCGTAATGGAGGATCGTGTGCCAGATGCGTCAGCAGATAAATTCGGATTAGGGATCAAGATTCCGACACTAATATCGGTAGATACATCAAATGCAACAACCATAAGAGCAACTGAGTGCAAGGTCTTTCTTAAACAGTGGGATACGCCGATCAGAGTGGGGCAATGTGATATGTCCTTTGCAGGCGGTCATCGGCGAGAAATCAACCTTGCTAATCCACATAACGCCATGACAATGTACCTGAATGTTTTCTTTTTGAGGCATGAATTAGTGCTTTTGGAGCAACAGAGACAACACGGGGATCTACGTCTACAGTTTGAGGTTAAGTTTACTTTTGTGGTAGATTCCGACGAGGGTATCCCTAGCCCAGAGATCTCTGGATTTGGATACATTGACGATTATACGATTGCAAAATCTGATTGGGAGAACATACTGCGGAAGTCTGACTATCTTATGGGAGAGTCTCTCTCAGTGTCGGAGATGTTGTCAAACGATGCCTCGTGGTCACAGGCACTAACCACACTACAAGATGCAAGACATCGTCTGAACTCTGGCGACGGAATGGGGGCACTGGACTCGGTAGACCAAGCCCTGAAGAGATTTGTTAAATATCCTTACAACGGGTTGCAAGCATGGGGTCGCCATGACCAGGATTGTTGGAGAGAATATATTGAATCAAACTTCCCGAGTATTGAGCAACCAAAGATCGAGGCTATTGCGCAGCTAATGGGTGGGCTTGGAGGATATCTGAACAAAACCTCACATCATAAGGAGGACATCAACACGCCGACAAGCCACTATGAACATGAACTCATCGTAACCACTGCTCAGTTGTTGTTGACGTACTTGTATCGCTTGGGCATTACGGAGAGACACAACCTGCCGACACAGACCGAGGAACGTAGTCAGTGAAGCGAGTGTGGTTTGGGGTTGGGTGTCCATGAGAGAGAATAGACAAGTACATTACTTTCTCTTATAGACACCAAAATTCATATTATGTTGGATTTTCGTAAGTATCTAGTTCCTGCTCAACCTCTTTGAAGAGAACACTGATCTTGACGTTCAGGCTCTCGGCAATCTTTCTAACCGTCTTGAGTGACGGGCTTTTCTTGCCACGTTCAACTAATCCAATGAAAGTTCTATCGAGGTCACACCTCAATGCCAATTCCTCTTGAGACATTTCAAGCTCTTTGCGATGTCGCCGTATGACTGTTCCAAATGCTTCTTCAGGTGTCAAATGGAATCCTCCCCGTCTCATCGTCAGGGAGGGTTTTCGTTGTGTCCACGGACTATAGACATCAATATGTATCTTTGTGCAGGAAACTATGATAAAAGTTTTTGTGATGACTATAAACGTCATTGCAATTGTAGATCGAGCAGTATGGAGCTTTAACGGAACGCTCTATGAATCTCAAAGAATGAGGGGTAACAGCTATGAAGAAAGCAATCGTTGTATCAGTTGGACTCGTGACAGTCTTGCTCTCTGGTTGTGGTCATAATGGTAGACCACAGGATATTAGGATCGACCAGTACAATCAATTGCAGCAGTGGGACGCTGCTTTTCACGGTGTATTGAAAACAGGACAAGAGTTGTCAGCACAGCAAGACTCTGATTTACAGGCATTTTTGAGATACGAACACAATTTCGAGAGGCAGACCGCTACGACGTTTCCTGCCACGCAAATGGAGAAGGATGCGATTTTACTTCTCAATGAATTAAATCTCGATTACTATGTGTACACACAGTCGTCCACTGCGAGCAACAAACAGGGTTTTCAAAGTGATCTGAAGTATTTTGATGGAGTAATCAATGGGGAGTACAGTACCCACGAAGTGGACAAACACATTGCCACAGCGTCAAATTCCGTGGGTTAGGTGGGGGGAAAGCGCCTTTTGAAACAATGTTGAAATTATTCGATTAAAGCCCTCACTTGGATGTGAGGGCTTTTGATGTCAGGCTATGCCGTGCTAATAATTCGTTACGTCACCGTCTATACATTCCAATCCGTTGCAGGGTAACTGGAGCGGCGTACTCTGAGAACTTCTCTGCACAGCACACGTCATACATGGTGATTTTCGAAGGGGCGGTTGTGAACAGACAAATTCGGGCGAGGGAAGCAGATATATTGTTCGTGAAGGAGGCTTGGACCATCAAAATCCCCAACGAGTAACTGGTATGATACAATGACGACAACTCTGCTGGTCGTCGAATACTCTGCCTAGAGAACTCTGCCTGTTCTTTTACGTGAACTTGGGGTTGTTGCCTGCCATGAAGGTAAATATAGCGCCATTGCGGGGAAAAGTAAGCGAGCACGTTGCTCCCGTCTTCCGCGACAACAGTGGCGCCATAGCCAAGTGGTAAGGCAGAGGTCTGCAAAACCTCGACTCGCCAGTTCGAATCTGGCTGGCGCCTCCAAATGCGATAGGTGTACACGGCCTTCGGTCTTTGACCGACGGCCGTGTTTTCATTTGTTGACTGCTTTCTCTGGACTGTTTCTCTTCATTTTAAGTGTTTTTCTTCACGATGGGTGTGTTTCTGGAACTGGGTTATGACTCATATCAATTGCGGCTTTTGGAACTATCTCCGTTACTTGCTAAACGCGCATTTGACAATCGCCGTCTGCCCCAGTCTCAGCGAAACAACCCGGGTCGCAGTAACGATACGGGCGCCGCACTTTGCAAAAACGGTGTTGTTGAAACCACGGTTGATGACCACAGCCTCACCAGGCATGAGTCGAATCGTAATGCACAGAAATACGAATTGCACGGGAGATACATAAGTTTGAAATTTGTATAAAATTTATTATAATTTTGGAAACGGGCAGTTGTAGATGTGCGAGGAGGTGCACGGTGTCTCTCTTCAAAAATCGGAATTTTTCTATACTTTTGTCGGGGCAATTGATTTCCACGCTGGGGAACAACCTGTATGGCATTGCGTTGCCATGGTACGTTTACACGCTAACGAACTCTAAAAGTGCGCTTGCTTTTGTAGGACTGTCCCAGACGTTGCCTGCGGTCGTGGGGCTTTTCTCTGGCGTGCTGGTAGACAGATGGCGCAAGCGCACGACGATGGTGAATTCAGACCTCATCCGTGCCGCCTTTTGTTTTATTCTCCTGCTCGGAGTCGTGACCCATTTCCCGCTATGGGTGATTCTAGCCTTTGTGTTGGCTTTAGAAGTTGTGGGTCAATTCTTTAGTCCGGCTTCCAATGCGCTGTTTCCGCTGCTCGTTAAAAACGAGGACTTGGCTGGAGCACAGGGAATCATGCAATCCTCCAGTGCAACGGCAAAACTGATTGGAACCATATCCGGTGGTGCCTTGATGGCTACACTCGGCGCACCCTTACTGTTCCTCCTCGACGGCGTTTCGTTCGTGTTGTCGTCCGTTTCGCTGTTGTTTATTCGCGTATCCGAACCTGTCAAACGCAAAGACGGCACAGGGCACAATGACGGAGCAGCCCACAACGGCAGCGTAGCGCACAACGACGGCGGATCGCGCAATGACGGAGCAGCGCACAACGACGGTGGATCGCGCGATGAGGGGGCGGTACACGGTGCAGTACAGAAGGAAGGAAACGCGTTTTACCGGGAGTGGCGGGAAGGGCTACAGGTGGTCACAAAGTCCAAGTACTTCCTCCTTGTCATGCTGGCGGCCCTCGTCACCAATTTTGCCTTAGCTCCATTTGAAATTAGTATGACAGCCTGGGTGAAGGGCCCGATGCACGGCAGTGCCTTTGACCTTGGTATCATCAATGCCGGCTTTTTCGTCGGAGTGATTGCTGGTGGTGTGCTGCTCGGAATCGTGGCAAAAAGGATATCCCAGCGTGGCATCATTGTGGTGGGGCTTACCAGCATTGGCGTGTTCACTGCGTGTTTTGGACTGCTGTACACGGTGTGGGCAGAAACCATCCTTTGCCTTGCAATAGGTATCGCTGTTGGTAGCCTGAACGGAAGTCTGGGCGCGACATTTATCACACTTATTCCCGAGAGGTTAAGAGGGCGTGTGTTTGGACTCACCGGAGCACTCGGTATGATAGCCATGCCCGTCGGGATGGCTGTTTTCGGAGTGCTGATGGTCCATATCCCGCTAACCGTGCTGTTTTTCCTTATCGGTGCAATCTGCATTTTGAGCGGCTCAAGTTTGCTGCTTCCCATTCCAAATGATAGCAATCGCCTTTCCATGATAGACACCGTCGTTGATTCCGGGCAGGCGTTATAAATGGTGTGGTCAGGGTTCACTCCGTTCGCGTTCCCACGTGTCAACTCACGTGAAGAGACCTTGTACAGTGCATAAAAATATCGCTGTTTGCTGAAATCATGGGGGTATCCTTCAATTGTGAAGAAACAAAAGTATCGTTGCGCGGGAAGAGGTGGGGGTACCGGATCGGCGGCAGTGTACAAGTTGATAGTTATGATACCCGGGGGCTGACGAATAGGGATAGCAAGGTAGTCCTATTTCAGGACACATACCTCACGGGGTATGCTTTTAGGATAAGAAGTGATATCTATATTTCGTCACATACCCCATGGGGTTCCTGTGCACGCCTGGGGTGGGTCCACCGCGTTCCCCCGTTCCTGCGCTCGCCCTTCGGGTCCAACGCCTTCTCTCGTGCCAGCATATGCCCTAAGAGGCGGCTCCCACGGGACCACAGTACATCGCGTGTGACATATACCGATGTCACATATATCGATGTGACATATATCGAACCAAAGGTAGTCGAGAGCCCGTTGACTTTCACCAGCTCAGATGGTAGATTTGTTGGAAATTTGATGCGTTCCGAAGAAGATGGTTTGACTTTGAACAGCTGTGCCCAGAGATTCGGTGGCAGGTGCGAACCGAACACACGTTCATGGTCTATTACGCCATCGGAGGATTGGCGGCGTGAGTCGTCAACGGTGGCTCCGTTATCGCTGTCGAGTGGTCGTTGTGGGTGGCTTTACACAGCGACAATTAGGGTGGTAACGCGAGAAATGCCTCGTCCCTTTTTGGGACTGAGGCTTTTTTTATTGACGATGACGATGACGATGGAGGAGTGGGTCCCGTGGAGCAACCAAGTCTATCACAAGTACAGATGGATGATGTGAATCGTCAACTCGACATCCTCTCGCAGGGAACTGCCGAAATTATCCCTGAAGAAGAACTCGTGCAGAAGTTGCGACGCTCTGTGGCAAGCGGTGTGCCCTTACGCATGAAACTCGGTATGGATCCGTCTTCCCCTGACATCCACCTAGGGCACACGGTCGTGTTGCAGAAGATTCGCCAGATGCAGGAGTTTGGCCACATTTGCCACCTTGTCATCGGCGACTTTACAGGAAGAATTGGCGATCCGACTGGAAAATCAGAGACACGCAAGCAACTCACTGAGGCACAGGTTGATGAAAATGCCAGGACGTATGTGCAGCAGGTCACGAAAGTCCTTGACCCCCATCAGACACAAATTGTGCGAAACGCCGCCTGGCTGGAGAAGCTGGATTTTGCCGCTGTCATCGGTCTTGCCGCGCAGGTGACGGTCGCCCGAATGCTCGAACGGGACGATTTTTCCAAGCGATATCGCGAAAATCGCCCGATTCACGTGCATGAGTTCTTTTATCCCCTGATGCAGGGCTATGATTCTGTGCATCTACGAACCGACATTGAATTTGGGGGAACGGATCAAAAGTTCAATCTGCTCATGGGGCGAACCCTGCAGAAGGAATTTAGTCTGGAACAACAGGTGGCCGTTATGATGCCACTCCTTGAAGGGCTCGACGGTGCACAGAAAATGTCAAAGAGTCTTGGGAACTACATTGGGATTGATGACGCGCCAAAGGACATGTACGGCAAAGTCATGTCATTACCTGACGGCCTGATGCCAAAGTATTTTCAGCTGGTGTTGGGGTTGTCCACGGAGGAAGTTTCCGCGATGGCAGCCGGCCTGCAAGCAGGAGTTCTGCATCCGAGAGATGTGAAAATGCAGTTGGCACGAGCAGTGGTTTCACGTTTTGCGGGGCTTGCCGAGGCGAGTATGGTGGAGAACGAGTGGATAAGCGTGTTTCAACAGGGGCGCATACCTGATAATTTGCCTGTTGTGAAAATTACGCCTGGCCCGCGTGGGCTAGTTGATGCACTCATGGAGTTTGCCCTGGTTCCAAGCCGAAGTGAGGCCCGTCGATTGATACAGCAAGGCGGGATTCAAGTGAACGGCCAGAAAATCATCGATGTCGGTGCCGAGATTGACTTGCAAGATGGGACCGTCATACAAGTCGGTAAGCGTCGTTTTGTCCGCTGCGAAGCTTGAGCCCCACGGCTTCAATGGATGGCTTAAATGGCTTAAATGGCTTAAATGGCTTAAATGGATGGCTTCAGGAATGCTGCGTGACTCGTCAGAGGTGAAACGCTCGGGTCTGAGCGTCGACACATGACTGCGCGTTGTGCAGTGCATTCGCTCATGGAAACACATCCGACTTCCCACGCGTATTCTACATGGGGTTCAGTTTCGCAGCGCATGGGGGCGGCGAGGTGGCAAAACGGGTTGCGATGGTTCGTGGAAATGTCGTGAATGATTTGTTTCTGATTACATTGAAAGTGAATGGGGCAAAGGTTCCCCGGGTCGTCGTTGACACAGGCGCAGCTGCGCTCATTTTGAATGGGAACGTGGCACGAAGGTTGAAGTTACCGAACCTCGGTTCAGTGCAAGTCGTGGGTGTCGGAGGGGGGACTGCAGGCTTTCGTTCGAGGTGTGATGTGCAAATCGGCACGAGGCTGTTCCGAAGCGTGCCTTGTGTCGTTATCAAACGGTTTTCCAAGCCAGGCATGTTAGGACTTAAGTTCTTTCGGGATAATCATCTGAGTTTATATCTCGATCCGTTGCGGCAAACCCTCGCACTATTTCGCAACTGACGCGATTTTTGCCGACGACGGCGAGCAGCAACGGAATGGATTCCGTGACTGCCCGCCGACGTAAAGAGTTACGAAGGGACGTTCATGGGGCTGTCGTGATACTGTCGTGATACTGTCGTGATACTGTCGTGATACTGTCGTGATACTGTCGTGATACTGTCGTGGGGCTGTCGTGGTACTGTCGTCTACTGTTACTGATGATCGCTGACTGCACAGCGATTGGGTCCGATCTCCATTTCTTCTCGCTCTGCCTCATCGGTCACGACGAGTTGGCCAAGATTGACTTCGCGAATTTCTTGATACGCATTCGGCTGTTTTGGCAGGTTTTCTGTGACCAGATGATAAAACTCCGATGCCTCTTCAATGGTCAGTGCTGAGTTGCCCTTTAACAAGGACCCGAGCTGCGCCATGACCCGCCCCTGCTCATCGAGTTCACTCGGATTGGCGAAGTGAGCTGGGAGTACAAGCAGGTCTGAGCTGAATTGCCGATAGGTCTGATACAGGGTTTGGTACAAATCGCGTGCCCAGTCACCGCCTTTACCGGCCAAATCCGGGCGCCCAATCGACTGCACAAACAGGATGTCTCCAGACAGCAAGTAGGTATCATCGACAATTAAACTCGTGCTTCCAGAGGTATGCCCCGGGGAAGCGACAGCGACGATGCGCACTGCGTCCCCAATGGTAAATTGGGCATTGTCCTGCAAAGGACTGTAACTGTAGGTTGCGTTGGCAGCATCTGCTCTTGGTAACCAATAGTCCGCGTCCGTCGCTTCCGCTAAGTCTCGTCCTCCTGAGATGTGGTCGGCGTGAAGATGGGTGTCTATGACATGGCGAATTTTTACCCCGAGGTTGGCCGCAAATTCCTGGTACACATCTATCCGGCGCGCCGCGTCCACCACGACAGCGTCTTTACCGGCGACAACCATATAGGACAAGCAGCCTTTGCCGGATCGGACAAATTGATAGAGTGCACCTCCACCTGCCACATCCCCCACTCGTACCGGATGGAGGTACTGACTCCATTCCCTCATCCCGCCTCGAAGGATTGACACGTCTTCGCGTCCCTGTTCTCGAAGTTGTGCTGCCACATACTCAGAAGAACCTTCCTTTGCACAGACCACGACAACAGGGCCAGTATCAGGAAGTTTCCCATCCAAGGGCTGTAAACCGTCAAGCAGGTCAAAGTACGGTACATTGACACTACTCACAGACGGGCCCTCGATTCTCCAGTCTTCGTAGTCCTCTTCGTTTCGAACATCGAGGACAAACAAAGGCGTTTTGGAAATAATGTCCAGAAATATTTCCGAGGAGGAGGTCTTTGCGTCCAACCCGCCACTGGTCATGTCATCTGTCCTCCTTTCTCTGCTTTGCGAATATAGTGTCGATAGACCTTCCCGTCCTGAACGGTCTCTAAAAAGTCGTGCCCGACCCTGCGCGCCCAGCCCGGTACGTCTTTGACGGAACCGGGGTCAGTGGCCAGCACTTCAAGAACTTCGCCAGCTGAGATTTCATCGATAGCCTTCTTGGTTTTTACGACTGGAAGTGGGCATGACAGCCCTTTGCAGTCTACCGTTCTATGGACGTCGTACTGCGGGACGTCGTACTGCGCGTTTTCCAAATCGTTCCCTCCAAACGGCAATCCATAGTGAAATGACTCGTCTGAATTGACGTGTCTGAAAATGACCGGTGTGCATGCATCAAAAGCTGACGGTGACGTTCGCATCAAATGCAAAGTCGAGGAAAGTGACGGCTCCGCCAACGTCGATACCATCCATGAGGTCATCCAATTGGATACCCATGACATCCATCGTCATTTGACAGGCAATAAACTTGACACCGGTTTCTTTCGCAAGTGACAACATCTCACTGAGTGAAGGCACCTGGGCCCGTTTGAACCCTTCAGCAAGATGCTCCCGACCCGGACCGAGTGTGAGCAAGTCTTCTGCCTGTTTGTGAATCATCATCAAACCATCAAACGTACAAAAAACCGTGACTTCGGCATCACTGGCTGCAGCAGCAGTAGCGATGTTCAGGACCTTGTAGGCCGTTTCGAGACCTGGTCCGGAAGCTATCATCGCGACCCGATTCTTCCCTTCCGCCATGTACACAACTCCCTCCTCAAGGACAGCTTTCCTTGTGACAGCGCTTTCCGACTCGTCTCACCATCTCCCTCGATTGGTTTGACACAGTGTGCCGGTGGGTTGTGGTGTGGAATCCATGTAGAATACGGGGTGGGGTAATTATATGTGCGCAATGAATCAATATGACCACCGCACAGTGTACAGTTCTAAAGTTGGCACCCTACATGTGTCAATAGTAAATATAACATATGTTAAAGTAATATTCTGAATAAATCGTGAACGTGATCGAGAAATTAACGGAGGGGTTGCTGGCGTTTTGGGCAAAAAAGGGGCCTGTGCCTCGGGGCACAGGCGAAAAAAGGGGGTCAATTGGGTAGAAGCCTTCGCTCCATGTTTAGACGTTACCATTTGAAGCACTGTCATCGTAAGCGACTATGGTCCTATCTTGTATAGGACTTAAGTCTGATTCGATTCAATCCATCTGCTCGACAGCGCCTTGAAAAGCGGTCTTCATGTATTCGTCGATGAGCTCAAGAACCTTTTTGTCTTCATAATTCACACAGAAACCCTCGGTGGTAGGATGCAAAAAATCATGATGCTGTCCATTTGTTACCACCTGAATCACGTTTTCACGTTTTCGAAATGCGAGTTCCTTGCCTTCGACGGCGAGCACCAGTTCGGATTCATTGTCCGTGACGCTTGCACAAGCAAATTCCTGCACCTCGTGAATCTCCTCCATAAACGAGCGGAAATATCCTTGGATTTTACGCCAGTCCATTTCCATAGACTTTCGGCGAATGGCCGTATCCTGATAGAGGTCGTTAATCTTTTGTATGAATGTCCCGCGAAATGACAATGTCCATCCCCGTCCTTTGATACAATCATACAATTCTACAAGCATGAAGAGGTATCCCTCAGGTCTAAATGCACACACTCCTAGGCAAACAGTAGAGAGATACGATACCATACAAAGTATCTGAGGCAAGTGTCATGATTCTTTCACATCGTTCAATAGCAGAGGTAACTGAATGCGAAATGGAATGAAGGCTGAAGGTCCTTGGTGTCCTTGAATGACCAAGGTCATGGAAAAGCAAAGGGGTGACTTGGATGCAGTTTCGACCCATGAAATCTCGCACGGAATCGATTGTAGACCCTGAGGCTGGATACATGGAGTTTCGTCTCGACACGCAGCTTGGTTATCAGGAGTGGCGGGGGATGTTTGCCGAACTTGGCGTGAAAAGCACTTTGTTCAACGGCTACATGGTGCAGTCGGAGGAAAATGCGATTCAAATCTCAACGACACCTGTTCAGATGCACCTGTATGAAGAAGCCATCTACCTCGCCCCTCCATTTGAAGCCCGTTCGTACTATTTTGAAATACCTCGTCAACACGTGAAACTCGGGAAAGTCTACTTTCAAATCCCACCAGACAGAACGAGCACGTCCCTCGATGGATTTAAACCGCAGCGCACAGACTTATATGCTCTCGACATCTTTGTCCTCGCTGAGTCTGGGGAGCAGACCATCTATTCGCTCTTGTTTGAAGCGCGTATCAAGACGGACCAACGGGAGTACTACATCTCGCGCTTTGAATCGGAACAGATAATCCGGTAACGAAGGAGGAATGACCTGTGGAAATTGTACCATCTGCTGTTGGCCAGTCTGAAGGCGTAATTGTATTTTGGGATGGTCACCCGGAAATTGGCGTGGCCTGGCCAAGACCGCTTCAAATGATTGATGAGGTTCAGTGGGGCATCGGTTCTCTGAATCAACAAGAATGCCTCGTTCTCTATCTGTTTACCGAGCAACAATCGATTGAACTCTACCTCCTCGAGCAACTTCCAACTTCTCCAACAGAAGATCTTGATGTATTTGCACTCTTATGCGAGTGGAAGCCGAAGGTACTGAAAATTCGCTACGGCGACTCACCGGTTGACAGGGAACGAGAAATTACGTTCCTACTTCCTCAAGGAGAAGGCGAAGGTGTTCTCGAGAAATTGCGCGAGTTAACAACGAGGACCTTGGAAACGGAGTCAGGTCAGCCAGGTACGGTGGACAAGGCACATCTTGCCATCATCAGACGCCTTGATGAGTGCTTAAGCGCATCGAGTGCCACCGTGGATGCTTAGGCGGGCATCGAGTGGGACCTTGGGTGCTAAGATGCGGCATCAAGCACCACCTTGGATGTCGGAGGCGGGCGACATCTAGTCACACGTTGAATTCTTAGAGGAGGCATCTAGATGCACGTAGAGAGTCACAGGGTCTTTCGAGCAGCAGTCGAATACGGCAGTATTACACGCGCGGCCCAAACCTTGCACATGACCCAATCGACGGCAAGCCGCCACCTGCAGACTCTTGAAGACGAATATGGAGGATTGTTGTTCGAACGGAGTGCAACAGGCATTACCTTGACGTCCTTTGGGCGGGCCCTTTATCCGTACACTTGTGATTTACTCAGTTGTCACGAAAAGGCAAAGGAAGAGCTTGCCCGTCTGCGCCGGGAGGGCGGTGGCCTGTCTGTTGGTGCGACGCTTTCGATTGGTGAGTACGTATTGCCTCAAGTACTCGGTGAAGTTCGGCGGATGTACCCGCAAGCGGAAATTCGGATGCGCATCTCAAATACAAGCGACGTGTTGGAGGACCTTGCGCGCCACCGAATCGACATTGCGCTGGTGGAAGGGGTGGTGGAGGCGGGTATGGACCTCCGGGTCGAGGCATGGCGGGATGATGAACTGGTACTTGTGTGTGCGCCGGATCATCCGTTTGCGAAGAACGGGACCATCCGCCTCGAACAGCTCGTCGGCCATCCCGTTTTACTCCGTGAAGAGGGTTCCGGGACGCGACAGGTCACAGAAACGGCCCTTGAAGGAGCGGGTATCCGGTCGTCTCTCACCATCGCGATGGAACTTGGAAGCACCGAGGCCATCAAGTCGGCGACAGAGGCAGGGCTCGGCGTGGCCTTTTTATCGCGATTGACGGTTGCACGCGACTGTAAAAGCGGGCGATTGGTAGAAGTGCCGATTGATGACTTCCAAATTTCCCGGCACCTGTATATTGTCGAACGACCGGAACGGTTTGAAAAGACGCTGGTCAAGTCACTCCTCCGTATCCTGCGGCGCGGGTGAATGTGGGCATGCAGGCTTTGCATTACCTCCTTATTTCCAGACGGTGATACGCTAAAACAAGGCATCCCGCCGTGGAGGAGGTTATCTACTGTGTCCTATCTGGAAGTCGACGCGACCGAGTTGTCTACAGAGGCTCCCATTCGCTGGGGTAAGGTGATTAACCAGGATACGTGCATCGGCTGTCACGCGTGTTCCATCGCCTGCAAGATGGAACACGATGTGCCACTCAGTGTCAACCGAACGTACGTCAAGCAAGTCGAAGTTGGTGTGTATCCAGAAGTCAGTCGTGAGTTTCAGATTACCCGCTGTAACCAGTGTGATGACGCGCCGTGCGTCCCTATATGCCCGGTGACGGCCATGTTCAAACGACCTGACGGTATTGTTGATTTTGACCGCGAGGTCTGCATTGGCTGCAAGGCCTGTATTGCAGCTTGTCCGTACGACGCCATCTACATCAACCCTGATGTGCACAGCGCCGAAAAGTGCAATTTTTGTGCCCACCGCATTGACCAGGGTCTCGAACCTGCGTGCGTCATCGTGTGCCCGGTGGAAGCGATTGTCGTCGGGAACCTGAACGATCCGAACAGCGAAGTGTTGCAACTCATCAGCCGCAAGAAGGCAGATGTCCGCAAGCCGGAAAAGGGTACAAATCCAAAGGTGTTTTACGTGGGTGCCAGCGATTACACTTTGAACCCATCAAAATCAGAATATACTGGCATGCATCTGTTCTCGGAGGAAAAAGAATCATATCCGGTGCATGGATTAGCAAAGGCTGCCAAGCCAACGCACACGGTCGCAGCAGCGCGTTTGGCCTACGATGTTCCCCATACGCCGCCCTGGCACTGGGAAGTTTCCTTGTACACCTGGACGAAATCCATTTCAGCAGGTGTTTTCTTGATGTTTGCCATCCTTTCCTTCGCGGGCCAACGGCCGACGGCAACTTTTAGCGTCCTGTCTGCTGTCATTGGCGGCATTTTCCTCGGCATCACGGGCATCTTGCTCATCGCCGACCTCGAACACCCCGCACGCTTTATGCGTCTCTTTACACGACCGCAGTGGAAGTCTTGGCTAGTTCGCGGGTCCTTTATCATCCTCGCTTACAGTCTCATTCTGCTCATCCAGTTTGTCCTCGGCATTACAGGAAACACGAGTGCAGATTTCGTTCTTTCCGTTCCCGGCGTGATATTGGCAGCGCTAACTGCCATGTACACGGCGTTCTTGTTTGCGCAGGCGAAAGGTCGTGACCTGTGGCAGAACCCGTCCCTTCCGCTGCACTTGCTCTCACAGGCGACGCTCGCCGGATCTGCCGTGTTTTCGGTCATCTCGCTGTTTCTGCCGATATCATCAGGGGCACTGCTCACGATTCACATCACCCTCCTTGCATCACTCCTGGTTCATCTTGGACTGCTCGTCAGCGAGATGGTGATTCCACACGCAACAGCGGACGCTGCGAAGGCTGCAAAGCAGATGTTTAGGGGTCAGTACAAAGGCTTCTTTTGGACCGGACTCATTGTTGGAGCCGCGGTTCCGACATTGCTGAGCCTGTTTGTCGTATCCGCGTCGCTGCCTGCCGCAGCCGGCGTTCTCGCCTTACTGGGGCTGTTTTTCTACGAACACGCCTTCGTCCAAGCGGGCCAATCGGTGCCGCTGTCATAACTGCTGTCACAATCGATGTCATATGCGCTGTCATAACTGAACTGTGCTGTGCTGCTTTGATTCGTTAGATAACGGGAGGTGTGCCTGTGAGCATTCAGGAGCGACACAAGGAATTGACGAAAGGCTTTGGTCATCTGAGGAGTCACCCAGAGCCTGCAGATTGGGATGACTGGGCGGAACTCGACGCAAAGGCTTGGCCGAAGAAGGAAATGCATCACTACGAACTCATCCCGACCGTCTGCTTTAACTGCGAGGCGGCCTGTGGACTGCTGGCCTATATTGATAAGCAAACGGGTCAAGTAAAGAAACTTGAAGGCCATCCACTGCACCCAGGCAGCCGCGGACGCAACTGTGCCAAGGGGCCTGCGACGGTGAGTCAGATGACAAATCCAGAGCGCATCCTCTACCCGCTAAAGCGCGTTGGGAAACGCGGTGATGGCCAGTGGTCGCGGGTATCCTGGGAAGAAGCCCTTGACGACATTGCACTGCGTATCCGTAGGAGCATTATGGAAGGACGCAAGGATGAAGTGGTTTACCACGTCGGGCGGCCCGGTGAGGACGAATACACGGAGCGCGTCGTGCGAAGTTGGGGGATTGACGGTCACTCCAGTCACACCAATGTGTGTTCATCAGGTGGGCGTGCCGGCTACGCATTCTGGATGGGGATGGATAGACCGTCGCCGGATTACGCGAACGCCAGGTTTATCCTGATGATGAGTTCGCACCTCGAGTCCGGTCACTATTTCAACCCAAACGCACAGCGAATCATTGAGGCCCAACAAAAGGGCACCAAAATCGCCGTGATTGACACACGTCTGTCGAATACCGCGTCAAAAGCTGATTACTGGATGTCCCCATATCCGGGCACAGAAACAGCGCTGCTGCTTGCCATTGCCAATCTGCTCATCCAAAGCAACCGATTCAATCAAAAGTTTGTGCGTGATTGGACCAACTGGGCGGAGTTCCTGGCGGATCGGCAATATCTGGCGGACTTGAAAGCACGGCGGTTTATTGAATCTATCCCGGAAGGTCAGACGTACGAAGACTTTGTTACCGTTCTCAAGCAATTGTACAGTCACTACACGCCAGAGTGGGCAGCAGAGGAGTCCGGTGTTTCCGCTCAGATGCTTCGCGAAATCGCGGATGAGATTGCGCGGGCCGGGGAAGCGTTTTCGAGCAACATATGGCGCAATGCTGCCGCTGGTCACCGCGGTGGTTGGATGATAACCCGTGCGCTGATGTTCCTGAACGTGTTGATGGGGGCTATTGGCGAGGAAGGAAGCATGCTTCCAAACGCATGGGTGAAGTTTGTCCCCGCGCGCAATTCGGCGCCAGCACCGATTCGGGAATGGAACGAGAACCACTGGCCGCGCGAGTATCCACTGTCCTATTTCGAGATGAGTTTTATGCTTCCGCACATTCTGAAGAAGCGGGACAAGCGCCTCGAGGTCTACTTTACGCGCGTGATGAACCCAGTCTGGACGTTTCCGGACGGATTTTCCTGGATTGAGATGTTTCAAGACGAAAAGCGTGTTGGCTGTCATGTGACTTTGTCGCCGGTGTGGTCGGAAACCTCCCAGTTTTCGGATTACATTCTGCCGATGGGCCTTGCAACTGAACGCCATGACTTGCACAGTTACGAAACGCACGCAGCACAGTGGATAGGTTTTCGTCAGCCGGTGCTTCGTGTAGCCAAGGCAAGAAGAGGGGATAACATCACGGATTCGCGCGACGCGAACCCTGGGGAGGTTTGGGAGGAAAACGAGTTTTGGATTGAGCTGTCCTGGCGCATCGATCCGGATGGAAAACTAGGTATCCGCCAGCACTTCGAGTCTCCGTATCGGCCGGGTGAGAAAATTACGATTGACGAGTACTACCAGTGGATCTTTGAGAATTCAGTTCCTGGACTGCCTGAGGCCGCAGCCGCTGAGGGCATGACGCCGATGGAGTATATGCGGCGCTACGCTGCGTTTGAAATTACGAAGGAAGTATTTGCGGTTCACAAGCGCGAGCTTGATAAAGAGATTCTGCAGCATGCGGAGATTTACCCTGAGCCGAGCTTTGGCGCGGACGCAGCAGATGGCGCTGGCAACGGGACTGGCACTGCAGGTGCTACCAGCACAGGCACTGGAGCTGGGGCTGGAGTTGGAGCTGGCGCAGGGAAAACGAGCACGGCGTCCAGTGAGGGAGCAACAGCGGCGGTCTGGGTCGACAAATTGCCGCACCAGGCGAACCACGCTCCGCAGCCAGGACCTTTCAAGAACGAGAAGGGGCAATTTCGGGCAGGAATCATCGTCGATGGTCGCGCAGTCAAAGGGTTTCCAACGCCGTCGGGGAAGCTGGAGTTTTTCTCCCCCACACTGCGGGACTGGGGTTGGCCGGAATACGCCATTCCCATCTACCCGAGGAATGATCGGGAGCGGGACGAAATGGTGCACATTGTCAGTCAGGTCCATCACAAGACCATCAATGTGAATAAGGGAGAGTACATGCTCCTGCCAACATTTCGTTTACCGACACTCATCCACAGCCGTACCAACGGGGCGAAGTGGTTACATGAGACCGCACATACAAACCCGGTCTGGGTCAATCCGGTTGACGCGAAACGTCTTGGCGTGACAACGGGAGATGAGGTGCGCATCGCGACCGAGATCGGCTGGCTCGTTGACAAAGTGTGGGTCACGGAAGGCATCAAGCCGGGCGTGATTGCCTGCTCTCACCATTTGGGACGCTGGCGTCTGCATGAGACGACGGGGAGTGACCGTTGGAATTCCTCTTTGGTCAAGATGGACAACAGCGGGGACGGAGATTGGAAGATTGGGCGCGTTCATGGTCCGCAGCCGTGGAAGAGTACGGATCCGGATACGAGCAGGGTGTGGTGGACAGATGGCGGCGTGCACCAGAACATCATCTTTCCGGTTCAACCGGATCCTATCAGCGGGATGATGTGCTGGCATCAACGCGTGACAGTTGAGAAAGTCGTGGGGCAGAGCCGATACGGAGAAATTAATGTGGATACGAAACAGTCTTACCGTGTATTCGAGCGATGGTTAGAATTGACGCGACCAGCACCTGGGCCTGGGGGACTCTATCGCCCATATTGGATGCTTCGGGTCTTAAAGCCGCACCCGGACGCTTACGTTGTACCGGAGTCGAAGCCAGGCATGGTGGAGCGAGTCGAGTAGCCTGACACACTCGGGAGTACACACGTCCACGGCATACTGAGCGGGCTTACATAGTCGGCCTGCTCAGTAGGTCGGTAGGTCGGTAGGTCGGTAGGTCGGTAGGTAGGTCGGTAGGTCAGGTGACTTAGATTGAAATACCCCGAGGATGCTTGCGGCACGAACTCATCGTCGCACGGGCGTGCTCTCGCACCAACGGTTGTAGTCGGTTCTGTGCTGTATCACGGCGGTCAGGAAGAGATCCGCCGTGATGCATTCACGCCAGCCGGAGATTGGATAGGGAGTTTCGGTCGTGGAAGCGGCCGGTGAACGATGATTTCGTGAAAATAGCGCAATCCACTTCCTGAATCGCAGTTGAGTAATTGGAGCGCTGCGTCAACGTCAGAGTCAGCACGATGTGCCCGTTCAACCGTAATGCCATGAGCGAAAAGTAGCCTTTGCAACGCGCGTGATGGGTGTCCTCTTGCCTGCCAATCGACGTGCCGCATCGAACACTTCCATGGTTTTTCCGTGGCCCAGGTGAACTGAGAAATGAGAAAACCTCTGTCAAACGGTGCATTGTGCGCAATCATAAATTCCGCCGGCTCCACCACGGACTCGATAAGACTGGCGTCGAGTCGGTGTCCCTTCACGTCTCTATCCGAGATGCCATGGACCTGCGTCGCTCCTGCAGGGATGCTCCGTGTCGGTTCATTGAACCCCGTATAGTTCGCCTCAATCTCGAGGATTTCCCCGGTCTCGCGGCAAAAACAAAAGCGCACAACCGACAACTGCACGATTTCATCGTCGCGCGGACTGAGTCCTGTGGTCTCAATATCAATAAACGCTGCTTGACCCGTTGGTCGCAGATTCCGCTTTACAGCCACCGTCACGTCACCTCAAGAGGATTGTACACCAGATTGTGGCAACCGGTAAATTATTGTGCGCGGAAGCCACATTTAGGATGTGTTTCGTGAACCCCTTGGGGTATATGTCGTAAATAGCGCTACCTTCCATATCCTTATTCGTCCTTATGTGTCCTACGGCTGAGCGGTACGGCTGAGCGGATACCCCGGCTGAGGCAAAATCTCTGAAGAGGAAGCGGAATCTGGCATACCCACACGGGTATGCGTGAAAATGCAAGGTTACTTTTGTATCTTCGACCCTAACCCCTTAGGGTATATTTCGCAAATAGCGATACCTTCCATATCCTTATTCGTCAACCCCAGGGGGTATCGTAAATATCATCGTGTTCGCTATCGCCGATCCGATACCCCCTCTCCGAAATCCACAAGGATACTTGTGTATCCTAGGCACGAGGGTATACCCCGCCACCTGTGTGCCTAGCGATACTTGGGTGCCCTAGCGACGCGGGCATACCCTGCCATCATAATGGCTAGCGATACTTATGCGTCCTACGGCTGAGCGGGTACCCCGGCTGAGGCAAAATCCCCGAGGAGGAAGAGGAATCTGGCATACCCACACGGGTATGCGTGAAAATGCAAGGATACTTTTGTATCTTCGACCCTAACCCCCTAGGGTATATTTCGCAAATAGCGCTACCTTCCATATCCTTATTCGTCAACCCCAGGGGGTATCGTAAATATCATCGTGTTCGCTATCGCCGATCCGATACCCCCTCTCCGAAACCCACAAGGATACTTGTGTATCCTAGGCACGAGGGTATACCCCACCACCATACTCCCTAGCGATACTTGTGTATCCTAGCCACGGGGGCATACCCTGCCACCATACTCCCTAGCGATACTTGTGTGCCCTAGCGACGAGGGTATACCCCGCCACCTGTGTGCCTAGCGATACTTGTGTATCTTAGGGCCGAGCTGTACGGCCGAGCGGGTGCCCTTGCGGGCTCTTCGAGGACGGAAATCCCACCAAGTCATCCCGACGGTGCTGTTCATCCAATTCTGACGCTGTCTCCTGCACCAGCCCTGTCCCATTTTGTGGCCATGCATACCTTGTACGGTGAGCCATTGCTCACAGAGAGGATGAGGATGCATGGCGAGTTACAGTGAACTGGCAGTCATTCCGGGCACTATCCAAAACGACGCGTTCTACTTCACCCTGAATGTGAACGGCACAGACGTTCCCAACATGATTATGGACACTGGAGCGTTTGAGCTGACATTCAATGCGAATGTTGCCAACGCTCTTGGTCTGCCGAACCTTGGGGCGATTCAGATCGGCGGAGTCGGCGGGAGCGCGAGTGCCTACCAGTCGGTCTGCAACCTAAATATTGGCGGACAGACCTACTCGAACGTCCCGTGTATCGTCGATCCGAGCTTTACTGACGCCGGACTCTTCGGACTTCGGTTCTTTGTCGACAACCAGTTGGCTCTTCTGCTCGATACAGTGAATCAGCAGCTCTTGATTCTGTCTCCATCTGCCTGACGCTTCTTCTCATACGTGAGGCCCCTCAAATGGGGGGCCTTGTCTATTTTTCAGGCTGTAACATCAAAGCACATCCTGCCGTGCACGGGTTTCAAATGACACAAGCACGTAGGGTGTAGTGAGGTGAGGAACGTGTCTGAAGTAAAACAGCATATTATCGAACGTAAGCTGCATGAGACGGTGATTACACCGGATCATGTCAAACGCACGGAGTCCGAAGAATTTCGCCACAGTAAAGAACGGCTGCGGGCAGATGGTCATTATCAATGCTGGGTCTGCGGATCCACGAATGACCTGCAGGTACACCACTTTGCCGTGGAGTGGTCGCTGCAGAGTCTGGCTGATTGGGACAAGGTGAAGGCATTCGTCGAAGAGTGGGACCCTTACGGGTACGGGCGGCTTTTGAGAAACCAACCGATGACGTCTGCCGACGACGTCCGAAACATGCTCGTGTTGTGTCAGGAGCATCACACCGGTGTGGATCACGAGGATGGAGGAAGTGGAACCGGAATCCATGAGATGACATTCCCTGTGTGGATCATCCAGAAACTCGCGAGAGAGGGAGAAGACCCAGTCCCCCAGAAAGGGGAGACGGTGGAAGCAGCCAGTGAGACGGTCGAAGCAGCCAGTGAAACCGTCGCAGCTGCGAGTGAGAATATCGAAGGGGCGAGTGAGAACATGTCTGAAGGAAGGTGATTTTCATCGATCCGATTTTGCTTGTGGTTCTCCTTTGTCTGATCGTCATTGTGATTGTTGCGGGAGTCCACGCGATTTTGCTCATCGCCGCAGTCGTCATCCTAGTTCTGCTCCTGACACGCATCAGTTCCGGACAGATACGCGGTGTCATCACGTATCGGCGCAGAGGTCGAAGAAGAAGGCGACGACGCAGGCCCTGAGAACATCAGCCAGTCGTCGACCGAAGCAAGGAAGCAATTTTGACTGGTCTGCTTCATATAGTACAGAAGGTGCTTGCTTAGAGATGGACGTTCAGTCTCAGCGATTGCACCTTAGTTTTTTTTGCGTACTGAATTTCTAATTTTGCGTACTGAATTTCTAACTGAATTTCTAACTGAATTTCTAATTTTGCACACCGATTTCTTAATAATGGATGCTTGGATACCCTCAATAAATGACAGAGTAATTCGAACAATTGTTCAAAATAAGGTCTATTGAACGAACACATACACATCGGGGTATACCTTTGAATTCTTTTTGAGTGCCAGTGTGCCTTTGCTAACGGGAAACAGCCTGTTTAAAAGGTGGGATGATGATGAACGTCGTGCAGTTGTTGCGAGCGTCGGTTGTGCGTAATCCCCAGCATCCCTGCCTCCGATTCAAGGTTGAGGGCGTCTACCGGGACTGGACGTATCAGGAGGTTTGGGATGAGATTGTCAGGTTTGCAGCTAGTCTTAAGGCGCGGGGAGTTCAGCCGGGTGATAAGGTTGCAATTATGGCTGAGTCTTCGGAGAAGTGGACCGTCTGCGATTTTGCCATCATGGCTATTGGCGCCGTCGTCGTACCGATTTATCCCTCTGTTACACCACAACAGGCAGCTTTTATTCTGCAAAATGCAGACATAAAGTGCCTGATTGTCGGTACGTGGCCACTCGCGCAGAGCCTGGACGGATTGCTCCCTGACTTGGTGCAGTTTGTCGTACTTCTTGAAGGCACGATTCGCCCATACGCTGTCCCTGTAGAATCGTTCGATGAAATTCAGGCACAGGCACCGCCACCGATTCCAGTGCAAGACATCGACAATGTGCCATCCGATGCAACCGCTACCATCGTGCATACATCGGGGACGTCTGGCACGCCAAAGGGCGTGATTCTGTCGCATCGGAATTTGACGTCAAACATCGAGGCATGCTTGTCAGTCCTGACGGTTAAGCCAGACGATGTAACACTCTCTTACCTTCCTTTGTCGCACATATTCGAACGAACGGTCGGTCATTTTTGCCTCCTCACCGCAGGCGGCACCATCTCTTATGCCGAAAGCCTGGAAACGATTCAGCAGGACATCGCCGAAATTCAGCCGACAGTGCTTGTGACCGTTCCGAGGCTGCTCGAGAAGGTGTACGCAGGCATCCTGCAAAAGATTGAAGACCGGCCAAAGCCGGTGTCTCGCTTCATCATGCGAAGCCTGGACGCGTCCGTTGGGTCGATGCAGTATAAGGTTGCGAACCGCCTCGTCTATCGCAAGCTGCGCCGGGGCCTTGGCGGCAACCTACGGGCCGTGGTCTCGGGCGGTGCAGGTCTGTCAGGACAAATCTCTATCTTCTACCAAAGAGCAGGTATTCCGGTTTGTGAAGGGTACGGGATGACGGAGACGGCTCCGGTCATTGCCGTGAATCCGCTTGACTCGATTCAGCCTGGAACCGTTGGCAAGCCGTTGCCGAATGTTGATATCCAACTGGCAGAAGACGGCGAATTGCTGGTCAAAGGCCCGAATGTGATGTCTGGATACTACGGAAACAAGGCAGCAACGGCCGAGACCATCGACGCAAAGGGATGGCTTCATACCGGTGACATTGCCGAGCTCGTGGATGGCTACATTCGCATCGTCGAGCGCAAGAAGAACATTCTGGTTTTGGCAACAGGAAAGAACGTCGCCCCATACCCAATCGAAAACGCTATCACACTGTCGCCGTTTATTCTTGAAGCGGTCCTCGTCGGAGATCAGCGAAAGTACGTGGCATGCCTCATCGTTCCTGACTTTCAAGCCATTAGAGCAAAGCTTTCGCTGCCGGCACACACGGATGAAAATGACCACGCGTTGATATCAAATTTGGCGGTTCGGCGCCTGTTGCAAGAGGAGATTCAACAAGCCGTCGTGAACTTCGCTGATTTTGAGCAGCCGAAGCGCGCAGCTCTGCTCACTGCTCCTTTCAGCATTGAGGGCGGTGACTTGACGCCGACGCTGAAGGTCAAGGCGAAGGTTGTCCTGCAAAAGTATCAACGGGAAATTGAGGACGTGTACGAGGGCATTCGCTACCTCGATATCTACGGTTCCGCTTCGACCGGTCTCGTTCCTGAGGACGCAGCGCTCGAGCCCCCAAGTGGACAGTCGGGCGGACTGGGTGCAGAGGTGCCGGCAGAAGTGATGGCGGCAACCGGTGCGGCTGCGTTCGAAACCGGATCGGAAACGGCAGACGAGGAAGTGTCTGAGGCGCGCATCAAGAAACGCTATCGGCCGTTGTGGGTAGCTGCCGGGGCTGCGGCAATCTTGATTCTCGGTTTTACCGGACTGGCATACGCACACCGCATACCGCCTAGTTTAAATCTTCTTGGGACGCTGCGTCAGGTCCACCACAATAACAATCAGATCAATCAGGCAAACAATCAAATTGTTGGCAAAATGGGCAAGGTTGAGAACTTGTCCAGTTTGACACCAAAATTGGCTACACAGTTGCAGACGCTTGGGAACGGCTTAAAGCAGCAGAACGCAAATCTCGCCACACTTAAAACTCTGAGTCAGGACGAGATTGGACTGAGTCAGCAATTCGCTGTTTTTGCCAGCAAGATTAACTCCGACCTCGGCAGCGTCTCTGGCACAACTGCGTCGCAGTCAGCGACAGCGGCAAACATGAGTCGTGTAGCGAGCCGCCTCAATCAGACAGCGGGCCAGTTGGAACAGACCAACCAACAGATTGCAGGTAAGTTGAGCCAGGCAAATTCGCAAACGCAGACGGTTTCCCAAGAGGTGCCGTAAAACTCGGAGCGCAGAAGGTTCATCTGAAAAAAAGATAGGTCATTCAAACGAGGGAAGTGGTGGGTGTGTTCGGAAAGATAGCGAGTGTGGTCGGAGCCATCGTTGTCCTTGGACTCCTCGGAATGACGGTCCCAACCACCATCCAGTTGACGAGATTAGATGTAGGACTTCGCTCGAGTCTCAGTTCTACATCCAAACTGGTGAACATTGAATCAACCATTATTCAAAAGAACAAGAGTTTGCAAACGCTCATTCAGACCGCCGCCAATATGAATCAATCCCTGCAGTTAACGGATGCGACGACGGCAAGGTTGCAGATGAACATTGCGAGTATCAATCAATTGAACGCCGACACGTTGCACATCAACCAGTCGATTGGGACGGGGGCCAAATCAGGCGCCGCCAATCTAGGCAAGATTGCTTCCTCACTGCAACAGCTAGGTAGTTCAATGAGCAGTTTGCAGCAGTCGCTCAGTGCGCTCGACGGGATTGTGCACCAGGATGTCAGCAACATGGATCAAATGAAACAAGCCACACACAACATGAACAGTAAAGTTCCGGGGGTGTGAGGGAGATGAAATTCTCCGTAGTCGCGGTTGCCAAGTTCATCATCCCAATTGGGTTGTTGTTGCTCGGTGTCAACGGGATGATGGAAGTTCGGTTGCAGCATGACATGGACCAGAAAGCCGTTTCACTGAAACAAAATGTCAGCCAAGCGAAGACGCTTTCTGGTCAACTTGGGCAAGGGTTGCAGGGGCTTGGACAGCTTGAGCAGACGACCAAACACATGCAGAGTAGTCTCGCGCAGATTCAGCAGTCTTCCTTGAACATGGCCGAGGGGTTGGGAACGCTCTCACAGACGGTGGCAGGCATTAACCAGTCCGTTGCGGCCATTGGGAGCGGCGTTGGCCAGTCACAGGCATACATTCATTCCATTTCACAATCAGAACTCGGAATTCTCGGCACGTTACAGCACCTAAATCAGGTCAATTCAGATATTGTACAAAATCTCGGGACGATGTTGGCAGATGAAGGCAGTATTCACAACGACTTAGTGCAAATCAACCAAAAGACAGCACTTGTTCCGTAACTCGGAGACACGTTGGAGGTGCCAGGAATGAGACCAGTGTTTCAAACATTTCCAAGGCAAAGCAGGGCTTTCGCCATCACTGGTTTGGTTGTGGCGTGTGCTGCAGCGATTGCGGCGGGAGCGCCGCTTGTGCAAAAACAACTGTCCGCGGCGCCAAACATTTTTTCGCTCGTCGGCAGTCTGCATGGTACGACAGCCAAAATTCTGACCAACACGCGTGACCTTGGCGCACAGGTAAACCAGGTTGAATCGAAACTATCGGATTTGACGCAACAAGAACAGATATTGAATCAGCAGACAGCCACAGGGCAAGCACTTGCCAGTCAACTGCAGACACAAGTTGCACTGACTTCGCACAACCTGGATTTGATGCGACAGATATTAACTGTGGAACAAGCCACAACGACTGTGACGAATGAATTGCCACAAAAGTCGAGTCTACTTGCGTCGCAGATTGGCAGCAGCGCAAACGTACTGAACTCGCTCGATAGTACACTTGCGACTACCAGTACCGAAAGCAACGCATTGAATGCACAAATGGACACGCTCCTCTCGGAGTTGCAGTCTTCACAGCAGGAGTTCCGTGTGTTTGGGCAAGTGAATCAACTGTTAAGAGGGCTAAACCCCGGAGTGGGGAATCCGGCTGGACTGCTGAGTAAGCCCTTGAAGTCGCTGACGGGAGCACTTAGCGGCAACGCGTTAACAGGCAACGCCTTATCGCCGGCATCGTCTGCTTTGGGGTCAGTCACAAATGCAGTGGGCGGCGTTCTTTCGTCATCATCGAAGACACCGTCGAACCAAACGCAAACCACTTCCACTCCGAGCCTTCTCGGTATTCTCGGCGGTAACTAACATTTGGAGCGATTTTGTAGGAGGTTGGCATATGAAGGCCGCAGTCGGCATTCGAATCGTCGCATGGTGCGCATCCATCCTCGGGCTCGGATTGTTTGGTTACAGCATGACTCAACAAACCAACATCCAGTTGCACATGAACCGCTCGATGAGTGCACTCAACGTGGATGTGAAAGCGACCGTCCCGCTTGTCGGCAAGACCGTCCAAGCGCTTGGTCCGCTTACGGCAACAACTTCTGCGCTTGCACAAATTGAATTGCAGGAACAAAAGACCGTTCAAGATTTAGCCACCATGAACCAGCATCTTCAGCAAATCGGGGTGAGTGAACAGGCGATTTTGTCGGGGATGACGGCCGTATATAGTGCGACGTCAGGTGTCAATCAAAGTTTGCAGGGGGTCATCAGTGCGAACGGAGGCATTCTATCTTCATCGCAGAGCGCTGCTTCGACGGCCAGTGTGGAGGCAAGTCGCCTCGGGCAGATGAACCAACAAACAGCTGCCGTCATTAGCCAACTGCATCAGTTGAACACCAAGCTTGCAGCACTGAAACTCGTTCCGTGAGCCGTGAAGTCCAATCTCTCGAGTTTGTCGATGCTGTTTGCTTATCCTGATTGCTCGTGCGGTCTCGATGATGACCACAAGATTGCTTCGTGGTTTATCCGTGGTTTGTCCATGATTGCTTCATCGTTTGTCTGTGTCAGGCCTCGGCTCAGTCGGGGCCCTTTTCGTCTGTATGTCAGGAGCTCGGGGCTTTACGTGGCCGCAACCGGACGATGGGTTTTGTTTCGTAGCAGCGCACAGCCCCGTTGACCCGAGGGCCGTGTCCACCTGCCCATTTTTCATTTCCATCCACATTTTCTTGACAAGTCACCATATTCCCTCGACAGTTAATGCACATCCACTTGACATTGATTTTCTATACTCAGTGCATAAAGTGCACAAACTCTTAGTTCTGAGGTGGCCATATGTGTGGTATATGCGGAATATTTCGCGGCCGTGAAAACCCAGTTGCGATGGACGAACTGCAAAAAATGACAGATACCATGATGCACCGGGGACCAGATGATTCCGGGTACATGGTGGATGGCGACATCGGACTTGGGTTTCGAAGGCTAGCGATTGTTGATTTGGAGCACGGCCACCAGCCTATGACAAACGAAAATCGAACCGTTTGGGTCGTTTGCAATGGTGAGATATACAACTACAAATCCTTGCGAAACCAGTTAATGAGACGTGGTCACATTTTTACATCGAATACGGATACGGAAGTCATTGTCCATTTATACGAAGAATATGGCATTGAGTTGGTTCGTCATTTGCGGGGTATGTTTGCGATTGCCATTGCAGATCTTAATATTCGCGAACTGTTTCTTGTTCGGGACCCCTTTGGCATCAAGCCGCTGTATTATGCACAGGGGTCGGATGGGTTGCGCTTCGCTTCTGAGATGCGCTCCTTACTGACGACTGTTCCGTGGGAATTTTCCATTGATGAACAGGCGATGTGGGACTATTTTACACTCCAATACGTGCCGACTTCGGAGTCTTTGATTCGCGGCATGCAAAAGGTCCCGCCTGGTCATTACATCCGTTATCACCGCGGTGTCCTGTCGACGACTGAGTACTGGGCGCCAAAGTATGAACCTTTGTATGATAAACCGGAGTCGTATTACATAGATACGGTTGCGGATGCACTGGAACGAAGCGTACGCAGACATCTGCAGGCGGATGTGAGAGTGGGGTCGTTCCTCTCAAGCGGCGTCGATTCCAGTACCATCGTTGCTCTCGCCAAACAGACGCGGGACTTAACGACATTTTCCGTCGGATTCGAGGATGCCGATGCACAGCTTGATGAGTTGGTCATCGCCAGACAGACGGCCGCCGCCCTTGGCGTACAGCACAAATCTACTGTGATTTCGAGCAGTGACATCATCCGTCGTTTACCAACGATGATGGATTCCTTGGAAGAGCCCCTTGGGGACCCAAGTGCGCTTGCACTCTACTTTCTGGCGGAACTGGCCAGTCAAGAAATAACGGTGGTGCTGTCTGGAGAGGGTGCGGACGAGATTTTCGGCGGGTACCCAATCTATCACGAACCGAAGTCCCTAGCCATGTTTCATTACTTACCAAAGTGGTCGACACCGTTGCTTCGAAATCTGGCCAACAAGTTGCCTCATGGAGTGAAGGGGCGTAGTTTTTTGCTTAGGGGCACGACGCCTCTTGAACGCCGTTTTCTTGGCAACATTCATGTGTTTCACGAAGAGACAAAAGATATGTTGTTTCAGCGAAACATGTTTGGCGGACATCCCAGTGCTACGTTCCGACACAGCGATGGGATTTACGACCGAACTGCCACGTATGACGATATCACGCGGATGCAAATGGTTGACTTGCGCACATGGCTGCCTGGGGACATTCTCTTCAAGGCGGACAAAATGACGATGGCTCATTCGTTGGAACTGCGCGTCCCATTTCTCGATCTCGACGTGTTTGACGCTGCGGCATCTGTGCCTGTGGAATACAGGGTTCGGGACACTCAGGGCAAGTACGTGTTGCGCCAGGCCGCGAAGCGGTGGTTGCCTGATGGCATTGCAAACCGTCCGAAACTCGGATTTCCGGTGCCGTATCGCAAATGGTTGCGCGAGTCAATGTATGACATGCTCCGGGACGCATTTCAATCCAGTAAGTTCCGTCATTACTTTTCAGAGTCATATGTTGATATGATGTTATTACAACACCGCAGTGGAACTCGGGATTATGGCCGGGAGTTGTGGACGCTGTTTGCATTTTTGATGTGGGAGCAAGCCTTTGAAGCCAGGTGGCAGACGTATATGTCTTCATCGAAGGCCGAGACACCTGCTCTCATCACAGCACAAATGAAATAGACCCCGATGCGATGTCGAGTTGGTGAAGCATGTCATTCACAAAGTTCTGCGAGGGTATGTATGAACAAAGAGATTCGAATTTCGCATCTAAACATGTTGAGCATATACGCTGCCGAGGCGATTACGCTGCATGAACACGTGTTTTGCGACGAGTTTATTGCGCGTCTCGGCGCTCGGTTTTTGCACAGATATTACCGCGCGTTCGCGGAGAGTCCGTATGCCGTGGCATTGATTGCCGTGAATCCATCCGGTACGTTGACTGGGGTCTTGCTTGGCACGCTCGATCCGGTGAGTCACTATCGATGGCTGATTCGACAACATGGAGTCGGACTTGCCACAGCGGTAGTGCAGCAGGCCCTCCGTCACCCGAATGTCGCCCGTGTGCTGATTCGCACTCGTTTAAAGCGTTATGTGAGTGGGGTCGCGCGACAATTCACCAAGCGCAGTGAGGTTGCCTCAGTGAGTCGTGATTCAGGATATGCCAGGAAACAGAATCTACAAACTCAGTCTCCGCCAGCGAACAAACCAAAGGTAGGAGATATCACACATTTGTTCGTCAGTCCCCGGCTCCGGTCAAAAGGTGTCGGGGCCAGTTTAGTTATGGCGTATGAACACCTGGCCGCGCGGTTCGGCATCGACCGAATCGATCTTGTCACATTGCCCACTGCCGATGGTGGGGCTGGGCCCTTTTACGAGAAACTGGGCTGGACATTCGCGGAAACAAAGGTCAGCAGGAGTGGAGAGACGTTTCATCTGTACCAGAAGTGGTTGAAACCTTCACTGGAGGATTCTGTCCAACACAGAGATAAAATGGAACTCCATCCAACGTATGAAACGCGGGATTTTGCCTTGATTCGACAAAAATAACGTGTACCAGAAATTTCACGTCGCTTTCGATCTCGTTCGACCTTTATCGTCAAACTTGTCACACACTGATTGGGATTGTCGCAGTATAATGATGCCTGTTGTGACATGGTTGAATAGGTGAGGGATGAAATGATGGCAAGCGTAGTGGAGATTTCTGATTATTTGCGAGCGAAGATGATTCGTGTGGCAGCCGTGAGGCAGTCCTTGATACATCCTGAGGTTGTCTTGGTCAGCCAACAGTTGGACCGACATATTTTTCAAGCGCAAAAGGTACTCGTTGACCCTGAACTCATTTCTGTCCAGCAGTCACAAGGACTGTTGCCAGGCTCCACGTCCGTGGTGTCCATTCATCACGGTATTAGGGCACTGGCAAACAGGTCTTGGAAGTCAGGCCTCATCTCTAGATTTTATCCACGACCAAATCAATAGGAGTAAAATGAGGGCCCCTATCAAAGGAATGACAACATCTTTAAATCCTAGTACGATGTAGTGCACAGTCATGCCTCCATTCAACCGTTACACACAACAGGATAACTTCTTTTAGATAACAGTTCAACGCACAAGAAGGAAATGGAGACACCCGGCAGTTCAACAAGCCATGGTCATCGCACCATGGCTTTTTTGTCGTCGTCAGTGCCGCCAGGCCTGTTGTGTCTTGCGTCGTCAGTGCCGCCAGGCCTGTTGTGTCTTGCGTGGTCAGTGCTGCCAGCCCCGTGGTGCCATGGTCAGTGCCGCCAGCCCCGTTGTGTCATGGTCAGTGCCGCCAGCCCCGTTGTGTCATGGTCAGTGCGCCGTGTCTTGGCGGTGTCATCTCAGTGAAAACAAACTTGCACTGCTCCCTAACGTCCCCACACTGAGGAACAAGGCCATTAAGTAGCTCTGCCTCATGAAGTGTCCCCTGTACATATCTACCGTCTCCTTCACCCGAAAGGAATGACAGTTGTGCTAGAGTCTGCAGACTCTGATTTGATGCGTCGTTTTGCAGACTCCATTCTACATTTCTTGTGTGGAGACTTCGTTGAGAAATTGTCGCAGTTTTGTAGTTCGCCAGAAGACGCAGACGTTCTCGCATTGCATGACGTTTGCGGTGCTTATGTAACAACTTCCGGATAGGGTTTTCCCCGATGTCAAGAGTGACAATCTGCATGTTACATTTTTTTGCGCAGGAGGTGAGAACGAAACGTATGACAGAACTTCAAGTTGCCTTGGCTACCCTTTCTGGTGGAGCGGTGGGTTTTGCTCTGGGGCTGCTCGGAGGCGGCGGATCGATTCTGGCAGTTCCATTGTTGTTATACGTCGTCGGTATTCATGACGTACACGTGGTGATTGGCAGTACGGCCATGGCCGTCGCGGTAAATGCCTACTTTAATCTAATCCCTCATGCGAAATCGGGACACGTGCGATGGAAACCAGCAATCTGGTTCGCGGTGTTCGGGGTCATGGGGACGACACTCGGGTCCCTTGTGGGGAAACTTGTGCCTTCAAGAGATATCTTGTTCTTGTTTGCAATTTTAATGCTCGTCATGGCTTATAAAATGGCCAGGAAACGTGCTCCAGAAAGCCATCACGACAACGCGTCAGCAGAAAGTGGGCACGTTCCATCCCTCCGCTTTGTTCGACTCATCGTCAGTGCCTTGACTGTAGGTGTGCTGTCTGGGTTTTTCGGCATTGGCGGAGGATTCTTGATTGTTCCGGCACTCATGTATGCTGCGGACCTTTCGATGATAGAAGCCGTCGGAACTTCACTATTTTCTGTCGGCAGTTTCGGGCTTACTACGGCAGTGAGCTACGGGGTGTCCGGGCTGGTGCATTGGGGAATTGTGGTGCCGTTCATTCTCGGTGGGGCAGTTGGTGGAATCCTCGGAACGATGACAGCAGCGCGTTTCGGCAAGCAAAAGCGAACCTTAAACAACGTCTTTTCCGGTGTGATTGCGGTCGTCGCGGTGTACATGTTTGTCATGAGTATCCAAGCCTTGTACACCCATATCGCGTAAAAAAGTTGTGTTTGAACGGAAAGGAGAGCTGATGTATGAGCAGCAAGTCACATTATACGGTCATCATCGTCGGCGGCGGCACAGGCGGCATCACTACGGCTGCCCGGTTGCTCAGAGAGAGCGGGGGGTTGTACAACGAGATCGCCATTATTGATCCCTCTGACAAACATTATTACCAACCCCTGTGGACATTGGTCGGCGGCGGTGAAGTGGAAGCCAAGGTTACGGAGCGCGATGAGGCGTCTGTGATTCCGGACGGCGCGAATTGGATTCAAGATGCGGTGGTTGCTTTCTTACCTGAGGAAAACCGCGTGGTGACTGCGGCGGGCACAGAGCTGTCCTACGACTACCTCGTCGTAGCTCCAGGGATTCAACTCGACTGGGACAAGGTGAAGGGACTTAAAGAAAACCTCGGCAAAAATGGGGTGTGCAGCAACTACTCATATGAGTCGGCGAAAAGTACCTGGGAAAATATCCGCAACTTCAAGGGTGGGACAGCCATCTTCACTGCACCGAATACGCCCATCAAGTGCGGCGGTGCCCCCCAAAAAATCATGTATCTTGCGGAGGACTACTTTCGCAAAGCTGGAATTCGCAACGACTCGAAGGTCGTTTTTGGATCCGGTGGCACCATCATCTTCGGCGTCCAGAAGTATGCGAAGACACTCACGCGCATCGTTCAGGAACGGGATATCGAAACGAAGTTTTATCACAACCTGATTGAAATTGACGGTGAGAATAAGGAAGCGGTTTTTGAACACCTGCAAACCGGTGAAAGGGTTTCCATGAAGTACGAGATGATTCATGTCGTTCCGCCGATGAGCGCTCCGGACTTCATTAAAAACAGCCCGTTAGCTGCCGAGAGCGGGTGGATAGATGTGGACAAGTACACCTTGCAGCATAATCGCTTTCGAAATGTGTTTGGAATTGGCGATGCAACGAGCTTGCCGACATCAAAAACAGGCGCAGCGATTCGCAAGCAAGCTCCGGTGCTGGTGAAAAACTTGTTGGCAGAGATGAGGAACAGTCCGCTACCTGGTCGGTATGACGGCTACACGTCCTGTCCGCTGATTACTGGATACGGTCGTTTGGTGTTGGCGGAATTTGACTATGACAACAATCCTGCGGAAACCTTCCCATTCGACCAAGCACAAGAGCGCTACAGTATGTACCTGATGAAAAAGGACATGCTCCCAGTGATGTATTGGAACGGAATGCTCAAGGGCGTGATGTAAGCTCTGTAACCGGGGGCGGGGGACGGACTCGGAAAAGGATGGAGGTGTGGTGATGGAATCGAAGGACGAACGGATGACTGATAGCGTAGCATCGCTTGAAAACGCACTCGACTTTGCCCTTAGCCTGGCATCCGACAAACAATCACTCGACTATCTTTTGCGTGGATTAAAGCAAGACTTGCCGACGCTTGAGCTCAATTATGAAACGCTTAGTGCCGCCGCAACGCTGGTGAATAAGCTTCCGAAGCTTGTCCACTACATTGAGACTGTGGAACCTTACATTGACTTCGCCGCAAGCGTCTTGGCTGACGAAGCATCCCTTCGGTACCTTACAACAGAAATGGGCCGTTTGACGGAACCCATTCAGTCATCGCTCGAACAAGGAAAGTTGCTGCTCGACGAAGCGAAGAGCAGAGCAAAGAACGATGGAACGCAAGTCGGGGTGTTTACGTTTGTCAAGCTGCTTCGCTACCCTAGCGTGCAAGCAAGTCTCAAGGTGGCGAAATCCTTGCTAGACGTCATCGAAGACAAGAAACACGCTGCGAAAGAAACGACTGCCTGAGGAGAGAGTTGGGGCAAAGCAGCACAAGCGTGAACAAAGTGCAGGAACAAAGTGCAGGAACAGAGTGCAGGAACAGAGTGCAGGAACAGAGTGCAGGAACAGAGTGCAGGAACAGAGTGCAGGAACAGAGTGCAGGAACAAAGTGCGTGACCAGAGTTGCAAAAAAAGGCCCAATTGAATCCTTGAGGAGGATGATGAAAGGTGAAATCGATTAACGTACAAGAGTTGCATCGTCGCATGCAGGCTGGTGAGGGTGTGTTTCTTCTCGACGTTCGAGCTACAGGTGCTTATGACGACTGGCACATCGAACACAAGAACGTGGTATCCGCGAACATCCAGAATTCAAAGCTGTTGAAGTTTGGGCCGCAGGAGTTTAGCGAGATCCCCATAGATAAGGAAGTCATTACTGTCTGTGCAAAGGGTGCGGCGGCGATGGAGGCCGTCGAGATCCTCGAAGGGAAGGGTTATCAGGCAGCCTACCTGGATGGTGGTATGCAGGCATGGAGTGAGTTCTATTATCCAGTGACAGTCGCAACAACCGACGACTTGAAACTGTTGCAAGTGATTCGCCCAGCAAAAGGATGCTTGTCCTACCTCCTGATGTCAGGTGATGAGGCTGTTGTCGTAGATCCGGCGAGACACATCGACGTATATCTCGACCTCGCCAAGGAAAACGGGGTGCAAATTCGCCACATTCTCGATACACACCTGCACGCTGACCATATCACCGGCGGACACGACTTGGCAGCACAGACGGGCGCCACGTACTGGATTTCTGCGAGCGAGATGCAGGAAGCTAAGCGCAGCTACAGTGCGCTCACAGATGGGTTGAAGATTGCCTTTGGTGATTCCACTCTGGAAGTCATGGCTGTTCCAACTCCAGGGCACACACCAGGGAGCACATCATTTTTGGTCAACAACGCGTATTTGCTGTCAGGAGACACCGTGTTTGTGAATGGTCTTGGGCGGCCCGATCTCGGTGGCAAGGCGAAAGAGTGGGCTCACATGCTCTACGACACGGTCATCAGCAGACTGAATGCCCTGTCCGATGACATCATTGTGCTGCCCTCTCACTTCTCGGATTACCGTGAGGTGACGGAAGACGGCTACGTGGGGGCAGTGCTCGGAGCGCTGCGCAGTGACAACGCCCTGGTCACAGGCGGAGCAGATGAAGAGACGTTTACCGAAGCCGTTTCCGGGAATACAGGGGCGACCCCGCCGAACTATGAAACCATAGTCGCGATTAACAGAGGGGTGCAGGAGGTCAGTGACCAGGAGGCTTCGGATCTCGAAATTGGCCCGAACCGCTGCGCTGTGAAGCATCTGGCGTAACCAAGGCAGCGGGTGGTGTTGTATCCAGAGACGATGCTCGTTCTTGCGGATTGATTGAAGACCAGCCTCGAATCTTTTCGATTCGAGGCTCAGGTCGTTGGTGCTGCGCGCGATGGTGTCCGCGTAGCGCGCTGCGAACGCGTTATTTTCCGGGCTCGGGGTTCAGATAAGTGGAAATAACGCGCTGCGAGCGCGTTATCATCATACGTGGATGAGATAGCGCCGCCACAAGGCGCTATTCCTTGTGAGTTGACCGGGTTTTCGCGGTAACGCTTCGAGAACACGTTATTTTCCGGGCTGGGGCTTCAGATGAGTGGAAATAACGCGCTGCGAACGCGTTATTTCGCGGGCTCGGGGTTCAGATGAGGTCCTGGCTGGCCGCATATCGAATGAGATCGGCGCGTGACTGAGCATGAACGCGCTCGACGATATGCGCTCTGTGGGCTTCGACTGTCTTGATGCTAATGTGCAGCCTATCAGCAATTTCTTTGTTTGTGTATCCGCGCGCAATCAGAGTCAAAACCTCCGTCTCTCGCGGGGACAGCAGAGAACGCTGGTGTTTACGGTTCTGCAGTTGGTGCACCAGGCGCGTGCGGCTCTCCAGCGGAATACGAGCGGGTAAGTATGGCGTAGACGGCGAAGCCAAGGTGCTGCGAATCGCTTCAATAATTTCGTCGCTCGAGTCGTGCTTAAACAAGACACCGCTCGCCCCAGCATTCAGCATCCGTTCAATGTGCGGTTCGTCGTCGAACATGGTGAGCATCAGGACACGGGCCGTAGGCACCGATTCACGGATGCGTCTCGTTGCCACGATGCCGTCAATGCCTTTTGGCATGTGCACATCCATCAGCACAACGTCCGGTTGCAGACTGATGGCAAGTGGGACAGCTTCATCTCCGCTTTCAGCCTCACCGATGACCTTGAGGGTGCTGTCTTCCTCGAGCAGGCGCCGAATGCCTTGGCGTACGAGAGCGTGATCGTCAACGAGTAGAATCGTGGTTGCCGTCATTGAGTGCCTCCTTGCAGAAGAGTCCGTTGAAGTGGTCTGTGGCAAGCGACCGTTTGTCAGGGCCCCCATTTGATGGAACCGGTCCGCTCTAGACACGCTGGAACGGTATCCGGAGTTCAATCGTGGTGCCGTCTCCAGGCTTGCTGTCGATGTGAAACTCACTGGCAATCGCTCGCGCCCGCTCCTGCATGTTGCGCAGGCCATAGCCCGTTGATATCGTGTCGCCCTTCTCAAATCCGAGGCCGTTATCGCGAATGTGCAGTCGAATTGTATCTTTGTCGCGCATGAGTTCGATAAGAACAAAATTCGCACGTCCATGCAAAATGGCGTTGTGTGTAGCTTCTTGTACGATCCGGTAAATATGCACCCCCGTCTCCGGAGGCACCTTGGTGTCTGTCGGCATATTCGTCACATACTCGACGGTCCGCAGGGAGGTGGTGAGGGTTTCGGCGAGAGTCTGCAGCGCAGCTACAAGTCCAAGACTGTACAAGACCGCAGGGTAGAGTGTGCGTGACAACGAGCGAATTTCTTCAATGCTTGTCCGCATTTGGTCTTTAAGCTCAACAATGTGATGCGACAAATCTGGTTCGCTCACGCGTTTTGCCAGGTGATCTAGCCCCAGGTTGACCGCATAAAGACTTTGTGAGACACCATCGTGAAGTTCTTGCGACAAGCGTTTTCTTTCGTCTTCCTGCACTTCCCACGTGTGATGTGTCAAACGCCGCGTCAAACGCAGTTCTTCCTCTTGGCGTTCCCTCGTCACGTCTCGAATTGTAATGACCATGTCACGTCTCTTGGGGTCATTTCTTGGCACTAGAAAAGTGCGGCTCATGCCGACGTTCACCCAGCCGCCTACGCGGGTCGGCAGTTGGGACTCGAAGTAGCTTCGGTGACGGTCCTGAGCGAGGAGACAGCGCTGTTCTCCCGGTCTGATGTCCCGTTCCTGGCAGTACCGGCAATAGGGTACGGTGTCATTGAGATCCCATCCCGTCATCCGGATGGCGGCAGGGTTTGTGTATACAATAGAGCGATTCGGGTTCATCACAATAATGCCGTCGCTCAGTAATGTGAACAATTCACGAAATCTTGCGTATTCCAGTGTTCGAACGACGCGGGATTCACGGACAAGCAGAGCAAATCCGAGAATGGCGCCGATGAACATCAGGCTCATGACAACGCCAAGGCCCGCGTTTCGAAAACGCAGATCAAATACGAGCAGAACCCCAGTCCCCACAAGCATGACCCAGGTGATTGCAACAAGTCCGCTGACCCGTGAAGAGCGTTCCACTCGCGTTGTGCCTCCTTCGCCAAATCGTTCTCAAGTAACAGGATACAATGCTTTGACCCGATTCATAAATTCCGACCCCCTCGGGATTTACCCTAATCGGGGTTTACCCGATGTGAGGTCGGCGTCGGCAGGCGTACCATCACAGGCGTAGCAGAGCGGGTCACACCGAGGTATCAACATTTCTCCATGGTTATTTTAACCGCCTGTGAGCGGGCCAATCATTGCAGTTGTTTGAAGGTTTTGCGGCGTCTAGCCAGTGCCGTGAAACATCTGTAGAGAGGGTGAAACAAGATGTCGCATCTGATGATGGCACGAGCCTTGTTCGGCATTACGCTTGGATATCACATTGGCTATGCCACGATTTCGGTAGGTGCGCCGATGTTGATTGTCATTGCCGAAATCCTGGCTGCAAAAACTGGGCAGGAAATGTACCGGTTGTTTGCCAAACGCGTGACGATGGTTCTTGTCCTGTTGGTCGGGGTGGGATTGGTCACAGGCACGACGGTGGCCGTCATGCTGTCTGTACTCTGGCCGGGATTTATGAAGACGGTCGGGGAAGTCATTAACTTACCGTTTCAAATTGAGGTTTTTGCATTTATGCTCGAGTCTCTGTTCCTGGCAATTTACCTGTACGGGGGAGACCGCCTGTCGGTGCGCGCCAGAATCGTAAGCGCGGGATTCGTTTCGCTTGGCAGCGGTCTGTCGGCGCTGTTAATTACGGACGTGAACGCATTCATGAACACGCCGGTCGGGTTTCAGTGGACAAATGGTCATGTGACGAATGCCAACCCGTGGCGCGCAATGCTCAGCCCGGCCATGCCTACCGAACTCATGCACGTTTTAGTTTCAGCCTACATGACCGTCGGATTCGTATTTGCTGCGATGGCTGCGAAAGGGCTTCTGAACAAGAAAAGTACCCCTTGGCAACGCGCTTATCATGCGAAGGTACTGCGCTTCACCATGGCTCTCGGCGGTGTGATGGCGGTGGCAACTGCTGTGGTTGGAGACGCTTCCGGCAAGTTCCTTGCGCATTACCAACCGGAGAAGTTGGCTGCAGCAGAGGGTCTGTTTCAAACCACAAAGAACGCACCGCTCGTCGTCGGCGGTGTGACCGATGCGCGGACACACCAAGTCATCGGTGGTATCCCGATACCGGATATGCTCAGCTTTCTCGCCACCGGAAACTTCTCTGGGCAGGTTACAGGACTCGACGCTTTCCCACAGTCCACTTGGCCGCCGCTATTTGTGCATGTGTTGTTTGATGTCATGGTCGCCATCGGATCCGCTGGCATCGGCGTTGGCTTGATATACGCACTCTACTTGTGGCGCACAAAACAGACCCCGCGCTGGCTTTTGTGGGTGATTGTTGCGACGGGGCTGTTGTCGATGGCAGGAATCGAAGATGGTTGGACGTTTGCGGAGATTGCCAGGCAGCCTTGGATGATTTACGGATACCTTCGGGTTTCACAGGCGGTGACCGCAGCGAACGGAATTGGCTGGATGTTCGCAGGTTTCTTGTCCCTGTACACCGTGTTGCTGGCGGGCACCATTTGGGCACTTCGCATCTACTTCCGCAAGAACCCGCTGCCAACCGATGGTGCACAAAGTGACGAACCACGCGTGGCGGCGAAGAGAAGGGGTGTCTCCGCATGACACTTATCGATTTCGGCGCGGCAGTCATCTGGCTGTTCGTCCTTGTCTATGGAATTCTCGGCGCCATTGACTTCGGCTCAAGTTACTGGCGTTGGTTCTTTAATCGTCGCGGTGATTGGAATGCGGAAGCAGTTGCAAGGAACTATGTCAGTCCTACATGGGAGCTGATTAATGCCTTTTTGGTACTGATTCCGGTAACACTCGTCGGGTTGTTCCCAGGGGCTGTGTTCACCTACGGGACGGTGCTGCTCGTTCCAGCGACGCTGCTCCTTGCGTTGCTGGCGCTCAGGGGGGCGTATTGGCAATTTGGCTACGCCTCGCCGCATCGCCAGAATCAGACGGTTTTGGTGGTCGGTATCACAGGACTCATCCTGCCAGGCGTTCTGACGAGTCTTTTACCTTTGTCGCAAGGCGGTTTTGTTGAGGCTGTACAGGGAACCTACCGCCTGGACTTAAGCCGTTTTTTCCTCAGTCCCGTCGTGTATTTGTACATTTTGTTTGGGATTTCACTCGCTCTGTACGTCTCAGCGATGTTCCTGAGTCGCTATGCCTATTTTTCGCATCAGTATGCAGCGTATAACGCGTATCGTCGACAAACCCTGTGGGCAGGTCCAGTCAGCTTGCTCATCGGCGTAGCAGCCACGGCAACTGCATTTGGCGGCACCCTCCATATGTTGCCGCGGATGATGCAGTGGTGGCCCTTGCTGGCGTTGTCTCTCATCGCCTTTGTCATCGCCTACGGTGCAAATGTCTGGGCCGGACGCATAAGAAAATCCCGGCTTGGCCTCCGACTGCTGAATGTGTCGATGGTGTTCACGATGGTTCAACTGGCCACGGCTCATTTTACCTACGGCTTGGCCCACAGCGATTTTTGGTTGTATCCCTACGTCCATTTCACAGCTTCTGCATCAAGTCCGGTGATGTTTCGCGATACTTTGTTCGTACTTGCTGCAGGCGCAGTCATCTTGCTTCCGGGATTTCTCTGGTTTCGTCACTTGTTCATTACCGATAGGCACTATGCTGCGGGGAAGTCGACGAGCGGCTCTCATTAGTCGAGCGGCTATCATGAGGTGGGGGCTATCACGAGACGAGCGGCTGCGATTCGCAGCCCCCGTCTCATGAAGACACAAAGGCACGGCGCAAACGACGTCCTTCGCGTCGGTCGAGCCGTGCCTTTGAATGTTATGCCGTCGTTGTGGTTGTGCAGGTCTCCACGGCGTAAGGCATCAACAAGATGAACAGGACAAAGATGATGAGAAAGACCACCGCCCACGAGGTGAATCCGCCAAAACATCCCCCATCGTACATGAAAACCCCTCCTGTTAAACGTTTTGGGTTCATGCCATGGTATGTCACTTGCCCAACAGCCCGTCGCGGTGTTTGCCTAAAGTCAGGAGTTCAGAATCAGAGCCGTCAGTCTCTTCGGATGTCGATTCCAGCGGGATGCTGTCTATTCTCCAAGCAGCCAGTCAAGTCTATCGTGATCCGCTGAAGAGATTCGCGGGTCACGAAATTCAATGGCTTCCCATTCCGAGTCTCCGGTGCCGACGCCGCCGTCGTAAGTCTCATCGTGATCGGCAAGGTAAAAACCAAATTGACTCGAGGCATCATCGACGCGCACATAGACGGTCCCATTATTGCCAATGACGTACTGCCGTGCCATAGTCGCCACCTCCGGGAGATTATTCTTCCCCGTGTGCCGTATCAAATTCTTGAATCCGCAACGCCTGCGAAATGCGAATCCGTGGCGAAACGTAGCGTGGGTCCTCGTTTGCGCAAAAAAAGGACCGTCGCGGAGGCAGGGCGACGGCCTAAGGTTCTATATGTGCTTAAGGTCCAACGGGACAGAATCGATGCTACCAAGCAAATGTTTTGTGCGTGTTGAGAAGACGTGACAATTCTGTGGAGAACGTGATTCTTATGTGTGTTGATGGGGTACTTGGATGCATGTTGAATACTCGGAGCTGATGACGGTATGGTGAATAAACCGGCGTGTAGGGTGAATAAATAAGTATGCAGATAGAAACAAGTTCCACCTCTATCTATGTCCAATATCTTATGTGCTGAATTTGCTATTGGTATATGTGACAAGATGGGGGAGATTCACGGTGGCGAACTACAACTTCGTCTACATGGGGGACACTTGGATTGCCAAGAGTCCTACGTCCAGCGTCTTGAACTATACTGGGGAATTTGTCTTCAATGACGCTTTGGTCAAAGCAATGCTGCAAAAACCGCGATTTATTCTTCATGGTGGAGATGCCGTGTTTACAGGTGACAAACCGAGTCTCCGTTATTTTCGCAACGAGAAGGTTGGAAAAGTTGTACCCGCATCGACCCCTTTTTACGTGTCACCTGGGAATCACGATGCCCTGTTTACGACAGTGAACGGTCACACCAGAATCTCCTTTGCAAACTTCAAACAGATTATTGGCCCATTGAACTTCACAATTAACGCACCGGACTTGAAGATGGTGGTTCTCAACACCGTGCACATTCAAAGAGACAGTCAGGGCAACGACAGATTCGTATATGGGCTGACGACAGCTCAACTGAACTTTCTGGCGCGCGCGCTGAAAAATTCTTCAGCCAGGTTTAAGCTGGTATCCACTCACGTACCTCCAGACGAATGGGCCAATACGCCGACAATGAACGCCAATAAAGCCAGGTTTATGCGAATTCTGACGAACAATCATGTGTCACTGGTACTGCTCAGTCATCAGCACCAGTTCCGCGACTACACAAATAGCGGCGTTCGATTCATCGTATCGGGCGGGGCAGGTGCTGCTCTCGATAGGCTAGGTATCAATGAACTGATTCTCATCAAGGTTCGCGGGAATCAGCTGGATGCCCAAGTTCTGCCGATTTCGTGGCTCGACAACAGAAGCTTTCCTCCGAAGACAACCGTACAGGCGTCTCCTTCGGCGACAAGGCGTACACTTCGGACGCCCCGTACCCGTACAACGCTTTGAATGTTTCGAACATCTCGAACATCTCGTACCATCCAACATAGTCGTGTCGGACGAAACGCACGAATTTGAATGCGTGCTCGGCCACTTCTCTTGTCGAAAGCTGCAGCAAAGTCTCGATGACAAGGGAGGGCCCAAAAGCTAAGACGTTCTGTTGAGGAGTAGAAAAAAGAAAATGACATAGACAATGGCGTGTGACTTGACTGCCTCATTCACACGCCATTTTCATGAAACTACCTGTATTTTTATGAGGACTCAACAACTTTTGTGGTATAATATGGATATTGAACTGCCGGGCAGTAGTGTTGAGGATGTAGGGACATGCAGGAAAGTGCCGGAGAAGAGGTGGATGGTTGTGCGCAGACGAGCATGGGTCATTATAGGCGCTGTTGCAATCGTTGCGGTTTTTGGAATTACAACGAGAAATTCCCCGCTGTTTGCACCAAACGGTGGAACGTTGTTTCACCGCATTCACTGGATGCGCTACGGATATGATCGAGTCTGGTACCACAACCGAGATTATTTAGGTCCGAGCACCGAGATGAACTTCGCGCAACTGAACCAAACGTACGGGCAGGGGCAAACGTTTCTTCCAACTGGGGACAAGGTGATTGGTCTTCCGGTGTACGACACGCCTCGTTCTCTTGCGTTTCAAAAGCAACATCAGGTCGTGTCTACGCTACTTTTTCTCAAAAAATCAGACGGTAACTTTATTGTGTATTCGCTCAGTGGGGGACCGTGATGTCTTGGGGGTGAGCAGGGCAACGGGGGAGTGTTGTTCAGTGCTTGAAGATGAGCGATTGGCGAGAGGCCTTGAACGGGCAGCAATCAATGCAGTAAGTGTTCCTCAAACGTGACAGCTTCTCAGGATTGATTACTATATAAATCCTCGTTACGTGTTCAGCACCATAGTCGAAGGAAATGATGCCATACACCTCGTGCTTACTAAACAAGAGTACCCCAGGTTGTCCATTCACCTTCACTAACAAGTGCTGACCTTTAAAGGTGCCTTTTCGGTAAAGCCCTTGAAGCAGCCGGACGACTCTTGATAAGCCATAGACAGGATATATGGCTGCTTTCGTCTTTCCGCCTCCATCGGATATCATTTGAACCTCTTCGCCAAGTGACTGAATAAAGTCTCCAAAATCACCGGTTGAAATTCCATGCATGAACTTCTCTGCCACGACGAGATGTCGAGCATCTGTTACAACATTATGACCGACCCGGAACTGAAGGTGCTTCGTCGCTCGACTAAAAATCTTCCGGCAATTGGCGACCGATTTATCTATCATTGATGCTATTTCGGAGTAGTCATAACTAAAGACTTCGCGGAGGACAAAGACAGTTCGCTCTATGGGTGAGAGTCGTTCGAACAGTACCATCATGGCATATGATACCGATTCGCCCCGCTCCATAACATGGAGCGGATCCCTATCATATGATGTTGCCGCGCAGTGTCGTTCGACGAGCGGTTCTGGTAACCACGGACCAATATACACTTCGCGCTTGCGAGCGGCAGCACCTAGATGATTCCGGCACCGATTGACTAACATCTGTATCACATATGCTTGTTCATGTTCAATATGACACGTATCCATCCCCTGGAGAGTAGCGAAAACATCCTGCACCACGTCTTCCGCTTCTGATATTGTGCCGAGCATATGGTAGGCGATGCCCATCATTCTGGTCCGAAGTGCAGTATAGAGTTCTCCAAGTTCCACTGGTTTTTCTCCATTTCGTTGGGCTAGGCGTAACTCGACCAAGGCTTACTCTGTCGGTGGCATGATACGAGTTGATATCGCAATTCGGTTCCACGCGTTGATGGTCACGATACACATGATGATTTCTGCCGTTTCGCGCTCATTAAAGTGTTCTCTAACTTGATTGTACACGTCATCTGGGACATGCGTGTCAGCAATGAGGGTAGTAGCTTCCGTGAGAGCTAGGACGGATCGTTCAGCTTGTGTGAAGAACGGCGCTTCCCGCCATGCGTTTAAGGCGTAGATGCGTCGCTCCGACTCGCCGAGTTTTCGTGCATCTTTCGTATGCATATCAATGCAAAAGGCACAGCCATTGATCTGCGATGCGCGAATCTTGATGAGTTCCTTCAACTTTGCATCAAGCGATATGCCTGAAATATATCGCTCTAACCCTACCATGGCCGAATATCCTTCAGGGTTAACTGATTTCATGGACAATCGTAATTGCATTTTTCCCTCTCCCTCAGACGAAAATTGGTAATACCTACGTACCTATATAGACAAACGACCGAGTTCATTTGTGACACGTGACGTATTGTTTTGGCTATCTCTCAATGTCCAAAACTGATGGAGCAAGATGTCCCGAGATGGGGAGTCGCATACGGCGGCGTTAGTCCAAAATGAGGGACTTCGCAATACCAATTTGAATGGCGTGCCAAATGGCACGCCATTTTGCATGTCAACTACAGGTTGATTTCAGGTGACACTTTGAACTTTCTACGCCTCAACGGAACGTCTTACGCGAGTGGCCCTTCTTTTTCTCTATGACATCTGATGGATTAGCCCACAGTGATTTCCTGTAGCCCTTGTTCGCTTTCCAGTGTGGTAGGCACGTCGATGGTCGCAACCACCTTCAAGGATGGGATAGCCCGGACTTCCACCTGGTCGTTTGCGGAGGCCACCATATACAATAGATTTCGAAACACGGCGATACCCTGAGGTGCTTTTGCCCCCGTGGTTTCATCCGAGAAAATCAGCTTCTTGACCAACTTATTCGACGGAATGGAAATGGACAAGAGACTGTCAAGAAACTCGGACACGAGCAGCAGCTTACCGCTTACCGTGACAGCAACACCGTAGGGGTCATGACTTCCTGGAGATCCGACCGGTATTTTCGAGCTTTCAGTCAAGGTCGACGTTCGAATTACAGAGACGTTATTGGAGCCAGTGTTCACCACGTATGCCCGCAACCCGTTCGGAGCAAAGGCAATGTGCCCTGGGTTGGTACCGACTGGAATGGTTGCGACGCGCTGTTTCGTCAGTGTCCGATAGACCGAGACAGTATTCGAGTTGCTGTTTGAGACGTAAACAGACCTGCCGCTTGGTGAAACTGCAAGTTGGGATGGCCCTTGACCGGAGACCAAGGTATGAATGACCTTCCTCGTGTGCGTATTGATGACGGAAACCGTATTGTCATCCGAGTTCGCTACCCATGCGCGTTGCCCGTTTGGGGTCACGACGACTCCACGCGGTGACTTGCCCACTGCAACTTTCCCTATTAATTTCTTTGTTCTGGTGTTGAATATCCACACGTTGTTCTTGGTCTGGCTCGTCACGTAAAGGGTTTGTGATGTCGGGGAGAGCGCGATGCCGCCAGGTAGTGGAACGGAAAGCTTTCCGATTACCTTCCTGGTTTGCGTGCTGATGATAAAAACCGCATTCCCGGGCACATTTGTCACATAGATATTTGCCATACAACCCACTTCCTTCAGTAGAGTATAGGTTAAGAAATGAGGGGCTGAAGAAACGTGAGACGGCCAATATCGTGAGTAGGTGAACAAGTTTTTCAGAATAGGCAGGGACTCCTGTGTGGTGGCGGTCGAGGGAATACACTGACTGCGTACGTATCTTACCCCGTGCGCAAAGATGTACAGAACAACGCTCCACGAAGAGATGGTGCAGCACGATACCTGGAACAATAGTAAACAAAGATGGTGCATAAGGATGGCGTACCAGGTGCTTAGTGCGCTGGCGAACAAACACAAAGAAGCGGTGCCTCAGTTGTCTGAGGTACCGCTTCTTTAAAGGATTTTATGGTGCCGAGGACCGGACTTGAACCGGTACGGGGATTACTCCCCGGCAGATTTTAAGTCTGCTGCGTCTGCCGATTCCGCCACCCCGGCATAGTCTCTTTGCGGACAAAATCTCGTGCGGTTAATATACTGCCAAATCTGTGGTGAGTCAAGTGGAATGAGGCGTATGCGACGGCCTGATTCACAAAGACTAGACAGCTCTTCTATATTAACGTTTGAATGGGCAGTATGGACATAGTATATTGAATGCAGGTGTTGCAACGTAGACCTTACTGGTGGATACGCTCGCGACCGCTTGACACGCTCGCGGGACTGACCTACGGACGCCATGTCAGTCCAAGTGTGATGCCGAGGAGGCGGGTTATGTCGAATCAGTCGAATCAAACTTTGAAGTCTACGAAGGCTCCCTTGTGGATTGCCGCAATCGTGGCAATTGTTGTCCTTGCACTGGGATTTGGCATCCGTGAGGCGGGACAAGTGCAGTACAATGGCTTGCCGCTCGCACAAAAGGTAGAGGTTATATGCTCTGACCTCAGAGCCCCTGGTGACCCATCAACGGTGAGTGAATCCAGTCTGGGACTTGCCTACGAGATTCGCCAGCAAGTCACAAGTGATGTGCAAAACGGCATGACGAAGAGCCAGGTGCTGGACGCGATGGTTCAAGCGTACGGTGACAGCGTGCTGGCCGTGCCGAGGTTTCATGGGTTTGGCATGATGACGTGGTTTGCGCCATTGATTGTCGTCCTCATTGTCATGTGGGGCATACTGACTTTCATTCGCCGATCCGCTGCGACCAAAGCAGCCTTGCAAACGAATCCGCCGGTATCTGACAGTGACAGGGTGCAATCACCGCATTTGAAGTCGAGGCTTAAGGACTACTTGTAATCGTGGAGTACTTAAATTGGAGTAGTTATCATCAATCGTATTGATTACCGACCCGCACTTATAATCAGCAAGTACTTCTCCAGAACGGGCCAGATTGAAAGGCGTGACGGCAGATGTCGACGAGAGCCAAACTGATGGTAGCGTTAGTCGTGGTGGTGGGTGTCATTGGCATGTTGGTGAGAACCGCCGTGACCCACGCAAGTACTTATTATGTGACGGTAAACGAATTTTTTCAGGAATCTCCGGCAACTCAGCACGACCCGACGACCATCAGTGGTGAAATTATCGGATCGTCCATCAATTGGAACCCAACTTCAGGGCTCCTGAAGTTTAACGTGCAAGATAAGACCGGAGGCAAGGCACTGACTGTCGTGTATCACGGAGCGAAACCGGATGACTTTACTGATAACTGGCCGGTGATTGTCACGGGCATGCTTCAGTCAGACGGCAGTTTCCACGCATCGAAACTGCTCATCAAGTGTCCCTCCAAGTATCAAGCCCAGAACCAGGCTGCGAATGCGGCGAGCTGACGTGCTGCGAAGGTTGCATGTGCATTCTTAGTCCTCAGGAGGTCTCTGATTGTTAATCGGAAACATTGGAGCGTTGGCATTGCGCGCGCTTTTCGCAGTGACAGCGCTCAGCATCGTGGCTCATGTTGCTGCAATTTGGACAACCCATTCTCTGTGGCGTCGCCTCAGTCGTGTGGCGATGACGGTTCAGTTTGTATTTGTCGCGGTCGCTTCAGCGGCCTTGCTGTATCTGCTTATCACGACCAATCTGAATTACTCGTATGTTGTGGATTACACCAGTCGGGGCCTCCCTCTGGTATATCGAGTCGCTGCATTTTGGGGCGGGGATGCGGGTTCCCTTCTGTTCTGGTCGCTCGTGCTCACGCTATACGGCATGGTTGTGGCCCTGTCGAGACATGAGGACAGCGAGCGAATGCTGCCGGTTGTCTCCTTGCTTGTGACCGTGGTGACCTTGTTCTACACCATTGTCATGAACGTCGGTGCGAATCCTTTTAACCGTCTCGCACATGCGGCGGCTGTAGGAAACGGTTTGAATCCGCTGCTACAAAACCCCGGTATGACTGTGCACCCGGTCAATGTGTATCTTGGCTACATCGGGTTCACCATCCCGTTTGCCTATGCCGTCACCGGACTGCTGCTCAACAAGACTGATGCCACATGGCTGCGCGTGACACGCCGGTGGACCTTGGTTTCCTGGCTGTTTCTCGGGATTGGCATCATCTACGGCGCGCACTGGTCTTACGAGGAACTGGGGTGGGGAGGTTATTGGGCGTGGGATCCGGTGGAGAACGCCGCCCTCTTGCCCTGGCTGACGGCTACGGCATTTCTTCATTCGTCTATCGTCCAGGAACGAAAAGGCATGTTGAAGGCCTGGAATGTCGTCTTGATTACGCTCACCTATTTTCTCTCTTTGCTCGGAACGTACTTGGTGCGCAGCGGCGTGCTCTGGAGCATCCATGCGTTTGCCAACGGTTTTCTCGGTATTTATTACCTGGTGTTTATGGCCGTCATTCTGGTCTTTACTGTGACCCTGATTATTCTCCGTTGGCCAAGCCTGCGTGCTGAGCGCCAGTTTGAAGCTGTGGTTGCAAAAGAATCGGCCTTCATGCTCAATAATGTCCTGTTTCTCGGCGCGACGTTTGCAATTCTCTGGGGCACAGTCTTTCCTTTGGTTTCAGAGGCGACGACGGGACATCAGCTCATGGTTTCTGCACCGTTTTATAACGCGGTGAATCTGCCGCTCGCTGTGTGCATTATCCTGCTGATGGCGATTGGTCCATTTGTCGCGTGGCGTCGTTCATCTCTAGCGAACGTCATGAAGTCCATTTGGATGCCGTTTGTCCTCGCCGTGGTGCTTGGACTTGCGACAACCTTGTGGCTGCGGGCCATGTACACCGCGCCAACGGTCCTCGCGACGAGCGGCGTGATTGCTGCTTATTTCGCCATCCTCACGGTTGTGTTTGAATACGTCCAGTCTGTGAGAGCGCGCATGGTGTTGACCGGAGAAGGCTGGTTCGTCTGTTTGATGAGACTGCTCAATCGGAACCGCAGGCGGTTTGGCGGGTACATTGTTCATCTTGCACTGGCAATCATCGCCCTAGGTATCGTAGGGTCCGGGTCTTATCACATTCAAAAGCAGCAGGTCATGTCCGTTGGGGACACGGCCACCATTGGTGTCTATCAAGCGAAATTCGTTGGCATGGGCGTGTCACAAGGGTTGCACGGAGAAACGCGCACAATGTACGCAAACCTCGTCATCACGAAGAATGGACAGACCATCGGTGTCTTGCGTCCGTCGGCGACTTTTTACGAAAACGGCAATTCACCAACGACGAATGTAGCGCTGTTCTCGCGCCCGCTGCGTGACCTCTATGTGGTCATGCTCGGAACGGCATCCAACAACGAAGCCATCTTTGACCTGCACATCAACCCCATGGTCCAGTTCATCTGGTATGGGGGATATCTGTTCATACTGGGTACCTTGGTGAGCCTGTGGCCGGAACGGAAACCGGCCTTGCGGCGTGCCGAGCTTGGTGTCGTCGTGGACAACCTGTACGAGGACCTTGCGGACCTTGAATACGACCATCGGATGGGAAAAGTCGACGGCGCCGACTATGAGCAGCAGAAGCTTGAACTCGAGCAGCGTATTGCGTTGTCTGAACAGGACAGACAGGCGCGGCGCGAGCGTATGGAACGCGAGTTGAAGGAAGAAGTCAGGCGGCTTGGACACGGCTCCACAACGGGAGGTGCGTCTTCGTGAGCAAGCAACGCTTTGGGTTTCGGCGCACTCCGTTGACAGCAGGACCCACAAGGAGCTCGAAAGGACTCACACCGAGCTCGACAGGACCCACACCGAGCTCGAAAGAACCCAAATCGAGCTCGAAAAGACCCACAAGGGGCTCAAACGGTAGCCAGACCCAAAGAAGGTTTGGCGGATGGGTGATTGCTGGATTGCTGGCAGGCGTGATGCTGTTTTCGGGGCAAGCACAGGCGGCAAATCAGGCAACGAGTCAAGCGGATATCAGCATTCCGAAGGAGCAAGTATTTTTCCTCCCGACGACAGCGAATGACCTGCAGGTTGTTGAACAAGTCACGGTTCAAAATGGTGGAAACAGCGTACAAGACCTGCATTTTCACTTGCCTCAGGGAGCCGCCAGCCCGTCCGTGCAAGCAGTGGGGAACGCTGGGATAAGTCAGACCGGTCAGGTGCTGACAGTAAAGGGTGCTGCAAAACCGGGGACATCCCAAGCCGTGGTTTCGTATGTGCTTCCGTTTTCGAGTCAAACATCTGTCAACTTGACGCTGCATACAGACTATCCGGTCTATCTAATGAACATTTTTGTTCCGATTGGCAATGTTGCGTTGTCAGCCCCTGGGCTGATGCCTCAAACATCGACAACAAGCATCGCCGGCACAAATTTTCGCGTCTTCACGCATGGCGCAATGACGGCCAATTCCGACTGGACAGCCAGCATTTCGATGCTGCCTTCGGTGACGAGCAACCAAGCCGTGAAAGGCCTCCCCATCATTGGCATGGACAGTCAGAGCGGATCGACAACGTGGGAGGCGATTTTGAATCTTGCGATGGCTGCAGCAATTCTCGTGATAGCGTTGCTTGGCATTCGCTCGACCGTCGGCAAAGGAGCGGGACAAGCCAAGGTGGGGCCAGCGGAGGCACTGATGAATAGTTGGGAAGAGGCCGAACGTGCCTTTGCGGAAGGGCGTTTGGACAAGTCCGACTATGAGAAGAGGACTTCATCGATTAAGCGACGGCTTGCACAAATGCAGTCTGCCGCGTCGATGAAGAGGTGAACAAATGCTCAGTCTCGAAGACGTGTCCAAAGAGTACAATCTCAGACCTGTGCTAGAGAGCGTGCACCTCGCACTGCAACAGGGTGTGTTGTATACGCTGATGGCTCCAAACGGCAGTGGAAAGACGACGTTACTTCAGATAATGGCCGGTTTAACGCGGCCGACGAAAGGACGTGTGCTGTGGGACGGACAACCCGTTCGGGCACGTCACCGCCATCGCATCGGCGTCCTGTTGCAGCAGCCTATGCTTTACTCTGACCTCACCGCCGCGGAAAATTTGCGCTTCTATGCAAATTTGTACGGACTGTCCACGTCTTCGCGTCTGGTATCGGATTGGCTCCTTCGAGTGGGTCTTACTGACAGTACCGACGAGCGCGTTCGCAACTTTTCAAAGGGTATGCGACAGCGGCTTGCCCTGGCTCGCTGCTTCTTGCACGAGCCGGAGCTGCTGTTGCTCGATGAACCGTTTGACGGACTCGATGAACAAGGACGGGCCATCTTGGCAGAGCTGCTGACAGAACATGTTGCTGCCGGCGCCAGCGTGTTTCTTGTCACACATCGCAGCGAGGAAGTGAACATGCCGGCGCAGCAATTAACACTTCATTTTGGCAGGGTCATCGCATGTTGAGGATATGGCGTGTGTTTTGGACGCTGGTTGCCAAAGACCTGCGCATCGAACTGCGTGGCGGCAGGCTGATTGCTTCAACACTTGCACTTGGCGTGTTACTCATCTTGGTTGTCGGAATTGCCCTCGATGCAGCGAGTCATCTCGACCCACAGTGGAGTGCCGGGTTACTTTGGATGGTCCTGTTCTTCGCAACGTCAATTGGACTGACGCGAAACGACCTCAAGGACCAGGAGCTGGGGGGCGGTCTTGGCAGCTTGCTTGCCCCCATTGACCGCAGTTTCATTTTTTACGCGCGCTGGTTGTCGACCTGGGTCATTGTCTCTTTATCAGCACTCGGCATGCTGCTGGCGTTCTTCGTGGTTCTCAGTGTCCCTGCGCCTGCGAAACCTGTGAGTTTTCTTCTTGTGGTAATAGGTGGTACTCTTGGACTGACGGGGGTTGGTTCTTTTCTCGGACAACTGGCTGGCACCAGTACACTCCGCGATATCCTGGTGCCGCTGATGCTGTTTCCGACGACAATTCCGTTGTTCATTGCTCTCATTCGGCTGACTGTCATCTCAATGTCGCCGACAGTGGCCGGGGCCCATATTTGGGTGGAGGTTGTGATTGGGTATCTGATTTTGTTTGCTATTATGCCGTTTTTACTCTATGAAACAATGACGGAGGTGTGAGGATGCGTAAGTCATCCCTGCTTACTGTGCTGGCCGTAATTGTCATTGGTCTACTCTGCCAGTATTTCGCGCTCATCTGGTCGCCCCCCGAACAGACCATGGGGCAGCTTGTACGCATCATGTATTTCCACGTCGGCAGCGCCTGGATTGCCTTTTTAGCGTTTGGCGTGACGGCACTTTTTGCGCTCATCTACTTGATTCGGAGAAAGCTGGTTTTCGACCGCATCGCCGTGGCCTCTGCGGAAATTGGTGTGGTGTACACGACGTTTACATTGGTTACGGGGTCGCTCTGGGCAAAGCCCATTTGGAACACCTGGTGGACTTGGGACCCACGGCTGACAACCACCCTCATCCTGTGGTTTCTCTATGTTGCTTATCTGTTGCTGCGGGGAACCATCGAAGGGATTGAGCGGCGGGCGCGTGTGTCTGGCGTGTTCGGAATTATTGCGTTTGCCGATGTGCCGGTGATTCACTTTGCCGTCGAATGGTGGCGCTCGATTCATCCCCAAGTGATTGATGATACGGGAATCAATATGCCTCCATCGATGGTCTTTACGCTCATGTTTGCTTTTGGGGCGTTTTTTGTCATCTATCTCTTGCTGCTCGTTTTAAGAACGAGGCAGGAGGCGCAGAGACAGCGGCTGTTCTTCATTCGGCAAGGCGTTCACGAACTTCGTGCGAAGGCATTTGATGGCAGCATCAATGCAAGTATAAGTGCAACAGTAAAAGGGGAGTTGTAAACGTGCTTCAACAAATCGGCTATCTTTGGGCTGTGACCGCCGTAGTGTGGCTCGGTACGGCATTTTACGTGATTTCACTCGTGCGCAGACAACAGCACTTACAAAAAGAATTGCAGCAGTTGGAAAAGACACTCGCAGAACTGGGACAAACATCAGGGAGGGGATAAGCGTGGAGTCGGTTGTCACAACGACGCTCGAAGTGCGTTGGGGAGAGTGTGATCCCGCTGGTATCGTCTACCATCCCGCTTATATCGACTGGTTTTCTGTGGCGAGGATGCGATTTTTGAAGGCGAACGGCGTATCTTATATGGAGGCATTTCACGACGCGGGCGTCGTTTTGGTTGTCCTTGAGGCGCAGTGCCGATATGTAAAGACTCTGCGTGCTGAGGATGAAGTGGCGATTGAGGCGCGGCTTGTGGAGCGGAGCAAAACGCGAATTGCACTCGAGTACGAAGTGAAGAACCGACTCGGGGAACGGTGCGCCAGCGGCCGTACAGAGCACGCATTTGTCGACATGGCGACGAATCACGCAGTGAATCTCGCGAAAAGGGCATCGGAGCTATGGCAGTCTTTAACCACGTTGCCGCTTTCAGGGCCACGTCCGTCGTAGACAATGTCCTACGAAATGAAAAATTCCGCTTTTGTCAGTGTCTCGTGCCTACAACGGCAAAGCAGTCAATACATACCGTAAACAGAAGAGGCGGAGGCCATTAAAGGAAACCTTGGTGTGGGCAAGGAATTGAGCACGCGGCGAAATCACAATTGACTTTTTCGACGGATGCGTGCTAACATATGCTCTGTCCCAAAAATGAGCGGCTGTAGCTCAGAGGGAGAGCACCACCTTGACACGGTGGGGGCCACAGGTTCGATTCCTGTCAGCCGCACCATACCATGGTTAACCGCCGACGCAGGTGTATGTGCGTCGGCGGTTTCGTTATCATCTGAAGGCTCATTCTCCCGTCATTTTATTTGTCCTTGTTTGTCGGGCAAATAAGCGGGTCCGAGGCTTCCTTCAAGGTATATCCGCTTCCATATCCGTCCCATACTGTCAGTATGACGCGAAGGACCCGGAAGGATGGATGACCGTGCGCATCATCAAACTGGAATCCGAGCTCGCTGCTCCCGACTTGGCGCGGAAGCTGACAGAAGCGGGCTTGCTTTTAGAAGAGAACCACGCCACAGACACGGTGCTTCACTTGCGGCTCGACGACACTGACGAAGCTTATTTCCGTAAGGTCGCAGACTCAGTCGCTGGTTACCTGGTAAATGATTGGCTCTACGCGTATATCGATTCTCGTCTGCTGATACGGCATTCTTACCTGAACGAAGATGAGCGAGAGTATATCGCTTTGCTCACGCTCCATGCGCTTCGTAAGGCATCGATTGCAGACCGCGCGCTGTCAGACTGGGAAGAGGACCTTAAAACGGCAGCTCTTCAAGCACTGTACCGTACATCTGTCACTCACCTCGACCTCGCCGGAATGATGCGTTTTCGAGCCCGGGATGTATTAAATGCCACTGACACCGGTACAGAGGAGTTTGTGGCTCAGTTTTTGACCGACAGGGAATATGAGGAGTTTGTATCTTTGTTGCGTTATATGCTGGAATCGCAACCAGCGACACGCCAGGTGATTCACGTGTTTTGCACGGATGAGCGGATGTGGCTGTGCGATGAAGCGGGCACCCTTATTACCGATGAAGATGTGTCCGAGGCCGCGCACCAAGTGTCCGAAGATGGTGAGGTCAATGTTGAAGATTTGGCCATGAGCGTGCTGATTACGCGGTCACCGTGCAAAATCCTGATTCATGACATCACCCATCACGCAGCTTGGCCCAGCTTTGCAGAGACTGTGGAACGGGTGTTTTTGGAAAGAGCGACCCGCTGTAACCACTGTGAAGCGTGCGCGCTTCTGGAAGGTGGAGACCAGCTTCCGACGGCTGTTCGTGGCCATCTGTTTGCGATGCCGGATGACTACGACTAAACCGACTTGACTTTTCGTTTGTGCGCGACTATAGTGAAACAAAATTCATGAGGTATTTGCAATGCGGAAAGACGCGCCAAGAAGGAATCCATGACCAGAGAGTGAACGCCAGCGGCTGGGAGCGTTCTCCATCGGACTTCAACGGACACCACTTTCCAAGCTGTTGTCGAGGACGCTGTGGCTGAAACGACAACCGGGGCGTACGTTATACGCTTCAGAGGGTGTGCAAGGCTAGCGAGCGGAATGCGTTCGAAGCAACGGATTGCACATCGAAACTGGGTGGAACCACGGGAACAACGTTCTCGTCCCTGATTTACAGGGGCGAGGGCGTTTTTTATTTGTTCTAGATGCATTCACGCGACGGGGCGGCGGTTGCGATTCATCGGTTCCAGGCCCGGAGTGCGTGTGAGTGTGTAAGCAACGAACCAAAAATCGCAGCAAAGGAGAGAGAGTAATGGCGGACTGTGTAGTACGTTTAAAAGATGGCTCAAAACGCGAGGTAGGTGCTGGCACAACGTATGCGGACATTGCACGAGACATCAGTCCGCGTCTCTTCAAAGAGGCCGTGGCTGCTAAAGTCGATGGCAAGGTTGTCGATTTATCGCGTGAGGTGCAAGATGGGGTGGAACTCGAAATCCTCACCTTGAAGGATAAAGAGGGCGTGGAGACGATGCGCCATACCGCTGCGCACATCATGGCGCAGGCCGTATCCCGAGTCTTTTCCGGCACCAAGTTTGCCATTGGTCCCGTGATTGAGGATGGGTTCTACTACGACTTCGCAAATCACGTTTTCACCCCCGAAGACTTGCCCGTGATTGAAGCAGAGATGGCGAAAATCATTGCCGCAGATTACCCTGTCGTTCGCGAAGAAATCTCCCGCGACGCGGCGCTGAAGATGTTTTCCGACCGTGAAGACCGTTTCAAGGTTGAAATCATTCAAGACCTCCCGGAATCCGAGGTTCTTTCTATTTACAAGCAGGGGGAGTTCGTAGACCTGTGCCGCGGGCCGCATGTCCCATCAACCGGTCACGTCAAGGTGTTTAAACTGATGTCGCTCGCTGGCGCCTACTGGCGAGGGGATTCAAATCGTGAGCAGTTGACACGAATTTATGCCGTTGCGTTTGCGAAGAAATCTGAGCTTGACGAACACTTGCGTCTGCTCGAGGAAGCGAAGCAACGAGATCATCGCCGTCTTGGCAAGGAACTTGGGCTGTTTATGCTGTCGAAGGAAGTCGGTCAAGGACTACCATTATGGCTTCCCAAAGGTGCCACCATTCGGCGCACTGTCGAGCGTTACATCGTTGACCTTGAGGAACGGCTTGGTTACAACCACGTGTACACCCCAGTTTTGGCAAACGTGGAATTGTACAAGACTTCAGGGCACTGGCAACACTACCATGAAGACATGTTTCCGCCGATGCAAATGGATAACGAAGAACTGGTCCTGCGTCCGATGAACTGCCCGCATCACTTCATGGTCTACAAATC